>CABUZJ010000001.1 GCA_902496015.1 uncultured Eubacteriales bacterium
ACAGGTTCAACAACCATAGAATTTGAATTAGACTATGGCGCAACATATAATTTAAAGGCATATTGGACAGGAACGAGTGGTAAGATATATAACCTAACATTTGGCACAGCAACAAATAGCACCACAGGAAATGGAACAGGGAATGTAGTAAGTGGAGCAACAGGCACAATGGGAACGAGTGCAGTAAGTGCAACACTAACAATAACAGAAAGGTTAACATTAACATTAAATAAAGGCACAGGAATAAGTGCAGTAAGTGGAGCAGGGACATATTTATATGGAACAAGTGCAAGCATAGATGCAACAGTGTCGACAGGATATACATGGAAGAACTGGACAGTAACAGGAGGTTCGACACAATATTCAGCAACAAAAGCGACAACAGTAGCAATGACAACCACAAGAAATTTAACAGCTAATGCCACTGTGAATACTTACGATATTAATTATGTGTTTAAAACTCAATCTGGCACAACGCTTACGGGAGTTACAAACTCTAACAGAACAACTTATACATTTAGCACAAGTGCACAGAACATAACATTAACTAATCCAAGTAAAACAGGTTACACTTTTGTTAGTTGGAGTGCAAGCGGGGCAACAATAAGTGGAACAACACTTACTATAGCTGCAAGTAAAACAGGCGATATTACAGTAACAGGCACATTTAAAGAAGCAACTTACACAATAGCTTATGTTTTGAATGGTGGAACAAATGCAAGTGGCAACCCAACAAGTTTTACATTTAGCACAAGTTCACAAACGCTAACTGTTAATAATCCAACCAGAACTGGTTACACATTTAGCAGTTGGACAGTAAGCAGTGGGGCAAGTATTAGTGGCACAACATTAACTATTAATGCAAACACTGCATCTAACATCACTTTAACAGCAAATTGGTCGGCAAATGTTATTACCATTACTTTGAATAATCAAAGTGCAACAACTTCTGGTGAAGATTATATTTATTATCGTTTTGGAACTAATACATATTACACAACTAATTCAAGCGGTAATCTTTCAAATGCGGTAACAGCAATATCGTTACCTGCAAAAACAGGTTATACATTTGGTGGATATTACACACTAACAAATGGTGATGGAACGCAATATATTAGTCAAGCAGGTACTTTTGCAAATAACTTATATTCTTCTGTTTCTTCAAACACCACACTTTATGCAAAATGGACAGCAAATAGATACAAAATAACATTTAATGCAAATGGTGGAGACTTTGTTGGTGGTCTTGAAACAGTTTATGCTGTTTATGGAACAACTAATTATTACACCACTGAAACAGGAACAACAACAGTGTTAAAAACACATTCTGTAAATGGCACTTTTGCAGTTCCTTATCGCGATGGTTATACCTTCTTAGGTTATGGCACAACACAATCTGGTGGTGTAAGATACATTACTTATAGTCAAGCAAATGCAACAACTGGTAATGTGTTTAGTGTTTCAAATTGGCAAAATGCAAATGATACAATACTTTATGCACAGTGGCAATTAAATTCTGCAAGCATTAGTTATGATTATGCTGGTGGAAGTGCAAGTGGAAACCCTTCATCTTTCACAATTAACACAAATGCTTTCACTATTAACAATCCAACCAGAACTGGTTACACATTTACAGGCTGGAAAGTTACTTATTCTAATCTTGAATGGCATTATGGTTTTAGTGTAAATTCAGCACCGGGAACAATTTCTAATGAATCATATCCATATTCTTACAGGTCTAACTGGATATTGTTAAAAGCTGGTGTAAATTATACTTTTACAAATAGCGCTAATAATGATTACAGAATTAGAATGTGGGATGCTTCAACTGGTGTATGGGAAAGAAATGTTAGTGGTAACTCAACAAGTTTCTCTTATACCTCTAACAAAGATGTTTATGCGTTCGTTATGCTTTATAGTTCTACAAATAATACGCAAGCAATAAGAAATTCATTCACAATAACATCTTCAGCAACAGTGGGTACAAGTTTCACTGTTACGCCTGCTAAAACTTTCAGCGGGGTAAGTTTCCCTAATCCATTTGGCACGGTTTGTGATATAAGTTTAACCGCAACATGGAGTGCAAAAACTATAACCGTTACATTAAATAAGCAAAACGGAACGGGTGGAACAAGTTATATTTACTATAAATATCCAACTGCAACTTATTATAGTGATAATGGTTGCACAAGCATACTTACAAGTGTTACTGCGCCAAGTAGAGCTGGTTACACATTTGCTGGTTATTACACATCAGCAAATAGAGTAGGAACGCAATATGTAACAGCAGGGGGTGCAATTTCAAGTTCACTTGCTAGTGCATATTCTTCAAATGTTACGCTTTATGCAGGTTGGACAGCAAATTCTTATTTAGTAACACTCACATCAAGCAATACTACAACATCATTTAGTTCTGGTGGAACATTTACAACTGCATCTAAAACGCAAACTGTTTCAACTGGTTCAACAGTGGTTCTTTATGCTAAACCTAATAGCGGATATACTTTTAGTGAATTTAAAGTTACATCGGGTAGTGCATCATTAAGTGCAATTACTAATTCTAGTGGTGTTTACAGTGTTACTGCAAGTGGTTATACATCGGCATTTACTGTGCAAGCAGTTGCAGTTGCTACTACATACAATGTTAACATTTATTCTTATTATAAAGTAGGCAATAATGCTATTGGTGCAATTAATAGCACAACACTTAAAAATGCTGTTGCAAAACTTGGGGCTATAGGAAATGTTAATGGTGTAGTTTCAGGGGCAACTCTTACAGATAATGGGGCATATTACACTATAACTGGTGTTATTGATACTCGTGCGGGTTCAACATTCTCTATTAACCCAACTGTAATTTCTGGCTGGACTTATGTTGGCTTATATTCTGGAAATATTAGTGGATATACTGCTAATTCTTGGACGCTTACAGGTAATCCAACATTTACTAATGGTTCTACAACTATAAGCGCTTCTAAAACTCCTGCAATTAATGGAAATGTAACATTAAGTGCATTGTTTATTAGAAATATTGTTACTATCCATTTCAGTAATTCTATTGGCGTTACTAGCAGTTCTATAACAAGTTGCGCAGGTTTAACAATTGCAAGCGTAGGCACTTTCTCTTCTAACCTTTACTATAATGTTAGCGGAACATCAAGTAGAATTGTTTGGGGAACATTGCCAGTGTTTACAGGCGTAAAAGATAGTTCACAAGTTGACCTTAATGATGGCGAAGATTTTGATATTCTTTGGAGATATACTTATGGTAGCACTACTTATGAAGGAGATAGTGGCACAGCCATAACAGCAACTCTTCCTAACACTAGTAGCCTTAATGTTTCTATGACAACTACTATTAAATATACAGTTAAATTTAACATTAAATTTGCGTTTGGAGATGCTAGTTATAATGTTAATCCAACCGATGCATTAGAGCTTAGTAAAGTTGAAATGGTTTCTAAAACTACTGGCGATATTATTACTTTAACTGCTGATGACTTTAATTATAGTGGTGGTGTTTATTCACCAAAAGATGCCAGTGCAAGAGTTAGAACAAGTGAAGACTATTATATTTATGTTGAAGTTATTATTAAAACAGGATTTAACGCAGGTGCAACAGTTTGGACACAAATAGTGGACAGCACTAGAACAACACTTACAAGCCTAACTAAATCTGTTTCAGGTTCTACTGTGCGTGCTGGTTCTACAACGGCTGCAAATGGTTTCACTGTTACTAGTAACCGAGATTTTGAAATAGTTGTTCCTGCAAGGACTTATGCAATAACTTTAAATGCAAATGGTGGATCTGTTAGCCCATCTAGTGTTAATATATATTATTGGTCTAATGGTATTTACACAACAACTTTCCCAACGGCAACTAGATCTAATTACACACTAACTGGGTGGTATACAGAAGCAAACGCTGGGCAGTTAGTTCTTACTTCAACGGGTAGCACGGTTTCAAATGTTAACGGTTATACCGATTCAAGCCGAAGATGGATAAAAACTTCTTCAAGCACACTTTATGCACATTGGCAAGCAAACACTTATACCATAACATTAAGTGCACCAAGTTTAACTGCTGCGGGAAGTTATAGCGGTTGGACTTATAATAGTTCTAGCAAAACTTACACAAAGTCAGTGTATTATGGTCAAGCATTAGGTACTTTACCAATTCCTTATAGAAGTGGAAATAGTTATTTATTTGAAGGGTGGTATCCACGAACTAGTGAACATACTGTAACCACTGCAACTGGAAGTCATGATAGTTGCGGAACAGCAATAACAAGTTCTACAACTGTAACAGGCAATAAAACCTATTATGCTTGTTGGACAAGGCAATATACGGTTTCATATAATTTAAATGGCGGAACATTACCATCTGGAACAAGTAACCCAACTTATGTTCCTGTGAATGCCACAGTGCCAACACCAACACCAACTAAAACAGATAGTGAATTTTTAGGGTGGTATTCTAATTATAACTTTGAAGAACTTTATACTACAACTGAACCAGGTTCTACTGTTACAACTTGGAGACCAGCTGGCACACTTTATAGTTTCAGTTATTCTGGCATGACATATAATAGGAGCATAGGAAGTGGCTCTGAATATAATTTAGGTGATGGAATTGAAGGAATTGCTTCATTTACATTTAAAACAACTAATACACAGAGCGGTACTGCAACTTTAAAAATAAAATTTGATACATTAGCTGGGGGTTATGGCATTGCTTTTAATACTGATAGAAGTGCACTTGCGTCATATTTAACAGAACTTCAAAATCCGTTCCTTGAATTTCCACCTCCTGATTCTGGTGGCTCAACTCTAGTTTGGTGGGGTAATGATACTTATGGTGGTGACCCTGGTTCATATGATACACTAATTAGTTATGGAACAGTAGACTCTTATGGATATGCAAGTATGTGCCCTACTATAACGCTTACACTTGAAGCAAATAAAACATATACTTACTATTTTGGCTGGACAGGACAGTTTAGTGGTAATATGTATTTAAGGTTTGATATTCCAACTTCAACCAATGCACCAAGTTACACTAGCACTTCTCAACCAGTTGTAACCACACATTATCCAGTGGAAGATTACAGCGGACTTGTTACTTCTGCAACAACAATGGGTGCAGCTAATAGAACACTTTATGCTGTATGGAACACAAATGTTGTGCTTGATGCTAATGGTGGCACAATTCCATCAACTTCTGGTTGGAACCGTTATACTAGTAATACCATCGCAAGAAAGGCACTTAATTTTAGAGGTAATAGAAATGGCACGAATGTGTCTTCCGCACCGACGGTTGGCACACTGCCAACGCCTACACGGTCGGGGTATTCGTTCCAAGGTTGGTATAACTCTGCGGGAGAAAAGTTGACTACTTCATTTAAGCTTGAAGAATATAGTAACGCATATTTCTCAGCAAGATGGAGTGGGGCATCATATACTGTAACTCTTAGTGCACCTGATGCTGATGGTTATGGAAGCACTTGGGCTAACTTGGGTTCTTGGAAAGGTTCAACAAGTGCAAAAACAGCAACAAAAAGCATTAGTGCGGGCGGAACCTATGGAACAATGCCAACACCTACACAAAGTGGCCATGTGTTCATGGGTTGGAATAGAGCAAGTGATGGAACTGGTGTTTATGTTACTAGCACCACAACACTAGTTACTAATGCATCACACACACTTTATGCAGTGTGGGGTGCAGGACAATATACTGTAACCTTTGATATAAATGGTGGTTCAGTTTCTAGCCTAGGGAGTGGATTAACTAACCTAGGAAGCGGAAGATATAGTTTTAATGCGGCAAGAAATGTTAATTACAAAGTGAGCGACTTAATAAAAGTTACTAAATCTGGTGATGAATTTGCTACATGGAGATTAAACGGCGGAAATATTTATTACGATAGTGGCTCTACTTTCACTAACCTTGCAGAAAGTGGTGGGTCGGTTGTGTTCACTGCGGTTTATTGGGGTGATGCATATACTGTAGATTTCAATGGTGTTCAATCACAACTCATTGAATATATTTGGTTCTATTATTGGAATGACGAATTACAACAAGATGAAACAGATGAAGCATTAACAACAAATAGAGCAAGAGTAGATTTAGTTGGTTCGACATGGGTTGTGACAACTTATGTTAATGCACCTGTTCAAGTGCAGTTTACATTGGATAATGTAAATTGCTATTATCAGGTAGTTAGTTATTCAGGATTTACTTACGCACCAGCAATGATGGGCAATAACATAGTCGAATTTATGGAGCCTTCTAATGGTTCAAGTGCTTCAATTACATTAAATTATGTTTATAACTCTGGTGGCGGTGGTGGAACTGATCCTAGTGGCGATTGCCCTGCAGGTGGCGACCATACATGGACAACTAGATCAGAAGTAGAGGTTTATTATATGTGCCCTAACTGTGGTAGATATCAAGTTTATGGATATTATGAATATTGTTCTAAATGTAATTTGAATTATGATGCACCAAGATATTACTATTGTGGTATTTGTGGCTGGCAAAACTAATTTATAACAAAAAATAAAAAACCTCGAAATTTCGAGGTTTTTTATTGCTTAATATTTATTAGATTATATTTATAAAAATATTAAAAGTTTATTTTTCTTGTTCTAGGCAGTTGTTTATAGTGTTGAATACTATCTCTTGCATTAGATTTTTGTTATATAACATATTTTGTAAATGTGTGAACTGATTTTTTGCTCGGTTTAAGTTATTATCTTCATATTTAGCACCAAAATAAGTATCACCTTCTAAATAGTCCGTTAAAAAACGCATACCAACTTCATAAGTCATAACTAAACAACCATCAACAAGGCTTTCAAGTTCAGTCTCGGTTATAAAGTCTTTTGCGACTTCTAAATAGCCTTGCGTGTATAACCTAAATAAGTCGGCATTAAATTTTATTTTATCAAAGTCTGTGCTTTCTTCACTTTCGGTGTTGCAACCAAAGCGAATGGCGTCACCAAAATCGTAGCATAATGCACCAGGCATAACAGTGTCTAGGTCTAGAACGGCAAGTGCTTTATTAGTGTATTCGTTAAATGCCACATTATTTAACTTTGTATCGTTGTGTGTAACTCTTAATGGAAGAGTTCCATTATTAATTCTATCTAGAATTGTGGTGGCTAGTTTTTGTTTTTCTGCCATTGTAATGCAAAAATCTATTTCGTTTATACAATTTTTAACTCTGTTAAATTTATCTTCTTTCACTGCATTAATAAATTTATTATATCGGTCGAAAGTATTATGAAAGTTTGGTAATGTTTCAGTTAATTTTTTTGCATCAAAAGTTGATAACTCTTTTTGAAATTTTCCAAATATTTTTCCGCATTCATAAAAAGCCGAAGGGTATTCTTGCGGATTATCAATGCTTATGCTGTGTGGAATGTAATCATAAACTCTAAAACATTCACCATTAGAAGAAAGATAAAGATTGCCGAGTGTTGTTTCAATAATGTTAAGTGTTTGTTCTTGTGGGGCAACGGTTCTTATGTGTTTTGTTACAAGGTCTATATTTTGCATTAAAGAATTAGGGTCTGAAAAAAGGTTAGTGTTAATTCTTTGTAAAATATATTCCTTTTTACCATTTATTGTGTTAGTTGTTACTTTTAAAGTTCGGTTAATTCTTCCATTTCCGCATGGGGCAACTTTTACCACTTTCCCTTCAATTTTAAATTGATTTAAAATATCTTTTAAATTTTCCATTTTTATTTCCTTATTTGTATTCATTTTAGTTTATGATTATTTTTCATTTTCTGTTTCATTGTTATCACTATTTGAAGCAGGTGGGAACACAGTGTTTAAATTTTGTATGTCTTCTTGTGAAAGATCATTTGAGATTGAAAATGGGAACATTATGCTTGAAAAATCTTTACTATGCTCAAAACCTAGCACATGCATTATTTCGTGTATTATAACTGATTTAACATAGTTTTCGCTTTTATTAAATGTGCTACTATTTAAATAAACAGAACCAGACAAACTATTAGAATAAAATCTTGCTTCGCCAGCAGGGTAACCAATAGCAATATTTCCTTTAATGTTTGTTTTTAAAATTTTTAAGTTGCAATTATTAGGGTCATTTTCAACAATTTCAAATTTCATACCAAGCATTGCATTGTCTAATTCTGTAATCGCTTCATATATTAATTTAATTTCTTCACTATTCAAATTTTCTGTTTGGATAGATATATAATATGGATTTTCATTAAAATAACCTGCTTCATAATTATCATTTTTTGAATATGTCACTTCTTTGAAATTAAATGTGTTATATAATTGTGTTCCAAGTATTGTGCAGTTAATTATGAAGGCCGTAGATAAAATGCTTATAATAATGTTATATTTTCTTATTTTTCTTGACTTTATATATAATTTTTTAAGCATTAGTTCGTAGCCATATTTATCTAATAATTTATCTAATTCATCTTGGCTAAGATTTTTTAAATATTTGTTGCATAATTCTTTAAATGTGGCCATATTTGCTCCATATAATTATTAGTTTTATTATATCGAATAAAAGTGCACGATAATGTGGGTTTAGTATAACTTACCTTATTAATTTTGTCAATATATCTGTTGCTTTTGCATAATTGTTATTACTATTTGAAACACTAAAAACAAAGGAAGAATTATGGTAGCACACGACGATTTAAGCAACATTAAAATTATTGCAGATTTGAATAAGCAGTTTCCTAAGGACTGTGAAGTTGACAAGCGAAAAATTTTAGTTGGAAATAAGAATGCTTGTATATTTTTTATTGAATGCATGATAGATAAAACGCTACTAAGTGAAAGTGTAATTTATCCTATTTTTACTAATAAACAATTATTGTGTGAAAGTGACAACATTATTAAAACTTTAACTGAAAATGTGCTTTCATCTGCAAAATTTAAAACTTGTAATTTAGAAGATGCAGTGAATAATGTGTTAGCTGGTTTTTGCGTTCTTGCAATAGATGGGCAAAAAGAATATTTAGCATTGCCTTTGCAAGGCTGGCCAACAAGAGCAATTACTGAACCGCCAACAAGTTCGGTTTTAAAGGGTCCAAGAGAGGGCTTTGTTGAAGATATTAATGTGAATATTAGTTTACTTAGAAGACGCCTTAAAACTACTGATTTAGCTATAACTAATTTAAATATTGGCAGAAAAAGTCAAACAAAAGTAGCACTTGTTTATCTTAGAAGTGTCGCTGATAAAAAAGTTTTAAAAGAACTTAAAGATAGGCTTAATAAAATAGATATTGATGGAGTAACTGCATCTTATTATGTGGAAAGTTTGCTTAGGAATAATGAGAGTATGCTTTTTAAGCAAATTGGAAGCACTGAAAAACCAGATATTGCAATGGCAAAAATTTTAGAGGGACGAATTGTTATTATTGTTGATGGCACGCCAATAACCCTTAGTGTTCCTTATGTGTTTTTAGAAGATTTGCAAAGCAGTGACGATTATTATATGCATCCTGCCCGTGCAACTTTTGTGAGAATTATTAGATTTTTTGGTATTTTGGTTGCGATTTTATTACCTGGTATATATGTTGCCATGGAAAGTTACCATTATAGATTGCTTCCAATAGACTTTTTAATATCCATACTTTCAAGTATTGAAGGCATTAGTTTTCCACCACTATTAGAGGTGTTGTTTGTTATATTTTTGTTTGAAATTTTAAACGAAGCAAGCATAAGAATGCCCAAATATTTAGGCATGGCACTTTCTATAATTGGTGCACTTATTTTGGGCGATACTGCTGTGCAAGCGGGAATTATTACACCTCCTAGCATTATGATTGTTGCTATTTCGGGCATAACAATTTATATTTTGCCAGACCAAGCCCCAATTACAAGTTTGCTTAGAATAATGTTTACTTTAATTGGTGGTTTTGCGGGCTTCTTTGGGCTTATTTTGGGCTTTATCTTTTTAACTGGATATCTTGTTAGTATTACCAACTTTGGGGCTCCGTTAATGGCTCCATTTGCGCCAGCAATTAAGGCAGATAAAAAAGATGGAATAATTAAATCTAGCCTTACTAAAATGGTAATTAGACCAATAAGTATTCCAAATAATAATAGAATTAGGCAAACACCAAGAACAAGGGCTTCGGCAAGGGACATTGAAGAAGAAGACCCAAGTCTTAAAGGCAAACTTACTAAAAGGGTGAAAAATGCCAATACAAGAAAAAATAAAAATAAAGATAATAAGCAAAACGAGGAGGGCACACAAGATGATAAATAGGCATCAGGCAATTATTTTAGTCATAATTTGTGTGCTTGCAACAAAACTTCAAAGATTACCGAGCATTATTAGTTATTCAGTGGGAAGAGACGGTTGGTTTGTGCTTTTAATTTTAGGAATTTTAGACCTTATTTATTTAATGATTTCTCTTTGGTTTTTTAATCGTCATAATCAAACTAGTAATTTATATGAAGTGCTTGTTAAAAGTGGTGGTAAATTTTTTGCAAAATTATTTTTATTATTTTTAGCAACATACTTTTTTATAATGGCAGTATTACCATTTGCTGCCATTCATGATTTATTTGCAAACATTTTATTTGACGAATTAAACTACACATATTTTGGTTTGATTTTCTTGTTTGTTGTTATGTTCATGGCATTGAAAGGAATTCAAACTTTGGGTAGGCAGGGCGAAATATATGTGGGTATAATTGGGGTTGGAATTATTGGCGTTTTGCTTCTTTCAATACCTGTTACTCAAATTGATAGGATTTTGCCAATGTTAGACATTAGTGCCACAAAAATAGTTAAAGAAGTTCTTTACAATAGTTTGTGGTTTGGCGATTTCATGATTATCTTTTTCATTACAGGTATGGTTAATATGCGTAAAAATGAAAAACTAGGCTGGCGATTATTTTTACCTTATGCCATATTAGTGTTAATAATTATTCCTTCTGCTTATGTGGTGTTCTATTCAATATATAATAACCTTGCGGGTTTTAAAACTAATGCAATTTCAAGTTTAACTCAATTTTCATTGCTTACGCTTGATATTGGTAGGGTTGACTGGTTTTTAGTGCTTTTTGAACAAATTTCTACAATACTTTCATCAAGTGTGTTTGTGTTTATTACTGCCACATGTTTATGCAAAACCTTAGGCATAAAAAAGCAATCTATATTAATAATATTGCTTAGCAGTGCATTGTTTATTATAGATGTTTTTGTGTTTGTAAATATGGATTTGTTCATTCCTAGATTTAGAAAAGTGGTTTATATTTATTGTTTGTTTATAAATTATGTATTGCCATTTATATTTGTTGTGTGTAGTTTAGTGTTTGCAAAAAAACAGCGAAAACAAAAGAATGACTCTAAAATAGAACAGTCAAAAATAATTCACACAAAAACCACAAAAAAATTAAAACTTAGTGGACAAAAGCCAATAGCAGGAGGGCAAGATGGTTAGATTTTTTAAAAGGCATGCTTGGCTTCTTGCGCTTATTGCATTTTTGCTTTTATTTCCACAAGCATTGTCTAGTCAGGCAAGGCTTAATAACAGGGTAATAATAACTGGGCTTGCAATTGATAAAATTCAAGATGGATATGAAGTTACAGCACAAGTTGTTTTGCCAGAGCCAGGTAGTGAATCTGGTGGGGAAGGTGCAAGACTAGATTTTATTAGCGAACAAGGTTCGTCTATTGCAGAGGGTATGAAAAAGATATCTTTTAATATTGGTGAAATTGCAGGGCTTTCACATACTAATTTTATATTAGTTGGCGAAAGTATGTTTGAAGACAATTTGGTTGCAGATATGGATTATTTTTTAAGAGATGACCATTTGCCTAATTCGGTAATGCTTTTATGCTGTGAAGGTTCGGCTAAAGAACAAATAAAAAAGACAGGTGAACTTGAACTTTCAGTTGGAATTGCTTTGCAAAAAGTTTTTATATATAAACAAGGTTCCCTTAATTCACGAATGATAGCATTACAAGATTTTGCAGATTCTGCATTTGGCCAATCGGGAGTTTCTGTTTTACCAGAATTAAAAATTACTAACGAAAACGATAAGCAACAAGAGACTAGTGGTGGAGATGCAACGGGCTCTAATGGTGGTAGTTCTTCGTCGTCACAAAGTAGCACTGGTGGAGCAAGCAGTGGGACAAGTTCTTCTAGTGGCAGTTCAAGTGGGGCATCTGAAAGTGCAAACAAACAAGGTAGAATTGAATTTTTTACACCTATTGCTTATTTCAAAAATGGTCGATTTGTGGACAAGATAACTGCACAAGAAGATATAATTGGGTATTTACTAACACAAAACTTTACAAATACATTTGATTTAGTTGTTGAAAATGTAAATGATGGAAATGTTTATAAAAATGCAGAAGTTGGGCTTAGGATTGGCAAAAAAACTACAACGCACAAAATAGATATAAGTGGAGCAGTGCCTAAATATAAAATTGACATTGTTTTTGATAAAGTAAAACTTATGGAAGTAATAAATGAAGATGTGGCTTATCAAGGGACATACGCAGTGTTAAAACCTTATTTAAATGATGCATTAATTGACGCAGTGAAAAGTAGCATTGAAGGAAGAGTAATAGAATTATTTGAAAAAACAAAAGCTCAAAATGTGGATTTATTTAAAATTGCGGATAGGGCATATAAATACAATAAAAATGACTGGCAAAAATTTCTTAAAGGGCTTGGAGATATTGATAATTATATAAATAAATTTGAAATAGAAGTTAATGTTTCGATTAAAAACTTTTTATAATAAAAAAATCCATCAGTTGATGGATTTTTTATTTTTATAATTTAATTTTTTCAAGCAACTTGTAAAGCATATTAATCATGAATGGAGCAAGCAAAATTAATATAATAACAAATAACATATCTGCTAGTTCAAGAGAAACTAATTTAAAGAATGTAGGAATGATTAACATTGCTAAAAAGCAAATGGTGCACATACTTACAAATAATGTGCCAGTTAAAACATTAATTGGTTTGCACAACCTGTAAAGTAAAGCAAGTCCAGTGAAAGTTATAACTATGGTCATCATTGTGGTTAGAATTGAATGGCAATCTAGTGTGCCTTTTGTGAACCAAACAAAAGCATAAATAGCACAGCCATTTAAAATTAATGTTATTGCACCCGGAAGAGCATTTTTAAATAAGTTATAAATAAATTTACCCTCAATAGGTTTATCATTAGGCAAGAATGCTAAGAAGAATGAAGGGATACCGATAACAAAAGTTTCTAAAAGTAAATTGTTTTCAGTTGATAATGGATAAACCTTGTTAATTATTAAAATGAATATTGAGAAGAAAATCGAAAAGAGTGTTTTCATAAAAAACAAACTTGATGCTTTTTGCACATTGTTTATAACTCTTCTTCCTTCAATAACTGTTTCGGGCATGCTTCCAAAATCAGAATTTAAAAGCACCATGTGACTAACGCTTCTAACTGCTTCGCTACCACTAGCCATAGCAATTGCACAATCGGCTTCTTTTAATGCCAAAATATCGTTCACGCCATCGCCTGTCATGGCAACAGTGTTTCCACTTGCTTTAAGGGCTTTAACTAAAATTGCCTTTTGGTCAGGTGTTACTCTTCCAAAAACTGTATATTTTGCGGCAGCAGCAATAACTTGTTTTTCGTTCATACCTTCAAGATTAATAAATGCTTCTGTGTTATCAACGCCAACTCTTTTTGCGATTTCTGCAACTGTTAGCGGATTGTCGCCAGAAATAATTTTAACTTTTACACCATTTTCCTTAAACCATTTTATAGTTGCAACGGCTTCATCACGAATTCTGTCTTCTAATATTAAAAGGGCAACTGGTATGCGATTAGATGGCGGATTATCTTTAACAATATTTGCATTAGAATGGGCAAGCAAAAGCACACGATAGCCATCTTTTGAATATTGTTCAACCATGTTTAAAATCTTTTTATCATCTAATGATGGCATAACAAATTCTGGTGCACCCAAAATATAAGTTCCATGGCCTTCAAAACTAACTGCACTAAGTTTTCTTGAACTTGAAAATGGAAGTGTGGCAATTGGTTTTAATTCTTTGTTATATCCAAAATAGTTAATTAATGCTTGACTTGTTTGGTTATTGTCTGGCAGTGCTGAAAGCATGCAACCAACTGCACGCTTTAAAGTAATGTCGGTGTTGTTTAACTGAATACAGTTATAAACTTTCATAGTGCCATCAGTGATAGTTCCCGTTTTGTCTAGGCATAAAACATTAACTCTTGCAAGCATTTCAACGCAATAAAGGTCTTGAACAAGGGCTTTCCTGCGTGCAAGTTTCACAACAGAAACCGTTAGAGCAACCGAACAAAGCAAGAACATTCCGCTTGGTATCATTCCAATTATAGAGCCAGCTGTTTTTGTTATTGTGTCTACAATCTTTGCATTAGTTGTTGCACCTGCACTTGCAACATAGTTATTTATATACATTAAAATTGCAATTGGAATTAAAACAATACCAATAACTTTAATAATAAGTTTTAATGAACTAAAAAGTTCGCTTTTTGGTTTACGATATTTTTTTGCTTTGGCTGAAAGTTGTTGAATATATGTGTTAGCCCCAACTTTATCTGCTCTTGCATAGCACGAACCAGAAACAACAAAACTTCCGCCTAAAATTGTATCGCCGACTTTCTTTTTAATTGGTAAACTTTCGCCAGTAAGTAAACTCTCATTAACTTCAATTTGCCCTTCAAGCACAGTGCAGTCGGCAACGATTTGTTTGCCTGTTGAAAGCATAATAATATCATCTAGCACAACTTCACTGGTGCTAATTGTGTATTCCACACCTTCACGCACAACCTTAACTACTGGAGCAGTTAGTAAACTTAATTTTTCAATGGTGCGTTTTGCTCTAATTTCTTGAATTATGCCAATTGCAATGTTAGCCACAATGATAAACATAAATATGCAACTTTTCCATGCCCCAACAATTGCAAGACTGGCAAATATTGCAAAGCATAACAAGTTAAAAAATGTAAAAATATTTTCAAAGAAAATGCTTTTATAAGTTTTAACATTTGTGTTAGGAGTAAAGTTATTTAAACCTTTTTCATTGCGGTCGGCAACTTGTTCAAGGGTTAAGCCACTTTTATAATCTGTTTTAATTCGCCTTACACGCACAGGTTTGTTTTCTTCGGTTTTATTTTTTTTGTTGCCTAATTTTGTTAACTTATGATTTTTATTAGTTTTTTCTTTAGTGTGTTCTTCTGTATTTTCGATGTTTTCTTTTTTGGGTCTTTTTGTAACCTTTACAGGTTTCACAACATCTTCATTTTCTTGCAGAGAAACAGCACCCACATTAACAGCACGCGGGTTACTTTCCATTTTTATTTCTTGATTTTTATTAGTCTTATCATCTTCAATATTAGCTAAAATTTCGTCTTTTAAGCCTAAATTTTCAATTGAAATTTGGTTTTTAAGTTTATCTTTGTTTTTAGGTGTCATATTTTCTCCCTAATTTAATTATCAATATATAATATACAATACTAAAAATTTTATGTCAATTTTTAGGTTGAGTTTATTTGCAAAATTAAAGGTATTTAGTAGAATTTATTAAAAACTATTGCAAAAAAATTAAAATATAGTTATAATAATATCAACAATTCCTTGTCTGTTGCCTAAGCATCAGACCGAATGAGTCCAAAAGGAGGTATTATCATGAACAAATATGAATTGCTTTATATCATCGATTCTTCTGTAAGTGAAGAGGCAAGAAATAGTTTGGTTGAAAAGTTCGTGAAATTTGTAAATGACAATGGTGGTACTGCGCAAGAAGCACAAAAACTTGGCATGAAAAAATTTCAATATCCTATCAACTATAAAAATGAAGGCTTTTATGTTTTAATGAATTTTGAAGCAGACCCAGCATTGCCTAACAAATTAACTGGTTTAATGAAGATTACAGATGGTATTGTTAGAACAATGATTGAGAAAAAGTAAGTTTAGGAGAAAAGATATGAACAAAGTAATGTTAATTGGGAATTTAACAAAAGACCCAGAATTAACCACAACTAACAATGGAGTAAATTTTTGCAGGTTTACAATAGCTGTTGGCAGAAATTTTACAAGTGCAGATGGTGAAAGAGAAGCAGATTTTTTACCAGTTATTGCATGGAGAAGCCAGGCAGATAATTGCTATAAATATTTAAAAAAGGGTAGCAAAGTTGCAGTAATTGGCTCAGTTCAAACAAGAAACTATGAAGCAAGTGATGGAACAAGAAGATATGTTACTGAAATTGTTGCAGAATCTGTTGAATTTTTAACCACAAAAAATGCTGGTGGTGATGCAGGGTTTGAAGAACCAGTAAAAACACCACAAACTAAGGAAGAAGTCGTTAGTAAATTTGAACCAATTGATGACGATAACCTTCCATTCTAATTAAAAGGAGATAATCATAATGAAAAAGCAAAATAACAATAATAATGCTAATGCTAATTATGATGATAAAAACCCTAAAAAGGTTCGCAAAACACCAAAAAAAGTTTGTGCTTTTTGCAATGAAAAAGTAGAAAGTATTGATTATAAAGATGCTCAAAAATTAAGAAGATATATGACTGAAAAGGGCAAAATTATTCCAAGAAGAACAACTGGTGTTTGTGCAAAGCATCAAAGAGAATTAACCAATGCAATTAAAAAGGCAAGGGTTATGGCATTATTACCATATAAAACTAACTAAAAAATTAATTAAATCTAATAAATATAAAAGCAATCATAAAGTTATGATTGCTTTTTTAATTTTAATCACTTATTTCTTTGCTTCTTTTATCTTTTATTTTTATTGTTATTATTTCTATAAGTTTTACTATTCCGCGTTTTATAATATCAATAATTACTGCTATTGAAAAAATTGCTAAAGCAAATAGTAATATCATTAAAATGCTATAATCTTGACTATAATAATTTTGAATTTTAAGTAAGTCGAAATATAGCCAATCTCTTAAATGTGAACCATCAAATAAATAAACAATAAATGCGGATTTTGAGATAAATCTTATAGTATTATTAATTTTAACATTTTGAAATTTAACATCTTTAAATAGTAAAAATATTGAAACAGAAGCAATAAGAACTAATGGGCAAGTATATTCTGCTGGCATATGAAGATATTGATAAAGTGGGAAATCGGTTGGAAGATAAAGATTCGAAAAAATTAATAAAATAGATGAAAAATATATTAATGTTGTTAGCCATTTCTTTTCTTTAATTGGATATAATTTGAAAAAAGCACCAACAATATATAAGCATATAAACCAAATTAAATTATATCCATAACCAGTGCTAACTATTTTATCTAATCCAAGTCTAAGAGATGAATAAGAAAAAATGCCAATTAAAATAAGAAGGAAATAATATTCTTGTTTAGTGCAGTTTTTAAGCATTTTGTTTAAGAATGGGGCAATTAAAGATAGAATAAAATAATCGGTAAAAAACCAATATGAATTAGTTGTTACTGGAAGGAATAATTTAGCAAAAGTTGTGATTTCAAAACTAGTTTTTGTTGCTATTAAATTAGATAGATAAAACAATACTGAATAAAAAACAACATCTCCCCAAAGCATCGCTAATCTTTTCCATTTAAACTTAGAAGTTACTGTAAAATACGCAGATATCAAAATAAATACATTAACAGAAACAGTGAAAAATGAATGAAGCAATCTCAATAATGCAAGTTCTAAACTGCTTTGAGCATTTGAAATAAAACCACCATAGTCTAGCAAATGATGGCATATTATTAAAACCATTGCTATTATTCTTAAGATTTCAAAGCCAGCATCTCTTTGTTTTAATTGATTTTTATTTGTAATTGGTAATGTTTGGGATAAATTATTATTTGTATCACAATTATTCAATTCTTTTGTTTGTTCCATAAAAAAAATTATATTTATAATATAAAATCTTGTCAAATAAATATTATTTAACCAATAAATTACAACATTTATATAATATTACAATCTAAATTTGTGTTTTGCTTATTTATTCAATATAAACTTTGTCTTGACTTAGTTTTAATTATGACTATAATTAAATTAACAAAAGGTGGAAATAAATGGCAAAAAAGAAAGAGAATGAAATTGCTAGAACCATGCCTAATAATCTAGAAGTTGAACAGGCAGTTTTAGGGTGCATTTTAATTGATAGTGATGCAACAGTTAATATTATAAGTAAAGTAAAGGTTGATGATTTTTATAGTGAAACGCATAAAACTATTTATGATGCCATGCTTAACCTTTATAATGCAAATATAAATATTGATATTATAACACTAACAGATGAGTTAGAGAAAAAAGATTTGATTTCTAGCATTGGTGGTATTGCATATTTAACAACCCTAACAAATGTGGTGCCAAGTGCTGCCAATTATGAAAACTATGTTAATATATTAAAACGAGATAGCGTTTTAAGGCAACTTATTGAAGCCTGTGGTGATGTTATAAGTAAGGCTTATGAAAGAAGTGATGAAGATGTTCTTGCCTTTGCTGAAAAAAGTATTTATGACATTGCAGAAAAAGGACAAACGAGTAATCTTGAAAAAATAGGCGTTGCTTTAACGAAAGTTATTGAAAAACTTGAAGATATCCATAGAGATAGTGGCAGTTTAAGGGGATTAACAACAGGTTTCTTCAAACTTGATGAAATTACAAATGGACTTCAAAAAAGTGACCTAATTATGATTGCAGCACGCCCGGGTATTGGTAAAACTAGTTTGGCAATGAATATTGTTGCAAATGCTGCACTTGAAGCAGGGGCAAAATGTGCTTGTTTTTCACTTGAAATGGGTGCAGATCAATTAGCACAAAGAATGCTTTTTAGCGTTGCCAATGTTGATATGGGTAAAGGTCTTAAAGGGGAATTGGACCAAACCGATTGGACTAAAATATGGAAGGCAAATAAAAAATTATTGGAAACTCAAATTTATATTGATGATAGTTCGCTAAACACGCCATCTAAAATTTTATCTAAGTGCAGGAAACTTAAAAGAGAACGAGGACTAGACCTTATTATGATAGACTATTTACAACTTATGAGTGGAGATAGCAAGAGCGATAATAGGCAGACCGAAGTCAGTGAAATAAGCAGAAAACTTAAAATTCTTGCAAAAGAAATTAATGTGCCGGTTATTGTTCTATCACAACTTTCAAGGCAAGTAGAACAAAGAACAAATCATCGTCCAGTGTTAAGCGATTTAAGAGAATCTGGTTCTATTGAACAAGATGCTGATATGGTAATCTTTATTCATAAAAAAGATGTTTATAATGAAGAAGGGGCACCCGTTGCAGACGATAAAGCGCCAAAAGATTATGAAGCAGAACTTATTATTGCAAAACACAGAAACGGCACGCTTGGAAGCGTATTTCTTGGTTGGAAAGGGTCAAGAGTTAGTTTTGTTAATCTTTCAAATGATGCTAACACTAAAAGTATTATAGATGCTTATACCGAAGGTCACATGCCAAAGGCAGATGAAATTGGGGGAGCACTTAGGGTGGAAGAATTGCCACCAGATGAAGAAATTTTTTAGTTATTAACAAAATTTAGTAAATTGTTGATAACTTATACACAATTTTGCAAAAACAATGTAAAAAATTATCATTATTGTCTTGAAAATTGCAAAGAAACTGCAATAATAAATGGTTTTAATGTTAAAAATGATTAAAATTTAAACAATCAAGGGAAAATATATGAATAAAATGACAAGTAAAGAATTAAGAGAAAAATGGATTAAATTTTATGAAGAAAGGGGACATGTAAATATTGGTGCCGTATCTTTAATAGGTGATGGATCAACAGGAGTTATGTTCAATGTTGCGGGAATGCAACCATTGATGCCTTATTTATTAGGTAAAAAACATGAAAAAGGAACAAGGCTTTGCAATATTCAAGGTTGCGTTAGAACAGTAGACATTGATAGCGTTGGTGACGAAACTCATTTTACTTTTTTTGAAATGATGGGTAATTGGAGTTTGGGTGACTATTTTAAAAAAGAAAAAACCAAATGGAGTTTTGATTTTTTAACAAGTGTATTGGGTTTTGATAAAAATAAAATCTGTTCAACCGTTTTTGCTGGTGATGAAACTGCACCAAAAGACCAAGAAACTGCAAATTATTTAAAAGAAGTGGGTATTCGTGAAGAAAATATTTTTTATTTAGGTAAGGAAGATAACTGGTGGGAACTCGAAGGAACGGTTGGTACACCTTGCGGACCAGATAACGAATGGTTTTATCCAAGACATGATAAAAAATGTTGCGATAATTGCGATGTAACTTGTGATTGTGGAAGATTTATTGAAATTGGTAATGATGTTTACATGCAATATAAAAAACTTGAAGACGGAAAATATGAACCTCTTGCACATAAAAATGTTGATACAGGTTTTGGATTCGACAGGCTTTTAATGTTTTTGAATGGTTTAACAGATGGTTATAAAACTGATTTATTTATTGGGGCAATAAATAAAATAGAGCAAATTAGTGGGTTAAAATATGGCGAAAATGAAGATATAACGCGTGCAATGCGTGTGATTGCCGACCATATTAGAACGGCAGTTATGCTTATAGGTGATAAAAATGGAATAGTGCCATCTAACACAGGTGCAGGTTATGTTTTACGAAGACTTTTAAGGCGAGCAATAAGATTTGAAAGAACTTTAAATGTATCGGGAGATTGTTTGCTTGAAGTTGCGAAGGTATTTATTAATGAAGTTTATAATGAAGCATATCCACTTCTAGTGGAAAAAGAACAATATATTTTAGATGAGATTTCAAAAGAAAGCGCTAAGTTTGAAGCCACACTTTCAAGCGGAATGAAAGAGTTTGAAAAGGCAATTGCCGGAATAGAGCGCAAAAATGCTTTTATGAGTGCAAAAGACCCAAATTATGTTAAAGACAACATGCTTTCTGGAAAAATTGCGTTTAGGCTATATGATACTTTTGGTTTTCCGTTAGAAATTACCCAAGAACTTGCAAAAGAAAAAGGTTATACGGTTAATGTTGAAGATTTTAATGTTGCTTTTGCAGAGCATCAAGAAAAGAGCAAAACTGCTAAGGCTGGTGAGTTTAAGGGTGGACTTATTGACCATAGTGAAATTGCAACAAGGTATCACACGGCAGTGCATTTGTTGCAAGCAGGGCTTAGAAAACTTATAAGTAGTAATATTCATCAAATGGGTCAAAACATTACTCATGAAAGGGCAAGATTTGACTTTAATTTAGATAGGCCTTTAACAAAAGATGAAATTGCTGAACTTGAAAAGTTTGTAAATGATGCTGTTGATGCTCAAATAGATGTAACTTGCACTCAAATGAGTTTAAAAGAGGCTAATAAAATTGGGGCATTAGGTGAATTTAATAGTAAATATGGTGATATTGTTAATGTTTATAAAATAGGTGATATCAGTTGTGAAAAATGTAATGGTCCACATGTTAAAAATACAAGAGAAATTGGCAAATTTAAAATAGTGAAAGAACAAAGCAGTTCGGCTGGAGTTAGAAGAATCAAAGCCATTTTAGAGTAATAATAGAGTTGATTACTAAAATTCAAATCAAATTAAAAGAATCTAAATTAGGAGAATTTAAAGGTGAAGAGATTTTTAATAACTATTTCGCTAATATTAGGCTGTGCATTGTTATTTGTTGTGGGTTTAGGTGTGATTTTAGCATTGGCACCTGGTTCGCGTATTTTTGGCATTGAATATGTTTCTGCACAAGTAGGTAAAGCGAATGTTACAGAAGAATGGGCAGAATATATAAATGGGGACATTTATCTTAACACCAAAGATGTTCCAATAACAATTAATTTTGAACCTTATGGCACAACTAAAGTTGAGTTTAATCAAAATTTTTCTGGTTATACAACTGGTGGGTTAAGAGTGCCTGAAGCTGAAATAGTGAAAGACAATAACGGCATAACCGTAAAAACCAATGAAATTCAAAAGTTTTTAATTGGTAGAAGCGCTAATTATGGGTTAACTTTAACTTTGCCTTCTAGTTGGGGCACAAGTGGCAGGCATAGTATTTATATTTATGGCAATAATTCAAAAATAACAGTTAATGCAGATGAAAATATTACACTAAAATTTGTGCAACTTAAACTTAACGGAAAGGGGAATGTTGCTCTAAATTGTAAAATTGAAACTCGTGATTTAGAAATATATTCACCAAAAAGCATAACAGTTGGTCAAGATTTATTCGCTGAAAATATTACAGCACAAAGCCATTCGGGTAATATTAATATTGATTATTCTTTAAGTGGTAATTTAAATGTAAAAACAGTATCGGGAAATGTTAATTTTATTTCATGTGTTAATGCTACAATAGAAACATCAAGCGGGAAAGTTACCTGCAATGCGGATAGTAGTGTAATTTATAACAAGGCAAATATAACAACAAAAAGTGGTTCGGTTACTCTTTCTTGTTTAATGGGAACACTTGAAAATAACAACATTACAACCAATTCTGGCTCAATTAATATTAATACAATGTTTGCAGGCTCTTTAAATTCTGAAAGGGGAAAGATTAGCGTTAACACATTATTTGAAGCAAATGTAATTGGCGGAACTAACACAATAACAATTGGTTCAGTGGGAAAATCTATTAACATTGAAAGTAAGCGTGGAAAAGTAATGGTTGGTAGTCTTGATGGCGAAGTTGCAAACAATGTGACCGTTACCACTACAACTGGCGATATCATTGCCTCTAACACTTCTGGGAATGTTAGTTTAACAACTAAAAGTGGTAAAGTTACCCTTTATAATACCAAATCAAATAATGTTAGCATTAATAGTGGTAGTACAGTTTTGGCAACAGGGCTTATGGGTAGTGTTAACATAGCGAGCAATGGAGAAATGAACTTGGCGGTTAATAGTGTAAATGATGATATAACAATAACTGGCGGGTCTAAATGTGGAAAAATTAATATAACTTTTGAAAATGTAAAACTTAGTGAAATCAACTATAATATAACTACAACAAGTAAAAATGGGGGTATTGCTCGAATTTATAGTGGGCAGAAAGTTGAAAAAGAAGGGGTTTCACTTACGCCAGAAACTATAACCGAAAATCTTAAAACATTAACTATAAATGCCACAAAATGCAAAATTAATGCATATTTTATGGCTTAGAATTAAAAATTGCAAATTTTAATCAATTTCAATAATTAATTATGGGTTTATTTGCTATTTTACTGCAAAATTTCAAAATTTTAATTGGAAAATGGTTTTAATTTATTATTTAAGCAACTAATGACAACTGCATAATAAATATGCAGTTTTTTATTTTAAATAATTAGGTCTAAAATCTTTAAAGAATTAGAAAAAATTAATAATGTTGAAATTTGCCTTCTTTTAGAATTATTAATATTTTTAGTTATTTAATAGACTTTTTTGTGTATTTTTATTAAAATAAAACATAAGGTGGACTAACAATTATGGGACTTATTAAATTTTTACAAAATTATGATAATAATAAAAATATTAAAAAATTAAGAAAGATTGCAGACCTTGTGGTTGCTAAAAAAGACTATTATGAAAATTTAGATGATATATCTTTAAAAGACCAAACCAATGTATTAAAACAAAGATTAAATAATGGCGAAAGTTTAGATGATATTTTGCCTGATGCTTATGCATTGGTGGGTGAAGCCGCTTGGAGAGTTTTAAAGCAACGACCATATTACACGCAAATTCTTGGAGGCATAGTTTTACACCAGGGGCGTATTGCTGAAATGAAAACAGGTGAAGGGAAAACTTTGGTTGCCACTTTGCCATCGTTTTTAAATGCTCTTACAGGGAACCCTGTGCATGTGGTAACAGTAAATGAATATTTGGCGAAATACCATAGCGAGTGGATGGGTAAAATACATGAATTCTTAGGGCTAAAAGTTGGGTTTATTTATGCTAATCAAGATCCGCAAAGCAAAAAGCAAGCATATTTATGTGACATTATTTATGGGACAAATAGTGAATTTGGCTTTGATTATTTAAGAGATAATATGGTGGTTAGGAAGCAAGATCGCATGACAAGAGGTCTTTATTTTGCCATTGTGGATGAAGTGGATAGCATTTTAATTGATGAAGCCAGAACACCTCTAATAATTAGTGGCCCAAGCGGAGATAACAGTGAAGTTTATTTAACTGCGTGTAGATTTGCTAAAACACTTCGTGCTGATGATGTTAGCATTGACGAGAAGAAAAAGACCATTCATTTAACTGAAAGTGGTATTGAAAAAGCAGAAAGATTTTATAGAATTGATAGTTTAAGTGATATAGAAAACACACAAATTAACCATAATATTAACAATGCAATTCGTGCTAAATTTTTAATGAAACGAGATAATGACTATATTGTTCGTGATGGTGAAGTTTTAATTGTTGATGAGTTTACGGGCCGTGTTATGGTGGGCAGGCGTTATAGCGATGGATTACATCAAGCAATTGAAGCCAAAGAAGGTGTGAAAATTAATGCTGAAAACAAGACAATAGCAACTATTACTTTGCAAAACTTTTTTAAGATGTATAAAAAGTTAAGCGGTATGACAGGAACTGCTAAAACAGAAGAGAGTGAATTTAAAAGCATTTATGGACTAGATGTTGTGGTGATTCCTACAAACAAGCCAGTTATAAGAATAGACAAAAATGATAGATTTTTCTTTTCTCATGAAGCAAAAATTAAGGCTATTATTGAAGAGATTAAAGAAAGTTATGAAAAAGGACAGCCTGTGCTTGTGGGAACAGTTACAGTTGAAAAAAGTGAAGAACTAAGCAAGGCTTTAAGAAAAAATAAAATACCACATAATGTGCTTAATGCAAAAAACCATGCTAAAGAAGCAGAAATTATTGCACAAGCAGGAAGACTTGGGGCAGTTACCATTGCAACAAACATGGCAGGGCGTGGAACCGATATCCTTTTGGGTGGTAATGCCGACTTTATGGCAAAAAATGAACTTAAAAAAGCAGGTTTTAGTGATGAAGTTATAAATAAAGCCACTAGTTATTTTGTTCCAGATGAAGAAGAAGTTCAACAAGCACATAAACTTTATGTGGATACTCTTGAAAAATTGGCTCCTGAAATTAAAGAAAATAGAGAAAAGGTTATTGCTCTTGGTGGGCTTAAAATTGTGGGAACTGAAAGGCACGAAAGCCGAAGAATTGATAACCAGTTAAGAGGTCGTGCTGGTAGGCAAGGTGAACCTGGTTATTCTGTATTTTATATTTCTGCTGATGATGATTTGTCGCGTGTGTTTGGTAGTGATAGATTGAAAGCAATGGCTCAGGCATTTAAATTAGATAGCGACGCAAGCATTGACTGGAAGTTCTTTTCTCGTGGCGTGGAAACTGCTCAAAAAAAAGTGGAGGGTTATAATTTTTCGGTTAGAAAAAATATTGTTGAATTTGATAATGTTTTAAATAAACAACGAGAAGAAGTTTATGCATTAAGAGATAGAATTCTTGAAGGCGAAAATATGCATAATAGAATTTTGGAAATGATAGATGAAGTTGTTGAAAACATTGTTGATGAATATTATGATTTTAAAGAACCTGAAGATGCAGATATTGTGGGATTAAATGCCGAACTTGAAAAGAGGTTGCTTGCACCTGAAACAAATTTTGTTACTGTGGAAAAACTTCATAAATATTCTAAGGGCGAACTTGTTAAAATGATAGCCGATTTGGTTAAAGAAAGATATGAGGCAAAAATTGTTGAAGACGAAAAAATTGGCGTTAAATTTGATGATGTTGAACGCACAATTATGCTTAGAATTATAGATCGCAAATGGATAGACCACATAGACGATATGGATAATCTTAGAATGGGGATAGGGCTAAGAGGCTATGGCAACCAAAATCCAATAACGATTTATCAACAAGAAGGTTTTGATATGTTTGAGCAAATGGGAATAAGTATGCGAAAAGATATTGTTGATGCTTTAATGGCTGTAAAAATTCAAGTGGTTGGACAAACGCCACAAATGCCGGCAAGAAAACCTGTTACAACAATTAAACCAAAAGCCACAAAAGTAAACTCTGCAAATGAAACTATTGGTAGAAATTCGCCATGTCCTTGTGGTTCAGGCAAGAAATATAAAAATTGTTGCGGTAAAAATGCATAAATAATTTTAATACAGGCTGTTTTGCCTGTATTTTTATTACATTAATATTAAATTGATATATAAAAATGAATAATTAACAAAACTTATAGTCCTATTTTATGAATAATTTATAAGGTTTTGTAAATTTTGTTGAATGGGCAAAAAGCAGTCTTTTTTGGGCTTTTTTAAAAGAATTTGTGCTAATCAATTGTTTTTTTTAATTGTTTTTGTTATAATTGGGTAAAATAAACCTATATTATTATTCATGCTGTGGCTAAAACAAAGGAGAAGGGAAATGATTGGAACTCTTAACTCAGCCCAAAGTTATATTGAACTGAAAGATTATTTAAAGGCTTTTAATGAAACTAAGAAAAGGGTTGATGCTAATCCAAATGACTTTAAACATTATTTCGGTGGAAATGATTTCGACCCTAATTCTATTATGGCTATAAACACTATTATGGCAAATGAAAGGGCTAGAAAAAAGCCACAAGCCGAATATGAAAAACTGAGTGCGTGCGTTACATTTTCTAATGCCATAACTGGGAATAATTCTAATGATGCAAGCAAACTGGCAACGCTTAATGATGTTGATTGCAGTTATTACTGTTTTTCAAAAGAACTGGGTGAAGTGATAGATAAAAGAAGTGTATCGGGCGGAAAAAAATTAAAACATCCTGAAGAATTTTCAACTAACTTAATTGCAAATGCACAAAAAGATTTAGAAAGCAAAGAAGAAGAAGTTAAAAATGCCAAAAAAGCAACAAGCAAAGCAAGAAGAAAACTTGCAGGGAAAAGAATGATATTTTTGTTGTCATTTTTGCCATCAATTGCTGTGTTGTTTGCAACTGGGTTTGCGGCTTATGCTGGAATTTCGTGGCTTGCCGTTCAAACATTAACATTTTCACCTGTTGTGCTTGGTATTGCATTTTTGCCAGCAATAGGTGGGCTTGCTTTAACAAATGTGTTGCTTAAAAAAGTTATTGAAAGAGCAGCAAAAAATGTTGGGAAAGCAAAAGGAGAAGTTACTGCTTGCAAACAAAACGAGAAAAAGGCTGAAAGAGATAGAAAGAAAAGTTTTGAAGAATATGCATCGCTTTATAAACATGCTAACAAAATTTTAAAGGGTTATACTTATGAACCAACATTTAACTCTTATTTAGGTGAAGAAGCATTGAAAGCAAGGGCGGAAGAGGCAAAAAATAGTAAAGGGGCAGAAACAAATCCTGAAAAACCAAAGACAGAGAGTTCGCAACAAGTTGAACAAAAGCCAACAATTAGCAGTCAGCCTGAAAATAACCCTAACAACATTAGCACACAACCATTACAAGAAAATCAAATTCAAAATGAAAGAGTTTTAAATCAAACAGATCTAGTTCAATCGAACACAAAAGTTGAGGAAGAGAATTTACAAGATATTTTAAATTCTGTAAAAAATAATCAAGAACTTGATACAGAAACTAATCCTAATCCAGAAAAAACCGAAAAAGAAAAAGTTGAGGAAGAAACACCTGAACAAAAAAACAATGATGATGAAAAAGGTAATAAAGATATTGAAGATGAGATGGCTTCATGGTTAGACTCTGGTGATACCGGCTTAGAAGACGACGAGCAGACTTTAGTAAAGGAAAAAGAAGATAACTTAAATAACACTAATAATTCTGTTATAGATAATAAAAGTAAAGCTGAATCGAATAATAATAATTCCATTTCTAGTTCAAAAAATAATAATGTTTTTGATTTGCCAGATGAAGATTTTACTTATGAAAAATGGCTTAAAGAAGAGGCAAAAACACAAGAAGTTCCAGAACTTTCAAATGACGAGTTAGATAATGTTGATAATTTATTTAAGCAAAGAAATTTAAACACTCAAACTTCTAGTGAAAGAGAAGATGAAAAGCAAGAAATGCGCAAAGCACTTAATTCTTATTTTGACAATGCAAACGAAAGCAATTTAACCGAGAATGATATTGAACTTGCTGATAATATGTTTAAAGAAATTAAAATAAAATCTGCTAAGGCTGGAAGCACTAATAATGAAGAAATAGATAGTAATGAGAATGTGCAAACTCAACAGGATAGTGCAATTTGGAATAAAATTTCAAATGAAGCTAAAAACGATGAAATTAAAAACATTGAAAGTGAAAGAGATGGAGCAACTCCACGTATTTTAAACAATAAATCCTCTTTAAAACAAGACGATGATAATTATGATATTAAAGATGCAAATTTCGATTCTATAAACAAAGCAAATAATGAAAGTGTTGCAGTTGTTCCATATTCTAAACAACAAACTGCAGTTGTAAAACAAGAAAAGCCTAAAAATTTATCAGGTAAAAGAAAAATCTCAATTAAAGACCTTATAAATTCTCAAAGTGCTAGGCAACAAGTTGAAGATATGGGAAGTGAAAAGCCTGACAAGGTTAGTATAAATACAAAAAATAGCGAAGAACATAATGAAAACACGGCACTTGTGCCAACAAGAAAATTACTAACAGAAAGAGCAAGACAATATGAACAATTGAATAACACAGACAAAACTCAGGAAATAACAGAAGATTACGATAACTTAGACACTGATAGAATTGAAGAGATAGAGCCAGAAGTTAAGCAAAATAGTATTGTGTTAAGGCCAGAGAATTCAACATCACTTATAAAAACTAATTATGCAGATAGACCAAAAGTAATTAAAAATGCAACAAAACTTAAAAAACAAGAAGAAGAGCAGAAAAGACAAGAAGCAAATGAAAGACTTGAACTTGAAAGTCAAGACCTTTCAAGAAAAGAAATGTTTGACAGCATGAACTTAGCGCTTGAAGATGACTATGCTGGTGATTTCAGCGAGATTGTTCCAGCTGACTTTATGAATCTTGAACAACATGTAGACGAACAATATGAGCAAGCCAAAGAATTAAAAAGAAAGGGGTCAGTTTCGCCACAAGAAAAAGAGTTTGTTGCAAGAGCGGAATATGAAAAAGCGGTTTGCGATTATTATGGTAGGTTTGTTCCAAGAACCTATACAGATGGAAGAATTATAAAACCAGTTGATTATACTTTAAATTATACACCAAATGAAAACCTAGGATATGATGACTTAAAGAAGAAAAAAAGCATTTTAAACTATAAACAAAAGGCATTTAAAGCCTTGGTGGAACTTGGAAGAGTGTCACTTGAAAATAAAGGTGCAGAACAAGATGTTATTGAAACTGGTATAGCGGTTTTCAATAATCAAATTGATTTGGCTAAGAAAAGAAGTCAAGAAGTTGAAAAAGAAATTGAAAAAAGAAACAGAGCCATTATGGCAAATGTTGCTAATTCTATTTCAGTTGCAATGGGAACTAAAAGCAAATCTGTTAGATTTAATACAAAAGAACGAAAGATTGCTGAAGATACAGTTCATCAGTTACTAACAGATAATTTAAAAGAATATGGCAAAAAGAAATATTTAGCAAAATCTATGAGTGCAAAAAGAGAAGCGTTAGAAAGTGAAATTGAATATTTAAGGGATTGTGATGCTAAAATTTCTGCATTTTCGATATTTAAACAATTAAACTATAAAACGAGTGAAGAACTTAGGTATAATTTGGTATTAACTGATGCTAACAGCAGAACACTTGAAAACCTTGAAGTGTTGTTTAAAAGCAAAGGTGTGGGAAACACTCCTAAATCTAAGGTAGTTCATGAACAACTGGAAATGACTAGAAATGTTGAGGCATATGAAGAGGCGAAAGCTGAACAAAATGCAAGAGATAATGAAATTTCTTCATTGGGCAAACTTTATGACAAAGCATTAAGTCAAGATGAAAAACAGTCAATTAGAAAAAGAATAGAGCAAACTCAACTTAAAAATGCTCAGGAAAATAGCGATTTTGAAAATCTTAAACTTATTGCAAATGAAGATGCTTTAAAACAAATGCAAATAATTTCAAATTTTCATGGTAAAAAGATTAAGGCAGAAAGAGTTAGTGTGGCACGTGATGAAAATGTGAGTGAAGCTCGTAAAGAAAAGTTAGATGAAGCACAACAACTTTATGCTGAAATTAATAATTCTGTAAACTTTACAGAGCAAGATTATATAAGTATTGGTCAAGATAGGCTTGCGGTTTTAGAAAACTTGAAGAAAAAAGCAATGAATATTGATGAATTGATTAAAACTGCTAATAGTAAGCGATTTGAAGATAAATTAAAAAGAAAAGATTTAACTGATGAATATAAGCAAATGTTACTTTCTAGATTTAAAAATATGACGCGTAAACAAAAAAACACAGAAAATGAAATAAATAACCCCATAACGCAAGGACTAGAACAAGATACTGATAATGAACAAGAAATGGAAAGATAAAAAATACCCACCAATTAAACTGGTGGGTATTTGGTTTTATGATTAAAATATTTATTAAATTACATTATTTGCTAAAATATTTGACTAAAAAATATAAAAGATATAACATTCTATTATACGAAGGAGTGAATTTATGAATTGGGAAAGTTTATGGAATAGTATAGTTAATTATTTTGAAAATAATATTTGGAATATAATATTTTTCTTTGTTATTTTAATTCTTGGAATTATTATTATAAAAATAATTATGAGCTTAATTAAAAAAGTTCTTTCTAAAACAAAAATGGAAAAAATAGCACAGCAATTTATTTGCACGGCAACTAAATTTTGTTTATGGTTAGTTTTAATTTTGTTGCTTTTAAGTCAAATTGGAGTGGAAATTTCTGGCATATTAACTGCAATTAGTGCTTTAATTCTTGCCGTGGGCATGGCACTTGAAACAAATATGGCAAACCTTGCAAATGGCATAGTTATTGTTTCTAATCATATGTTTAAAAAGGGGGATTATATAATTGTTGATGGTGTTGAAGGAAATATTATTGATATAAACTTTCTTTTTACCACACTTTTGACCAGTGATAATAAAAAAATAACACTTCCAAATTCAACAATAGTAAACTCATCAGTTGTTAATCTTGGGGCTAACGACAAAAGAAGAGTAGACATAACATTTTCAGTTGCTTATGAAAGTGATGTTGAACTTGTGAAAAAAATAGTTACTGATGTTATGAAAAGTAATGGGAGAGTTTATTTGGACCCCGCACCGTTTTGTAGATTAAAAACCATGAATGCTTCTAGCCTAGACTTCTTTGCTAATTGTTGGTGTGATAATGAAGATTATTGGGAAGTTTATTATTATATTATGGAGTGGGTTTACAATGAGTTTAAACGCAATAACATTTCTGTGCCTTATAATCAGCTTGAAGTGAGAGAAAGGACGGATAATGTGGTGGCACCAATTATTAACACAGCATTACCTGAACGCACTGAAAAAGTAAGACTTGCCAAAAAAGAAAATGATGTATTTAATATATTAAAATCTAGAATGCATGCTAAAAATAATAAAAAAGATAAGAAAAATAAGAAAGAAAATAAAAAAGTAGAAAAAGAAGAATCAAAAGAAAATTTAATTGCTTAAAACCGACAATACCTATTGTTGGTTTTTTTATTTGTTGCAATATAAAAATTTATTTGATATAATAACCTAGAAATTTTAAGAGTTGAGGAGTTATGATTGATTTAGAAGAAGTAAAAAAAATAATGGAGGTTCAAGAAAGGCTAATATCTAGCATAGATTTAACATATTTGCATATAAAACGGCAATCGCTTTACACAAAACTTGAAATGGCTAATAAGCGTGGAGACCAAAGAGATGCCAAATATATTGGTGCTGAAATTAAAGAAGTTGAAGAAATAACCAAACTTTGTGCAGATGTAGGCGGGTCGATGCAGGCGATATTGGAACTTTATAAAAGCCCTGAAATTGTATGCAATAAGCAAATGTTAAAAGTTTTAGAAGAAGAATTTATAAACGCAAAACAAAAAACCGAAAGATTAGAAATAATAACTTGTTTTAGGGGAAAATATGATAAAGGTGATGCTATAATAGAAATACATGCGGGAGCTGGTGGTGTTGATGCACAAGACTGGGCAGAAATTTTAAGTGAAATGTATTTAAGTTATGCACAAAAAAATAACCTTAAAGTTGATGTGCTTGATAAAAATAAAGGTGATATTGCAGGCATTAAAAGTCTTACAATGAAAGTTTATGGTGAATATGCTTATGGTGCCCTTAAATATGAAACGGGAGTGCATAGATTAGTTAGAAATAGTCCGTTTGATAGTAAAAACAGAAGGCACACTTCATTTGCTAGTGTTCAAGTTTTGCCTTCAATTGAAAAAAATGAAGATATTGTTATCAATCCTGAAGATTTAAAAATTGAAACATTTAGAAGTGGTGGTGCTGGTGGGCAAAATGTTAATAAAACAGAAAGTGCTGTTAGAATTACACATTTGCCAACCGGAATTGTGGTTGCGTGCCAAAATGAAAGAAGCCAAATGCAAAATAAAGAACAAGCGTTAAGCGTTTTGGTTTCTAAACTCACAGCAATTAATATTAACAAACAAGATGAAGAAAAAAATAAAATTATTGCTTTACAAAAAAAGATAGAGTGGGGAAATCAAATTCGGTCTTATGTTTTTTCGCCTTATACTCAGGTAAAAGATAATAGAACAGATGTTGTGGTTACCAATGTTTATGCAGTGTTAGATGGTGAATTATCACCGTTTATTAATGCAGAACTTAAAAAATTTTCAAGTTTAATTAGAGAGGAAACATGAAAGATAAACAATTTTTAGTTTTAGGAATAGAGAGCAGTTGCGACGAAACAAGTGTTTCGGTTGTGGCAGATGGAAGAAAAATTTTATCTAACGTTGTGTCTAGTCAAATTGACATACATAAAATTTATGGGGGCGTTGTGCCAGAAATTGCTAGCAGAAACCATGTTAAAAATATTAACGAGGTTTATTATCAGGCACTAAATTTAGCAGGCGTTACGCTTGATGACATTGATGCAATTGCGGTTACTTATGGGGCTGGTCTTTTGGGTGCACTTGTGGTGGGAGTGAACTTTGCAAAGGGGTTAGCATATAGCACCAAAAAATCTTTAATTGCAGTTAATCATATTGAAGGGCATATTGCGGGCAATTATTTAACATATCCTAATTTAAAACCACCTTTTGTGTGCCTTATTGTTAGTGGTGGGCATACAGCCTTGGTGCTAATGAAAGATTATACAACTCGTAAACTTATTGGAACCACACATGATGATGCAATTGGCGAAGCGTTTGATAAGGTTGCAAGAGAATGTGGTTTGTCTTATCCTGGTGGACCTAGTGTGCAGAATGCTGCAAAAGAAGGAAATGCAAACATAAAATTTATAACTAAACCACATGATAGTAAAGATTTTAATTTTAGTTATAGTGGTCTTAAAACTGCAGTTATTAATTATATTCATAATAAGAAGCAGAAAGGTGGAGATATAAAAATAAACGATGTGTGTGCTTCGTTTCAAGAAGAGGCAACTGAACAGGTTGCGGTTAAGGCAATTAATGCTTGCATAAAATTTAAAGAAAAAAAACTTGTTATAAGTGGGGGAGTGAGTGCCAATCTTAAATTAAGAGAAAAACTTGAAAAAATGGCAAAAGAACATAATATAAGTGTGTTTTATCCTGAACTTAAATTATGTACCGATAATGCAGCAATGATTGCCAGCGCTGGTTACTACAATTATATTGCTGGGAAAAATATAGTAGACCCAAGAACATTAGCACCTACAAGCACTATTGAGTTATAAAGTATTAATAAAAAATTCACGATTTAATCGTGAATTTTTTTCAAATTAATTATTTAAAAATTTAACTAATGAGGGACTTAATCTTTATTAGATGTTATTGCTAGAACATAAATAAAAAATCTTAAAAAGTAAACTAATGAAGTGAGTAATGCAGCAAGATAAGTAAGTTCGGCTGCTTTTAAAACTTTCTTTGCAGGAGCAATGTCTTCAATTTCAAATGTGCCACTTTCTTGAAGTAAAGCAAGAGCACGCTTTGAAGCATTTCTTTCAACTGGTAATGTGATTAAATAAAATAAGGTTGATAAGAAATAAAGCCCTGTGGCAACCCAAATTAAAATTTGCCCTATAACTGTTGTTCCGCTAACAAATAGCATTATTAAGCCTACGATAAAAAGCGGGTAAAACATAATAGAACCAAAATTAGCACATGGCACAATAATATTTCGTATTTTAAGCGGACCATAACCAGTTTTATGCTGTATAGCATGGCCAATTTCATGAGCAACCACACCTATGCCTGCAACGGAACTGGTCGCTCTGGTTGATTGAGAAAGATTTATCGTTTTAGTTTTTGGGTTATAATTATCTGTTAAATTACCTTTGATTTCACCAATTTTAACATCAGTTAAACCTGCATATTCAAGCATTTTAATTGTAGCTTCTTGGGTTGTTATTTTATTTACAGGTTCAAGATTCTTATATTGATTAAATGTGGTGTTCACTTTTGTTTGGGCATAGATACCAAATATTAAACATATTAAAATTAAAATTGGTGTTAAAATGTAGAGTGTGTAAAGCATAAGTTATCTCCTTAAAAATTAAAATAAATTATATTTCATTTTATTATTTAATAATAAATATTTTATGAGGTTTTGTCAAAAAGAATTTATTAACGCAATGATTATTATAAATTATTGTAAAGTTTGTCAAATTATGCTAAACTTAAACTATGAAATTAGATTTTATTTTAAGTGAAACCATAGGAGGTAGTGTTTTAGGGGCAATAGATGAAATTGCCACACTATCTTTAAATAACAGTGCGGAAATTTTAGTAATTGTGCCAGAAGATAGCAGTTTAATGATTGAAAAATTATTACTAGAAAAAAGAAAAGCTTTAAGCAATGTGCATGTTTATAGTTTTGTTAGACTGCTTGAAAAACTAGATATTTCAAAAAAAGATAAATACATTAGTCGTGAAAATGCTATTTTAATTGTTAGAAAAATAATAATTGAAAATTATGATAAGTTAGTGTGTTTTAAAAAATCTGCAAAGAGTTTAGGTTTTGCAGAACTAATTTACGATACTATTTCCCAATTTAAAGCGAGCAGAATTTCGCCTGCTCAAGCCCAAGAACTTGCTAATAATTCAAAACCTTCTTTAAGAATTAAATTGCATGATATTGCACTAATTTACACAGAGTATCAAAACTTTTTACTTAATCATTATTTAGACAGTTGTGATAAGCTAGATTTGCTTATTGATGTTGTGAAGTCGAGTGAATTTATTAAAAATTGCAATGTTTATTTTGTGGGATTTGATAGTTTAACAAGCCAAGGCACAGAACTTTGCGAAGTGTTAGCAAAAGTTAGTTGTGGTGTAAAGGTGGCTTGTTCGTTTATAAATTCAACTGAGCCAAACCATAATGTAACCGATAACGAACTTTATGAAAAAGTTAAACGCATTGCAGATAAACACCACTTAAATTATGTGCCTAAGATGTTTAAAATTAAAAGGAATAAAACTTTTTCACATTTAGAAAAAAATCTTTTCGCTTATCCTTATAGCACTATAAAAAGTGATAATCGAGTGATTGTTTTTGAGGGAGTGGAGCCAAGAAAAGAAATAGAATTTGTTGCGACACAAATTTATAATGATATTAGTTCTAATAAGATTAATCCTAGTGAAGTTGCTATTGTTTGTCCTGATTTAGATAGTTATGAAAACTATTTTCAAACTGAGTTTTTAGACAGAAATTTGCCAATTTTTATTAATAAACCACAAGCTATATCAAGTCACCCATTATTTTCATTAATTAAAAAGAGTTTAGAGTGTGTTAGAAAGAATTTTGAAAGTGACGATATGATTGTTCTTTCTAAAAACACGCTATTTGAGTTTAATAGTGAAAGTGATGTTTTTGAAAATTTTGTTTTAAGGTATGGTATTAATCATTATGGGTTTTTAACACCATTTGAACAGGGTAAGTTAAATGAAAAAGAGTTTAAAATTGCAGAAAATGTTAGACAAACATTAGTAATTAATTTATTGCAATTAAAAAATAGTTTAATACAGGTGAAAACAACACAAGAATTTTGTCAATGTATTACCACATATTTAGAAAAATTAAATATTAATAAAAGATTAGAGAAACTATATTCGTTGCAATTAAATTTGGATATGTTAAGTGCAAAGGTAACTGAACAAGTAAAAAATAAACTTGATGAAATTATTAATGGTTTTTGCACATTTTTAAATGATGTTGAATGTGACTTAGAGCAATTTATTACACTTTTTGATTCGGCAATTTTGGCTGGGAAAATTAATGTTTTGCCACTAACATTGAAAAGCATTGTTATAAATCAAGATATTAATGGAATTAGCCCTAAAATTAAACAACTTTATTGTGTTGGAGTGCTAGACGGAGTGCTTCCGTTTAGAAAAGATGATTGTGGACTTATTGCCGACAGTGAATTGGGTAGTCTTAGTGATTTGGCCCAGAAAAAAATAGAACCAACAATTAGAACTGTTAATAAAAGAGAAAGGTTTAAAGCATATAACATGCTTCTTTTACCAAGTGAAAAATTGGTTTTAACTTATAGTGTGTTTAATTTGCAAGGTGAAGAAAATAAACCTTCAAGCCTAATAGATGGGATAATTAAGTTATTTGAAAGTGGTGACTTAAATTTAAGAATTAATACTATTTATGATACTGAACCTAAAATTGCTAATTTTAATCAAAATTTAGCAAGATATTTTGGACCGCAAAAATGTGCAGAAAAGAAATTGCTGAAAATTGTAAAACTTGAAAGGGAAAATGCTAATGTTATGAACATGGAAAATGTTTCCTCTTTGTATTATGCGTTAAAAGATAATTTGAGTGTGCCTGCAAAATTTATGCTAGACAATATTAATAAACCAATAGAGTTTGAAAAAATTGATAATGCAAATCAACTTTATTTTAAAAACAAAAGTGTTAGCATTAGTGAATTAGAAAAATATTTTACATGTCCATTGCAACATTTTGCAGTTTACGGATTAGGATTAAAAGAACGCCCACTTGGTGGCATTAAGGCACTTGATGTGGGGAATATTCTTCATTTAGTGGCTGAAAAATTTGAAAAGAGATTAAATAAAATAACTGAAAGTAATTTAGATTTTAATTGCGATAATATTTTAAATGAAAGTCTTAAAGAACTTGAGATATCAAAAGAGCGTAATGGTCTTATTCTTTCAATTTTATCAAGTGAAGCACGCAGGTTATGCAGAGTGCTTTATAAAGAAAGTAAAAACAGTAGCTTTAAAACAGTTGAAACCGAATTTGTTTTTGGCAATGGTAATGGGGCGTTAACATATAAAAATGGTATAAGATTGGTGGGAAAAGTTGACAGAATTGATGTGTGGGACAATTATTTTAAGATTATAGACTATAAAACAGGCAATATTGCAGTAAGTCCAGCAGATATTTATTATGGTAGGAAAATACAATTAATTTCTTATTTATTAGCACTTGACGGGTTTAGAAATTTAAAGCCAGCAGGCGTCTTATATTTTCCAATAAGAAACGAATTTGCCGATGGAGAAGATGAAGTTTGTAACTTATATTTAAATAAAGGTTTAGTTTTAAATGATTTGCATGTTGTTATGGGAATAGATAATAGTTTGGGGTTAGATAATCCTAAAAGCCATATAATTAATGCTGAATTTAAAAAAAGTGATGCTAAAAGTGGAGAAATGGTTTTAAAGCAAAATAATAATCTTGTTTCAAGTGATGTGCTTAATGGTTTGATGAAATATGTTTATAGTTTAAGTGAAAAGGCTATTGAAGAAATTTTATGTGGAAATGCTATTCCAAGTCCGCTTAGTTTTGGAAGCAGTTTGCCTTGCGATTATTGTCCGTTGGCACACACTTGCGGGGTAGATAAAACTAAGAATGCTTGCGGAAGGAAAAGGTTAACAAAAATAACGAATGAACAAATTGCACAGGTGATGAAAGATGACGGAGAATAAATGGACAAAAAGTCAGGAACAAGCAATAACAAGCAGAGATAACAATCTGCTTGTTTCGGCGGGGGCAGGAAGTGGAAAAACTACTGTTATGATTGCAAGGATTGTTGATTTAATTGTTAATAATCATGTTCCAATCTCTAATTTTTTAGTGGTTACTTTTACAAAAGCCAGTGCTAGTGATATGAAAAACAAACTAATTAGGCAACTTGAAAAACTTTCTCCTGATACTTTTATTTTAGAACAAATTGAAGAAATTGGCACAAGTGATGTTAGCAATTTACATAGTTTTTGTGCAAGACTTTTAAAAACATATTTTTATTATATTGGGTTAGATCCTGCATTTGTGGTGCTTGATGAAGTGGAGATGAGTGTGCTAAAAGAAAAGGCAATGGCTAAACTTTTTGAAGAAGGCTTGCAAAATGGAGATAAAGAGTTATTAGAACTAGCAGATATATTAAATAAAAACAGAAGTGATATTGGGCTTAGCGAAGCAATTATGACACTTAGAGAATTTTTGCTTAGTCAAATAGACGGAATTAATTGGTTAGACAATTTAATAGAAAAATGTTATGACAAAGAGTTAAATAATAATATTTGTGCAAATTTTTTAAATAAAAGATGCGTGAATTTATTTAAAAATGCACGAAATCAATTTGAAGATTTTTTAAGCATAGCTCAAAATTTAGAAGACGATAAACTTATTAATTTTCTTTCAAGTGCTGTTGACTATTGTGCACAAATTTCATCAAATGCAACTTTTGCTTCAAATTTTATTACTTTAATGAATCTATCTGCGTTGCCAAGAATGCCAAGTAAGGTAAGTGATAATGCACAAGATTTAAAAGATCGAGTTGATGGATATAAAAAATGGTTTACTAAACAGATTGAAAATGTGAAAGAGTGGTGGGGTGAAAATGATTTAGAAAAAATAGAATTGCATTTACTTGAAAATAAACAAAGGGTTTTAGCATTAAAACGCATTGCCATAAGATTTGATGAGATTTTAACTGAGCAAAAGAATGCAAAGGGTGGGTTAGATTTTTCTGACCTAGAAAAATATACTTTAAAAATTCTTGAAATCGATGAAGTTAGGCACACTTTGGTTGAAAAGTATAAATATATATTTGTTGATGAATATCAAGACATTAATCCTGTGCAAGAAAAAATATTAACTTTACTTTCTAATGGTTTTAATAGATTTATGGTGGGCGATATAAAACAAAGTATTTATAGGTTTAGATTATGTGAGCCTGAAATATTTTTAAGTAAATATAATGACTATAATAATCCGCAACAAACACAAGGGAAAGTAATAGATTTGCAAGAAAATTTTAGAAGTAATAGTAAAATATTAAAATTCTGTAATTTAATATTTAGTAAAATTTATACAAAAGATTTTGGTGGTATTGACTATAACCCAGATGGACTTTTAATTTGTGGCACAGAAGAATGGGATAATCCTAATGGATTTCCTGCTGTGGACTTTAATTTTTTAGAAACAAAGGGTTTAAAACAAAGTTTAAAACCCCAAGAAGTTGAAACAGACCTTCCAATTTATAGTGTTTTAAATCATGAAAACTTTGTTGAAGAAGAAGGTAGTGTGGCAATAGCCGAAGCAAGTGTTATTGCTGAAAAAATTTCTACATTAATTGGTTCAACAATTTATAGTAAAGATGGCACAAGTACAAAACTTAGATTTAAAGATATGGTGGTTTTGCTTGCAAGCAGAGGAGAATATTTAAAAGAGTTTGTTAGTGCTCTTTCTGCGTTTAATATTCCCGTTTCAAGCGATTATAGCCAAGATGTGTTTGAAGATGAATATATTTTAGCCCTTTTAAATACGCTAAAAATTATAGATAATTTTGCACAAGATTATCCGCTTGCGTGTGCAATGCATTCGCCATTATTTAATTTTTCTTTAAATGAACTTGCAATAATAAAAAAGGCAAATTTAAATGAAAAGTTTTTTTATCAGGCAATAGAACATAGCTTAGAAGCAAAGAATTTACAAAGTGTTTTACAAAAGAAAGTTGAAAAGTTTTATCAACAAATTTTAAGATGGAAAAATTTAAGCGGTTTTATGGGGGCAAAAGATTTAATTAATAAAATTATTAATGAAACAGAGTTCGAACTTTTAATTTTATCTTCTTGCGACTCGCAGGCATCTGCACAAAAATTAGCAAGATTTATGCAGGTGCTTACAAATGATAGTTTATCTCAGTTCATAAAAGATGTTGAAAGTTCTAAAATCACTTGTCTTTCAGTTCCCGAGGGTGATGCTGTGAGAGTTATGACCATTCATAGTTCTAAGGGCTTAGAATTTCCTGTTGTGTTCCTTGCTAATTGTGGCAAAAAGTTTAGCGGTAAATATGGCATGGGTGATTTATTAATTTCTAAAGATTTAGGCATAGGTCTTAGATATTATAATAGTGACATGCGATATAAATGCGAAAATTTTGTGCGCTCTGCAATAAAACTTAATGAAGGCATTAAAATTAAGGAAGAGCAGTTAAGGCTTTTATATGTGGCACTAACAAGAGCAATAAATCATTTAATAATTGTTGGGAGCGGAGAGATTGAGCAAATTAATGCAAGTCTTAATGCAAATTTAGGTAATAGTTTTCTAGATTGGTTTGCTATGTGCATTGAAGATAAAATATATGGAACGAACAAGTTTAATAATGTGGCAACTATTCATTTTTATGATGCACTAGATGAAGCAAGAAAAGGAAAAGATAAAGATTATAGGCAAGTTATTTTTAAAGACCCGAATATTGACCTTTTAAATGAAATAAAAAGTGAGGCAAATAAAGAACAAGATTATTTTAAATTTAATGAATTTTCAAGCAAGTCAAGTGTTACTGCGATAAATAGACAAGAAATCACCAATGAACCAGTTTTATTTAGTGAAGAGGAAAGTGGAGAAAGTGCTGAATTGGGGACGGCTTATCATAAGATGTTGGAAAAAATAGACTATAATAATATTGGTATTAACAAATTAAATGAAATTTTACAAAATTTGATAAAAGACAATATAATTAGTCATGATGTTGCAGGACTAATAAATTTAAACAATATATTAAAAATTGCAACTAATGAGATTATTGTTAATAATTTAGATGGACAGTTTTTTAAAGAAAAAGAATTTATAATGAGTTATAATCCGCTTACTAAAAATTGTGAAAATGAAAGCGAATTTATGGTTGTGCAGGGAATATGTGACTTAGTTATTATGAAAAATAATAAATTGATTTTAATAGATTTTAAATTAAGCAAAAAAAATGCACAAAAATTAAAACAAACTTATAATGAACAAATTGAACTTTATAGCAAAGCCCTTGAAAATTCTTATAATTTACCTGTTTATAAAAGATACATTTGTAAAATTAACACGGGCGAATTTATTGAAATTTAATTATAAACAAATCAAAATAATTTTTATTTTAAATGCTTAAAAATAAAAATTTTTAAATGTGCATAAAAAATAATTTATTTTTGCAAAAAAATATGTTATACTCGCATTAGATTGAGGTGTGTTTTATGTTATATGATTATTTAAAAACTGCATTTAATTTAATTGTGGGGATTGTAACTAATGATGTGCTTGTTATTAGTGCAATAGTGTTGTTTTTCTTGATTGCTTTGTGGATTGTTTTATCTTTGGTTTACTCGCAAGAACTGATTATTTCAAAAAATTGTAAAAAACTAAGTGAATTTATTGATAAAAATGGCATAACGCCTGAAAACGAAGCACAAGTTATTGCACTTGCGTCTAAAATGCCAAGAACTTTTTTACAAGAATTTAAAATGTGGAAGTTTTTAGGTGGGAAACTTGCAGGTAGGGTTTTTACTGAACAAGCCTGCATTTCTGGGCCTGTTTATGGGGGAATTTATAATCAAAACAGATCCGTAATGAAATCGGTTATAAATGGTTTTGTAATTTTAATGTTTATGCTTAGTTTGGCTCTTTTAGGGGCAGAAGAAAATCTTACTGGTTTGGCTATTGCAGAAGCATCAATCATTCCATTGCTGTCTCTATTGTTTTATAAAACCGAATATTATGTATACACATCAATTAGGCAATATTTTTATAGACAAGCTGAAGAAAATTTTAGCGATTTAATTGATGTTTTAAATGAAAAATATGAGTTAGGCCAAATAAAGTTTGACACAAGTTTTGACACTAATTTAAACTTAGAACCTAACACTACAACTGAAAATTTAATTGAAAAGGACGAAAATTTACCAATGATTAAAATAGAAAATGCACCATTGCAAGAGGTAAAAAGGGGAAGGGGCAGACCAAGAAAAACTGAAGAAGAAAAGAATGCACCACTTACAATAGAAAATGATGCAGATTTTGAAAAGGCACTTGCAAGAGCAGAAAAATTAATGACAAGGCTTCACAAGCCATTAAGCGATAGCCAAAAGCGAAGAACAAATAAAGAATTGGCTGAAATTATGGATGTGCTTTCACAATACAAAAAGAGAAAAAATAAATAAGAGCAAAATAATAAAAAATTAATTAAAAATTTAAAAAAATAAATAATTAAAAATGGAGTTATTATGAAAAAGAAAAATAAAGTTGAAATTACAAAAACCATGACCATAGAACAAGTTTTAAGTTTAGATGAAAATGTGGCACCTATACTTTTAGGGTTTGGTTTACATTGCTTGGGTTGTCCAATGAGCAGAGCGGAAAGTTTAGAAGAGGCAAGCATGGTTCATGGAATTGATTGTGACCTTTTGGTTGAAAAATTAAATGAATATTTTAAAGCAATTTAGTTCTAAATAATTTAAAAATAGGCACAAAAATTGTGCCTATTTTGTTGATTATATTTAATTAAATAAATACAATTAATGAGGTAATTTTGTTATGGAATTTATTAGTTGCAGGGCGATAATTATTAGAGAAAAAAAATTAGTTGTTATGAGAAGAAAGAAGAATGGGGAAGAATATTGTACTTTTCCTGGTGGCCATGTTGAAGGCAATGAAAGCGGTGAAGAATGTGTTAAAAGGGAAGTTTTAGAAGAGTTTGGGATTAACATCGAGCCTGTGAGATTAATTTATGTTTATGAGTTTAGAGGAGAAAAACAAGGTTTTTTTGTTTCAAAATGGGTGTCGGGAGAAATACATATTACTAATGCAGAAGAATATCAACAAACAAAATATGGCACATACAATCCTGATTTGATTGAAATTGTTAAGATTAATGAAGAAAGTCTTATGCCACCTGAAATTGCAAGGCAATTTATATTTGATTATAATAAATATGGTGAAAACTTAATTAGACCATTAATTTATGTTAAGGCAGATAATTAAAGATTTAAAATTATATAGATTAAATATTATGGCACAAAAATACAAAAATTAATTGAAAAATATAACAATTATGCTATAATACGCATTAGAACACATTAGGAGCATATTTTTATGATTGATTTAGATAAAATTGTCCCATCTAATTTTATTGAAGAAGAAATTTTGGAAGACTTAAAGGCAGGAAGAAGCAAAGAAGTTATAACAAGGTGTCCACCTGAACCAAGTGGGTATTGGCATATTGGACATTGCAAAGCTTGGGTTATTGATTTTGAAACTGCTATTAAATTTGGTGGCTACACCTATCTTAGAATGGATGACACAAACCCAAGTAGAGAACAAGGTGAATTTGCTGAGAGTTATCTTGCTGATTTAAAGTGGCTTGGTTACACGCCTAAGGCTGTGGTTTTTGCAAGCGTTGCCTATTTTGATAAAATTTACGAAATTGCAGAAGAGATGATTAAAAATGGTTATGCTTATGTTGATGAGCTTAGTCAAGAAGAACAATTAAAAATGAAAGGCACTTTAAAAGAGCCTGGTAAGAATAGTCCATTTAGGGACAGACCTTGGCAAGAAAGTTTAGAATTGTTTAGGCAAATGAAAGCAGGTAAATTTCCAGACGGAAGTTTAACTCTTAGGGCAAAAATAGACATGGCACACCCTAACATTTTAATGCGCGACCCAATTATGTATAAAATTTCTCGTGAACATCATTATAAAACGGGCGATAAGTGGTGTATTTATCCTATTTACGATTTTGCACACCCAATGGAAGATTGTCTTGAAGGCGTAACATATAGCCTTTGCGATATAACATTTAGAGTGCATCGTGAACTTTATGATTGGTTTGTAAAATATGGTTGGGGAAAACCTTATGCTCCAAAACAAAGAGAATTTAGCACACTTAATCTTGAAAATGTATTGCTTGGAAAAAGATATTTAAAGGCACTTGTTAATTCTGGCAAAGTTTTAGGGTGGGACGACCCAAGATTTATGACTATTGTTGGAATGCGTAGAAGAGGATATACTGCACAAGGAGTAAAAGATTTTATTAAATCGGTTGGCGTGGTTGCAAGTGAAAGCACAATACCATTATCTGCACTTGAATATTATATAAGAAATGACTTAAATAAAGTTGCAACAAGAGCGATGGTGGTGTTTGACCCACTTAAAGTAATTATTACTAATTATAATGGCGAAGATGAAGAAATTGAAATTGAAAACAACCCTAATGATGAATTTGCAGGAACTCATAAGGCAACTTTTGGAAGGGAAATTTTTATTGAAAGGGAAGATTTTTCACTAAATCCGCCACCTAAATATAACAGACTTGTTGAAGGTGGATTGGTGCGTCTTAAAGGTGCATATATAATTAAATGTAATAAGGTCATTTTTAAAGATAATGGAGATATTGACCATATTGAGTGTGAATATGTTAAAAACTCTCGTTCTGGTAATGACCAAAGCGGGTTAAAGGTTAAGGGCACAATTCATTTTGTTTCGTGTAATAATTATGAAGAAGTGACAATTAGAAATTTTAAAAACCTAACAAAACCTGAATATGTTTGGCCAAGTAAAGCTCTTGCAGATGGGGTTAGCATTGATGAAATTTTAGAACCAAATTCACTTATAGAAACCAAAGCATTAGCAGAAAAATTTTTGCTTAGTTCTAAGGTAGAAGATAAATTTCAATTTATGCGAAAGGGTTATTATTGCCTAGACAAAGATAGCACAAAAAATAACTTGATTTTTAATAACACAATATCTTTAAAAGATACATTTAATAAAAAATAAATCAATAAAAATAGTCAGCAAAATGACTATTTTTTTAAGGTTATTACATTGAATTAAAAAGTTGACTTAAGTGAATATTAAATTTATAATTATATTATGAATTATTTATCATCTGTTAATATAGAACCCTATAACAATAAGAACTATCCTTTTAATTTACAAATTTTTAAAAATGGTTTATCTATTGATTTTAAATCGCCTATAACATTTATTTTGGGAGAAAATGGCTCTGGTAAAAGTACATTTTTAGAAAGTTTATCATATTTTAATATATTATCGTAAATATGCCAAATTGAAAATTTTAATTTATAAATAACCATTTTAAAGCACTTTTCGTTAATGTTGGTTCACATTTTTATAAATCATATTATACAAAAATAAATTATTATCAATTAATGGACATCATAATAAATAAATGCTAAAATTATAATGTAAACGAAGGAGAAAAATTTATGCAAAAATTTTTGAAATTAAACAAAAAAGTTTTGTTGCCAATTTTTTTAGGAATTTTTATTATTTTTACCTTTGCTTTAATAATTGTTTGTTGTGTTCCACATGGTAAAATTTATACCTATGAGATTAAAAATAATGATGATTTGACATTACTATCTTTAACTTATAAATTTAAAAGTAACAATGTAGTTGAGCAAACAAATTATTTAAACATTGGTAATGGTTCAAATTTAGAAACCGTTCAACTTGAATATAAAATTGAAGATGGCGTATTCTTTCTAAAACAATCAAATCAAGAAACATTTGACAGAATTGGGAAAATTGATTCTTTTAAAATTATTGTTGAAGATTCAGGGTTAAGTAGTGAAGTTTCTATGAAATGTAATGCCAATATTGCTCTTAGAACCGCTTCAATAGTTTTGATGAGTATTTTTGGAGTTTTTGCAGTTATGAGTATTATTTTAGTTGTTCTTGATAAAAAAGGAAAACTAAAATATGAGAAACTAGAATATACTATTCAATCTAACGAACAAGTTGAGAATGATACACCTATTGAATAATAATTTGTTTTAACATTTAATTTTATCAAATTGAAATAAGGTCCTGTGACCTTATTTTTTTGTTTTCATAAATTAAAAAGTTGAATTGTTGCAGTTAAATTAAAATTTAAAATTTAATTTTTGGTATAGTTTTTCAAGAGTTAAATAAAATCAATAAAATTTTTAAAAAACACTTGACACGGAGCCGTGTGTAAAGTATAATACTATCGCTGAACTATGGGGTGAAGTAGGAAGTTACTATTACAAAGGCTGGTGTGATAGATAATTCCTGCCGACAAGTGTGCGGGCTAGACTCGGGCGACAATCTGCCATTTTTAGTGTTATGCTGGTTCAGGGCAAAAATGGTGTTATTGGAAAAATGGAGGAATTAAATGGCAACACAAAAAATTAGAATTAATTTAAGAGCGTTCGACCATGAACTTGTAGACAGTGCTGCTGCAAGAATTGTGGAAAGCGCTAAGAAAGCAGGCGCTAAGGTTTCAGGTCCTATCCCTATGCCTACTGAAAAAGAAGTGGTAACTATTCTTCGTTCACCACACAAAGATAAGGACTCTCGTGAACAATTTGAAATTAGAACACACAAAAGATTGATTGATATCTACAATCCTTCACCAAAAACAGTGGATTCACTTATGAAGATTGACCTTCCAGCAGGTGTAGATATTAAAATTAAATTATAGGAGCAAGGAGGAGATTAGTGATGAAAAACGCAATATTAGGCAAAAAAATCGGCATGTCGCAAATCTTCACAGCCGATGGAGTGGTTATTCCTGTTACGGTTGTTGAGGCTGGTCCTTGCTTAGTTAGCCAAATTAAAACCAAAGATAAAGATGGCTATGAAGCAGTTCAACTTGCTTTTAGTGACACTAAGGCAAATAGGTTAACAAAACCTGAACTTGGGCACTTAAAAAAGGCTAATGTTGAGCCAAAGAAATATCTTAAAGAATTTAAAATTTCAGCCGATGGTTTACAACTTGGAAGCGAAATTAAATGTGATGTTTTTAAAGTTGGCGACATTGTTGATGTTTCTGGTTACACAAAAGGTAGAGGTTTCTCAGGTGTTATAAAAAGATGGAATGCACATGGATTAGATGCAAGCCATGGTATTGGTCCTGTTCATAGGTCACCTGGTTCACTTTCTGCTAATAGTGACCCATCAAGAGTTTTCAAAAATAGAAAACTCCCTGGGCAATATGGTAATGAAAAGGTTACCATTCAAAATCTTGAAATTGCAAAAGTTGATGTTGAACGCAATTTACTTTTAGTTAAGGGGGCAATTCCTGGCGCTAAGGGTAGTGTGATTACAATATCTAGTGCAGTTAAAGCGTAGAAAGGTAGGAGGCAATAAACATGCAAACGAAAGTTTTAAATATTAAAGGTGAGGAAGTTGGAAAAGTTACTTTAAAAGATAGTGTTTTTGGCGTTCCTTACAATGAAGCATTAATTCATCAGGTTATTGTTGCTTACCTTGCAAATGGCAGACAAGGGACTAAAAGCACATTAACTAGAAGTGAAGTTCGTGGTGGCGGAAGAAAACCATGGAGACAAAAGGGTACAGGCAATGCAAGACAAGGTTCTATTCGTGCTCCACAATGGATTAAAGGTGGCGTGGTTTTTGCACCAAAGCCAAGAGATTTTTCAAAGAAAGTTAACAAGCAAATGAAAAGTTTGGCATTTTGCAGTGCATTGAGTGAGGCAGCAAGAGAGAAAAATATTATTGTTGTTGATGAACTTAATCTTGCAAAACCAAGCACAAAGGAATTTGCTAACATTCTTTCAAATTTAAAAGCAGATAAAAGAGTTTTAGTTGTAACCGAAGAAAGCAACACTAATGTTTATCTTAGTGCAAGAAACATTGATAAAGTGGCAGTTACACCAAGTGAACTTGTTTGCACTTATGATGTTGTTGTTGCAGATAAAATTGTTATGACAAAGGCTGCTTTAAAGAAAATTGAGGAGGCTTGCAAATAATGGTTGCTCATGACATTATAATTAGACCCGTTTTAAGCGAAAAAACTTATGCTGATATTCCTAATAAGAAATACACATTTGAAGTTGCTAAAAACGCAAATAAAACCCAAATTAAACAAGCAGTTGAAGAAATTTTCGGCGTAAAAGTGGAAAGTGTGAACACTGCTAATGTTTATGGTAAAATTAAAAGACAAGGAAAGCACGAAGGACTTACAGGAAATTATAAAAAAGCTGTTGTTCAATTAACCAGCGACAGCAAATCTATTGGGTTCTTTGATAGCCTTTCATAGTAATGGGAGGACATGGTAAATTATGGCACTTAAAAGATTTAAGCCGATAAGCGCAGGCCAAAGATTTAAAACTACACCTTCTTTTGAAGAAGTTACAACTAGTAAACCTGAAAAGTCTTTACTTGAATTAAAAAAGAAAACAGGTGGTAGAAACTCTTATGGCAGAATTACTGTTCGCCACATTGGTGGTGGTAACAGACAAAAATATCGTGTTATAGATTTTAAACGCGATAAAGACAACATTCCAGCAAAAGTTGCTTCTGTGGAATATGACCCAAACAGAAGTGCTTATATTGCATTACTTAACTATGCTGATGGTGAAAAGAGATATATTCTTGCTCCTATTGGATTAACCGTTGGCGACACAGTTATGAGTGGAACAAATGTTGAAATTAAAGCAGGTAACTGCTTACCACTTGACTACATTCCAGTTGGTTCTATTGTTCATAATATTGAATTTCAACCTGGCAGAGGCGGGAAAATTGCTCGTTCTGCGGGAATTAGTGCTCAATATATGGCAAAAGAAGGTAAATATGCAACATTAAGAATGCCAAGTGGTGAAATGAGAAAAGTATTACTTACTTGCCGTGCAACTGTTGGACAGGTTGGTAATGTTGAACACGAAATTGTTTCTCTTGGTAAAGCAGGAAGAAAAAGACATATGGGAACAAGACCTACTGTTCGTGGTGCAGTTATGAACCCAGTAGATCACCCACATGGTGGTGGTGAAGGTAAATCTCCTGTTGGGCATCCTGGTCCACTTACTCCTTGGGGTAAACCTGCTATGGGTTACAAAACTCGTAAAAAGAAAAATAAATCTAATAAATTCATGGTAAAGAGAATTAACTAGGAGGCAAAGGACAATGAGTAGAAGTGTTAAAAAAGGCCCTTATATTGCTGAAAGTTTACTAAAAAAGGTTAATGAACTTAATGCTAAGAACGAAAAGAAAGTTATTAAAACTTGGTCTCGTTCTTCAACAATTAGCCCTGAAATGGTAGGACACACAATTGGGGTTCATGATGGTAGAAAACATATCCCTGTTTATATTACAAGTGAAATGGTTGGATATAAACTTGGTGAATTTGCCCCTACAAGAACCTTTAAAGGTCATAAAGGTGCAAGCACAACTAAGGGAGGCAAATAATAATGGCAACAAGAATTAGAGAAAAAACTGCAGCAAGAAAAGAAAATGCTGATAAGCGTGCACATGCTGTTGCAAAATATCTACGAATTTCTCCTAGCAAGGTTAGAATTGTGCTAAATGTTATTCGTGGTAAAAATTACGAAGACGCTGTGGCAATTTTAAAGAATATGCCTAACAGTGGTGCTGAATACGCATTAAAAGTGCTTGAAAGTGCTGGTGCAAATGCAGAAAACAACTTAGGACTTAATAAGGCTGATTTAGTTGTTAAAGAAGCGTTTGCTGATGGTGGCCCTATTTTAAAGAGATTTCAACCTGTAAGCAAAGGTAGAGCACATTCAATTAAGAAAAGGACTAGCCACATTACAATTATTTTGGATGTAGCACAAAATTAAGGAGGAGAGTATGGGACAAAAAGTTAATCCACACGGACTAAGAGTTGGCGTTATTCAAGGTTGGGATAGCCAATGGTATGCTTCAAATAAAGATTTTTCTAAATATTTACTTGAAGATAATAAGATTCGTGAATTTGTTAAGAAAAACTATAAAAACTATGGTATTTCTAAGGTTGTAATTGACCGTGCGCAAGACAAAATTGTTGTTTCTATTCACACTTCAAGACCTGGTCTTGTTATTGGTCAAAAGGGTGCTGGAGTTGAAACACTTAAAGCACAACTTGCTAAAATTACAACTGCTAAAAATATCGTTATTAATGTAATGGAAATTAAATCTCCTGATTTCGATGCTCAACTTGTGGCTGAAAGTATTGCAAGTCAACTTGAAAACAGAGTTGGATTTAGGCGTGCAATGAAACAAGCACTTAACCGTTGCACAAAAGCGGGTGTTAAGGGCATTAAGATTATGGTTGGTGGTCGTCTTGATGGCGCTGAAATTGCAAGAAGTGAATTTTATCAAGAAGGCTCTCTTCCATTGCAAACCCTTAGAGCAGATATAGACTATGGTTTTGCCGAAGCACATATTTATGGCAAACTTGGCGTTAAGGTTTGGATTTATAAGGGTGAAATTCTTGGAAAGAAGAAATTAACTAATACTCAAGGAGGAAACACTCATGTTGATGCCTAAAAGAGTAAAGAGAAGAAAGCAACAAAGAGGTAGAATGACTGGTGTTGCTACTCGTGGAAATAAAATTTGTCATGGGGAATATGGAATTGTGGCACAAGAGCCATGCTGGATAACTTCAAATCAAATTGAAGCAGCGCGTATTGCAATGACAAGATACACAAAAAGAGGCGGTAATGTTTGGATTAATATCTTCCCACATAAACCAGTAACAAAAAAACCTGCCGAAACTAGAATGGGTTCTGGTAAAGGTTCACCTGAATATTGGGTAGCAGTTGTTAAACCTGGCAGAGTTATGTTTGAAATTGGTGGAATTAAAGAAGATGTTGCAATGGAAGCATTAAGACTTGCTAGTCATAAACTTCCTTGCAAAGTTAAGATTATGAGAAAAGCCGACCTTATTGAACCTGAAACCAACACAAATAAGGAGGAAAAGGCATAATGAACGCAAAAGAGTTAGCTAATTTAACAGATAATGAACTTGCAGACAAACTTAAAAGTTTAAAGCAAGAATTATTCAATCTTAGATTTTCTCATGCAACGGGTAGTTTGTCTAATCCTCTTGCAATAAATGTTTGTAAAAAAGATATTGCAAAAGTTAAAACAATTATTCGTGAAAGGGAATTAGGAATCGCTAAAAGTCAACCTGTAAAAGTTGAGACGAAAACTAAAAAGGCGAGAGGTTAATTACTATGGCAAATGAAGTTGAAAGAAATTTAAGAAAAACCAGAATTGGTATTGTTTCAAGCAATAAAATGGACAAAACCATTACTGTTGAGGTGCATGAAAAAACTAAGCACCCAATTTACAAAAAAACAATCAACAAAACAACAAAATTAAAGGCACATGATGAAAAGAATGAATGCGAAATCGGCGATACCGTTGAAATTGCAGAAACAAGACCTTTGAGCAAGGATAAAAGATGGCGCCTTGTTAGAATCGTTGAGAAAGTAAAATAACATTAGGCAAGGAGAGAGAAGATTATGATTCAACCACAAACAAGATTGAAAGTTGCCGACAACACTGGTGCAAAAGAAATTATGTGCATTCAAGTTGTTGGGGGCTCTTTTAGAAGAAGTGGCAACATAGGTGATGTTATTGTTGCATCAGTTAAAAGTGCAATTCCTGGCGGAACTGTTAAAAAAGGTGATGTTGTTAAAGCCGTTATCGTTAGAACTGTTAAGGGAATAAAGAGAAACGACGGTAGCCACATTAAATTTGATGACAATGCTGCGGTTATTATTGATAACCAAAAGCAACCAAGAGGAACTCGTATTTTTGGACCTATTGCGCGTGAACTTCGTGATAAAGATTATATGAAAATCATTTCACTTGCGCCCGAAGTTATTTAGGAGGAAGATTTAGATTATGACAAATGTAAGTATTAAATCTGGCGACAATGTTGTTGTTATTGCTGGGAAAGATAAAGGTAAAACTGGTAAAGTTTTAGCAGTTAGCCCAAGCACAGCAAGAGTTATAGTTGAAGGTGTAAACATTGCCAGCCGTCATAAAAAACCAAGGTCAGCGCAAGACCAAGGCGGAATTATTAAACATGAAGCACCAATTAGTGTTAGTAATGTTATGATAATTTGCCCTAAGTGTGGCAAAGCCACTCGTGTTCATCATGCTGTTGTTGATGGGAAAAAGGTTAGAGTTTGCAAATGCGGGGAAGTGTTAGACAAGAAATTTGTTAAACCTGGTAAAAAGGCTGATAAAAAAGAAGCTGAACCTAAAAAAGCAAAATCTACAAAGTCAGTTAAGGCAGAAGAAGATGCTAAAACTGAAGTAGCAAAAGAAACAAAACCTGCTACTAAAAAAACTACTGCTAGCAAGGCTACTACTAAAAAAGCAGAAGGAAAAATTGTGGCAACTAAATCTAGTAAAGTTGCTACAAAGCCAGCAGTTAGAAAGACCAAGAAAGATGTTTAGGTAGGTGAAACGGTATGGAAAACAGACTTAAAGAAAAATATACAAAAGAAGTTGTTCCTGCACTTATTAAGGAATATGGCTACAAAAACATCAATGAAGTGCCAAAACTTGAAAAAATTGTTTTAAACATGGGATTAGGAGATGTTAAAGACAATAGCAAGAGTTTCAATCTTGCTGTTGAAGAACTTGCAACAATTTCTGGTCAAAAGCCTGTTGTAACAAAGGCAAAAAAATCAGTTGCTAACTTTAAAGTTAGAGAAGGCATGAAAATTGGTGCTAAGGTTACTTTAAGAGGAACAAGAATGTATGAATTTATGGATAAATTCATTAGTATTGCTCTTCCTCGTGTGCGTGATTTTAGGGGAGTTAGCCCAACATCTTTCGATGGAAGAGGAAATTATTCTTATGGCGTTCGTGAACAACTAATATTCCCAGAAATTGTTTACGATAAAATTGAAAAAATTAGAGGTTTAGACATTTGTTTTGTAACAACTGCTAAAACTGATGATGAAGCAAGAAGCCTATTAAAACTTATGGGAATGCCATTTAAGGCATAACGCAAGGAGATATAAATCATGGCAAAGAAATCAATGATAAATAAACAACAAAAACCACAGAAATTTAGCACTCGTGAATATACTCGTTGCACATTATGTGGAAGACCTCATGCCGTTTTAAAAAAATATGGCATTTGCAGAGTATGTTTTAGAGAACTTGCTTATAAAGGTGAAATTCCTGGCGTTAAGAAGTCAAGTTGGTAAGGAGGAGAAGAAAAAATGAGTATTAATGTTACTGACCCAATTGCAGATATGCTTACAAGAATTAGAAACGCTCAAACTGTGAAAAAACAAACTGTTTCAATTCCTGCATCAGCAATGAAAAAAGCAATTGCCGAAATTTTAAAAGAAGAGGGCTTTATTGCTAATTTTGAAGAACAAGAAGAAGGCTCAATTAGAAACATTGTTGTTACTTTAAAATATGGTCCTCGTGGCGAAAAAGTTATTTCAGGTTTAAAAAGAATTTCTACTCCTGGGCTTAGAGTTTATGCTAACGCTAGCGACCTTCCTAAAGTTTTAGGTGGGCTTGGAATTGCAATTATTTCAACATCTAAGGGTGTTATGACAGATAAAAATGCAAGAAAACAGAACATCGGCGGCGAAGTGCTTGCCTATGTTTGGTAAGGAGGAACAAAAAGATGAGTAGAATTGGTAGAGCACCTATTATTCTTCCAGCAAATGTTACTCTTGACCAAACTGTTGAGGGTGATGTGATTGTTACAGGACCAAAAGGAACGCTTAGACAATGGGTTGATAGTTGCATAACTATTAATAAAAGCGAACTAGATGGCAAACAAGTTGTGACTTTAACAAGAGCAAACGACCAAAAAGAAGTTAAAGCAAAACACGGTTTATATCGTGCTTTAATTGCTAATATGGTGAAAGGAGTAACCGAAGGATATAGCAAGTCTTTAACTGTTAATGGCGTAGGTTATAAGGTTGCAGTTGCTGGAAACAAATTAACCTTAAATATTGGGCTTAGCCACGCTGTGAATGTAGAAATTCCTAATGGGATTACTGTTACTATTCCAAACGCTAACGAAATTAAAGTGGAAGGAATTGACAAAACCTTTGTTGGACAATTTGCGGCTGATATTAAGGCTATTAAACCAATTGAACCATATCATGGCTATGGAATTAGATATACAGATGAAGTGGTTCACTTAAAAGAAATTAAAAAAAGCGGTAAAAAGAAGTAAGGAGATAAGGTATGGTAAATAAGACAAATAAAAATGAATTAAGAAAAGCCAAACACGATAGAATTCGCAATACCCTTGTTGGAACAAGCGAAAGACCTAGACTTAATGTTTACCGTTCAACATCTAATATTTATGCTCAAATTATTGATGATACAAATGGAAGAACTCTTGTAAGTTCATCAACATTAGATAAAAGCATAGTAGAAAAGATGAAAGGGCTTGACAAAAAAGCACAAGCAGAAAAAGTCGGTGAAGATATTGCTAAAAAAGCAAAGAAAGCAGGAATTAAGCATGTTGTTTTTGACCGTGGTGGATATATTTACACAGGTCGAGTTGCTAGTCTTGCAGAAGCTGCTAGAAAAGCTGGCTTGGAGTTTTAAGGAGAACAAAGAATGGCAAAAATCGAAAATAAACAAGAAAACAAAAAGCAAACTACCGACAGAAAACCAAGAAAAGAAAATAAGGCACAAGCACCAAGAGTTGAAGATGAATTCGATAAAAAAATGGTTGCAGTTAACCGTATTTCTAAAACCGTTAAAGGTGGTAGAAAAATGCGTTTTAATGCCTTAGTTGTTGTTGGTAACAGAAAAGGTAAGGTTGGAATTGGAATGGGCAAAGCCAGTGAAGTTTCACTTGCAATTGAAAAGGCAACAGTTGATGCAAAGCGTCATATTATTGAAATTTCTATGGAAGGAACCACAATTCCACATCCTGTTGATGGCATTTTTGAAACAACAAAAGTCTTCATGATGCCTGGTAGAGAAGGTAATGGAGTTATTGCTGGGGGTGCAGTTCGTGATGTTGTTGAACTTGCAGGAATTCGCGATATAACAACTAAACTTTATGGCTCTAACAACCCAGTAAATTGCGTTAAGGCTACCTTTGAAGGCTTAAAGCAACTTAAAACTGCTCAACAATTAGCACAACTTCGTGGTGTTAATGTTGACCAAATAAGATAGGAAGGTAAAAAATATGGCTGAAAAAGTTGGAACTTCTAAAAAAGAAGTGTATAATGAACCTAAACTAAAAATTACTTTGGTTAAGAGCCTTAATGGCAGACTTGCAAAACAAAAGAAAACTTGCGAGGCTTTGGGGCTAACCAAAATTAATCAAACAGTTATTAAAAAAGATAATGATGCCACTCGTGGAATGATTTTCGTTGTTAAACATTTGGTAACTGTTGAAGAACTTAAAAAATAAGGAGCAAATTATGAAACTACACGAATTATCACCTGCACCTAATTCTACAAAGGCCCCTAAAAGACTTGGTAGAGGAATTGGCTCGGGAACTGGCAAAACCAGTGGTAAGGGTCATAAAGGGCAAAATGCAAGAAGTGGCGGTGGAGTTAGACCTGGATTTGAAGGCGGGCAAATGCCTTTAATCCGTCAGTTACCAAAACGCGGGTTTACTAATAATTGGAGAAAAGTTTACACAACAATTAATGTTGGTGACCTTGAAAAATTTGATGCTGGCACTGTTATTTCTGCACAAATGTTAAAAAATAAAGGTGTTATATCTAAAATTGAGCCTTATGGGCTAAAAGTTCTTGGTAATGGAAATCTTACTAAGGCATTAACCGTTAAGGCACAAAAATTCACCCAATCAGCAGCAGATAAAATTAGCAAAGCTGGTGGGTCTATTGAGGTGGAATAATGTTTAAAACCTTAGCAAGTGCGTTCAAAACCCCTGAATTACGAAAGAAAATTTTAATAACTCTTTTGTTACTCTTAATTTATCGAGTTGGCTGTTATTTGCCTGTTCCAGGGATTTTGCCAGATACTTTTGCCACACAAGTGGGTGATGAAACATCTCTTTTAACTTTGCTTAATGCCGTTACTGGTAGTGCATTAGCAAATGGTGCATTTTTAGCACTTGGTGTTACACCATATATTAATGCATCAATTATTGTGCAACTTTTAACGGTAGGTATTCCTGCATTAGAAAGGCTATCTAAGCAAGGGGAAGATGGTAAAGAAAAAATCAACCTTATTACTAAAATTGTTGCATTAGTTTTAGCTATTGCACAGGGTATTGGTATTGTGCTTGGTTTTGGCACCGATTGTTTGGCACCTTTATTTGGTGAAAACTTGTTATGGCTAACCGCAGTTTTTGTTGTTTTAGTGCTTGTTGCGGGAACCTGCTTTACTATGTGGCTTGGAGACCGAATTACCGACCAAGGTATTGGTAATGGGCTTTCGCTTATAATTTTTATAGGTATTATTGCTAGTGCAGGACTTTCTATTGCAAATGCTTTTGAAAGTATTTTTGGTGGAAATCTTAATGCACTTTGGGAATTATTAGGCTTCTTAGCAATGGTGTTTGTTGTGTTCACACTAATTGTGTTCTTTGACCTTGCTGAAAGAAGAATTCCTGTTCAATATGCTAAGCAGATTAAGGGCAGAAAAATGTATGGCGGGCAATCTAGTTACATTCCAATGAAAATTAATGCCAGTGGTGTAATGCCAATTATATTTGCAACTGCAATTATAACTTTTCCAAATTTAATCATGCAATTATGCGGAGTTACTCGTGAAAGTGGGTGGTTTGCAAAATTCTATTATGATTATCTTGGTGCTGGTGGAATTGTTTATAGCATACTTGTTGGTTTACTAATATTGTTCTTTGCATATTTTTATGCACAAATTCAATTTAATCCTGCAGATGTTAGCCAAAACATTCAACAAAATGGTGGCTTTATTCCTGGGGTTAGGGCTGGCAGACCAACAGTTGAATATCTATCTAGAATTAGCAAAAGGATAACACTTTTTGGTGCAATCTTCTTGGCATTCATTGCCATTGTGCCATCAGTTATCTTCGAAGCTGTTGCAGGTAGTTCAGTTGGGCTACTTAATGCATTTACTGCAACTGGTATGCTTATAGTTGTTAGTGTTGCAATTGAATTTAACACTCAACTTAATGCTCAAATATTAATGAAAAGGCACAAAAACTTGTTATAAAAATAAACTTTAGCCCGAGTTCATCGGGCTAGAGTAAATCTATTTATTAAATTTAAGCCTAGGATACTTGTTTAAATTTGAGAAATAGAGAAGGATAACACAAAATTAGGAGAATTTATGAACTTAATTATTATTGGTGCACCTGGCTCTGGAAAGGGAACACAGGCAAGTAGAATTGTTACCGATTTTGGAGTTGCCCATATTTCAACAGGCAATTTGTTAAGAGAAGCGGTAAGATTAGGTACCAAAGAAGGGAAAATTGCAAAGTCTTTAATAGAATCAGGTAAGTTGGTTAACGACGAGATAATATTTGATATGTTAAATAAAAGAATTAAAGAGCCTGATTGTAAAAATGGATTTTTACTTGATGGCGTTCCAAGAAATTTAGCACAAATTCAATTTGTTGAAAAACTTGGAATTGATAAAGTAATTTTTATAGATGTTGACTTTGATGCAATTAAGAAAAGATTAACATCTAGAAAAAGTTGTAAATCTTGTGGCGGAACATTTATTGATAGCGATTGCAAAAATGGGCTTTGCCCGGTTTGTAAAAGCAAGGTTTACACTCGTGATGACGATAAACTTGAAGTTATTGAAAAAAGGCTTGCTACTTATGTTGAACAAACGACACCTGTGGTTGAGTTTTATAAAAAGTCGGGTAAACTTATAACAATTAATGGAAATCAAAGTATAGATAAAGTTTACGGCGAAATTAAAAAGGCACTAAGTAATGGTTAGTATTAAGACTGAAAAACAAATAGAATTGATGAGACAAGCAGGGAAGATAGTTGCAGAGGTTTTAGACCTTATGGAACAAAATGCAAAAGTGGGAATTTCAACAAAGACTCTTGACAAAATTGCATTTGAATATATAATTAGTAAAGGAGCAAAACCAAGTTTTTTGCATTATAATGGTTTTCCTGCAACAATTTGCACATCAATTGATGATGTTGTGGTTCATGGTTTTCCAAGCGAAAAGGACATTTTAAAAGAAGGCATGATACTTTCTGTTGATGTTGGTGCAATTTATAAAGGATGGCAAGGTGATGCCGCAAGGACATTTGCCATTGGGAAAGTGAGCGAAGAAAAACAAAAGTTAATTGAAGTTACCAAGCAAAGTTTCTTTGAAGGAATTCGTGGAATTAAGGCGGGGAGCAGACTTGGCGACATTGGTGCACAAATTCAAACATATGTTGAAAAACATGGTTTTAGTGTTGTGCGTGATATGGTGGGGCATGGCATTGGTTCGCATATGCACGAGCCACCAAGTGTTCCAAATTATGGAATTAGGGGAACTGGCATGAAACTTGAAGCAGGCATGACAATTGCTATTGAACCTATGGTTAATGCAGGTTCTTACCAAATGAAAATTAATGGTTGGGACCACAGAACGGCAGACGGAAGGCCATCTGCTCATTATGAAAATACGGTGCTAATTACCGAAAATGGAGTTGAAATTTTAACTATGACTGGCGAGGAGGCAAGTAATTAACGTGAGTAAAGATGATGTTATTGAAACGGAAGGTGTTGTTGTTGAGGCTATGCCAGGGGCAACATTTAAAGTTCAACTAGCAAACGGACATATTATTACTGCTTATTTATCGGGCAAGTTGTGGAAAAATTTTATCCATGTTTACGAGGGTGACACAGTGAAACTGGAAATGAGCCCTTACGATTTAACCCGTGGCCGAATTATTTGGAGACAAAAATAAAAAGGAGAAACTAAAATGAAAGTTAGACCAAGTGTGAAACCTATTTGCGATAGTTGCAAGGTTATTAAAAGAAATGGCAAATTAAGAGTAATTTGCGATAAGTATCCTAAACATAAACAGGTTCAGGGTTAGTTTTTAAGGCAAATTTTTGCCTTGTTTATTTTGAAAATAATCGATTTTGTGGGCGGCTGGAACTAAAAGTTCTACCATAAGTCGTTAAAATATTATTTAATCTATTGGAGGATAAAAATGGCTCGTATCGCTGGTGTTGATTTACCAAATGAGAAGCGTGTTGAAGTTGGTCTTACCTATATTTATGGTGTAGGGCTTAAAACTTCACAAAAGATTTTGGCTGAAACCAAAATTAACCCTGACACAAGGGTAAAAGATTTAACAGAAAACGATATTACCAAAATTCGTGAATACCTAGACAAACATGTAACTGTTGAAGGTGACCTTAAAAGAGATGTTGCAATGGACATTAAAGGATTAATGGAAATTGGTAGTTATCGTGGAATAAGACACAGAAAAGGTTTGCCTGTTAGAGGACAGAGAACTCATAGTAATGCTAGAACTAGAAAAGGTCCTAGGGCAAGCGGAATTAAGAAGAAATAAAGGAGAATTTTATGGCACAAGTTAAGAAAAGCACAACTAAAAAGCGTAAGATTACTACCAATATCGATAAAGGTATTGTTCATGTTCAATCTTCGTTTAATAACACTATTGTTACTGTAACTGATGTTGCTGGTAACACTTTGGCTGCTTGCAGTTCAGGGGCACTTGGCTACCGTGGTAACCGTAAAAGCACTCCTTTTGCCGCAGGCATTGCTGCTGAAAAAGCTGCAAAAGCCGCAAAAGAATATGGAATTAAAAGCGTTGAAGTTTATGTAAAAGGTCCTGGTAATGGTCGTGAATCTGCTATTCGTGCTCTTGCGAATGCAGAAATTGAAGTTACTTTAATTCGCGATGTTTCACCTATTCCTCATAACGGGTGCAGACCACCTAAACGCAGAAGAATATAGGAGGAAAAGCAATGGCAAAATATGTTGATGCAGATTGCAGATTATGTAGAAGAGAAGGTGCTAAACTCTTTTTAAAAGGTGATAGATGCTTAACTAAAAAATGCGCTATGGAACGCAGACCAGTTAATCCAGGGGTGCATCCAGTAAGCCGTAAAAAAGCAAGTGAATATCAAGTTCAGCTTCGTGAAAAACAAAAAGTAAAAAGAGCTTATGGTCTTCTTGAAAAGCAATTTCATGGTTATTATGAAGAAGCAGAACGCATGAAGGGCAAAACTGGCGAAAATATGTTATCTCTTCTTGAAAGAAGACTAGATAATGTGGTTTACAGACTAGGATTAGCAAGTAGCCGTGCTGCAAGTCGTCAGTTAGTTAATCATGGTCATATTTGTGTTAATGGAAAAGCAGTTAACATTCCATCTTATTTAGTTAAAGTTGGTGATGTTATTTCAGTTAAAGAATCTAAAATGAAGAAGAAATGCTTTGACGCAGTTCGTGAATCTAGGGTTGTTGTTCCTAAGTGGTTAGAGTTTAATGCTGAAAAACTTAGCGGAAAGGTGTTAAATCTTCCTGCTCGTGATGACATTGACCTTAATATTGAAGAGCACTTAATTATCGAGCTTTATTCTAAATAAAAACAATAACTTTGGAGGATTGTTATGTTAGAAATTGAAAAACCAAGAATTGAATGTGTTGAAGAAGAGAATGGAAGTTATGCTAAATTTGTTTTAGAGCCACTTGAAAAAGGTTTTGGAACAACAATTGGTAATGCTCTTAGAAGAATGTTACTTTCTAGCCTTCCTGGTGCTGCACCTATCTGCATTAAAATTGCGGGCGTTCAGCATGAATTTTCAACAATTAAAGGCTGTAAAGAAGATGTTACTGAAATCATTTTAAATATTAAAGGACTTGCTGTTAAAACTAACAACACAAACCGTGATTTCAAGAAAACAATTACTTTAAAAGCAAAGGGCCCAGGCATTGTTACTGCAAGAGATATTGCAGTTGATGACGAAGTTGAAGTTTTAAACCCAGATATGTATATTTGTACCCTAGAAACAGATGGGGTATTAGATATGGAAATTATTGTGGGCAGAGGCCGTGGCTATGTTAGTGCTGATAAAAACAAGAATGAAAGTTATCCTATTGGCTTTATTGCAATAGATAGCATTTTCACTCCTGTAAAATCGGCAAGTTATAGTGTTGAAAACACTCGTGTTGGACAAAATACTGATTTCGATAAATTAACTTTAGAAGTGACTACTAATGGCACAACTTCTGCAAAAGAAGTTATTAGCCTTGCAAGTAAACTTTTAGTTGAACATGTTAATTTGTTTGTTGAACTTGTGGAAGAAATGGCGAATGCTTCAATTCTTGTTAGCCGTGAAGAAGACAAGGTTCAAAAACTTATGGAAATGAGCATTGAAGACATGGATTTATCTGTTAGAAGTTATAATTGTTTAAAAAGAGCAGGAATTAACACTGTTGAAGATTTAACAAAAAGAACAGAAGACGATATGTTGAAAGTTAAAAACCTTGGTCGTAAATCTTTAGACGAAGTTATTGGTAAACTTGTAGACCTTGGACTTAACCTAAAAGTTCGTGAGGATTAATAAAAGGAGTAGACAAATGGAAACTAAAAAACTAGGCAAACCAACCGACCAAAGAGTTGCAATGCTTCGTGGTCTTGTTACAGATTTGTTATGGTATGGAAGAATTGAAACTACCTTAGACCGTGCAAAAGAAGCAGGTAGACTTGCTGAAAAATATATAACTCTTGCAGTAAATTCTTATAAAGACACTGTAACTGAAAAGAAAACAAGTGTTGATGCAAAGGGCAAAGAAGTAACCGTTACCATTTCTAAAGATGGTTCAACAAAACTTAATGCTAGAAGAAAACTAATGGCTGGACTTTACACCAAAACTGAACAAAGAGCGAAAGGTGAAAAGAAAGAAGCCTTTGAAGCAAGAACACAAGGAATTAAATATCCATTAATTGAAAAACTATTTGATGACCTTGCACCAAAATATGACGCAAGAGCAACAGAAAAGAACCAAAAAGGTGGATATACTCGCATTATTAAAACATCTATTCGTCGTGGTGATAATGCGCAAATGGCTATTGTTGAGTTGGTATAACTTAAAAAATAATTTATTAAAGCAATGTAGTGCAGAAAAATGAGGCGTAAACTTATTTAGTTTAGCCTCAATTTTTTGTTATTATAGATTAACTTACAATATGCAATGTAATTAAATTTTTATTTTATAAAAAATGGATAATTTTTTTATTAATAATTTAATTTGTGTTAGAATTAGTTAATTTTTTAAGTATTTTAGGGTTAAAGAGATTAGGGCGATTTTTAATAAACCAATCTATAGTATCGAATAATGTTTTTTCAATAGATGTTGTTGTGTAACCCAATTCTTTGGTTGCTTTTTCGTGTGAAAAGTTTCCATTGCTTGTTAATGTGTAAAGAGAGTAAAGTGTAAATAATGGCTTTTTATTTCGCTTTATGTAATAATTTTCACAAGCCCTTGCAAAAAGCCTAACAAAACCTATTGCTAAAAGGGGAGGTCGGTGTTTTCTTCCTATTTTTTTATTTATTATGTTAAATAATTCTTTAAGATAAACATATTTACCACTTAAAATATATCCTTCACCGATTTTTCCTTTTTTATATGCTTTTATTATTCCATCTGCAACATCTCTAACATCTACAAAATTATAACCACCTTTAACATATGCTAATAATTTTTTGTTTATATAGTCGATAATTACTTGACCTAATTCACTTAATTTGTAATCATAAGGTCCAATGACGCCAGACGGATAAGTTACAACCGCTTTTAATCCTTTATTTCTACATGCATCAAAAACATATTTGGTTGCAATTGTTTTAGTTTTTGCATAGTCGCCTTCAATTATATTTTCGTCAAATTCTGTGGGTTCAGTTAAAATTTTGTTCTTTTCTGGGTATATTGTGTGCACTGAGCTTGTGTAAATTAATTTTTTCGCATTTTTCTCTACGCAAACATCAACAATATTTTTAGTCCCATTAACATTTATATCATAAATTAAATCAAACTTATTAACACTTATGTTAATAAGACCTGCCAAATGGAAAACTACTGTGTCTGCATCTATAAGACTTTCTAAAATCTTTTTATCACGAATATCGCCATAAACAATTTTAACATTTAAGTTTCTAATAGGTTCAAGATTTTCATTTGGCAATACTAAAACTGTTATGTCAAAATTTTCTTTCAATAATTTTTTTACTAAAACATTGCCAATATGTCCCGTTGCACCAGTAACTAAACATTTCATTTTCTTACCTCTTATAATTTATTATTTTATTTTAAAATATTTGAATATTATTAGCAAGCATTAGTTATCAATAAAATTGGTTAAAATGAAATATTTAATAATAATTTACCTAAATTTGGCAAATTTTTGATTTAAAATAATTTTTAATTATTTAAGAAATGGTTTATATATTGGACAAATTATAAGCATTTTGTTAAACTATATTATATTATTGTAAAATTTTAATATAAATGTTAAAAAGTTGCAATAATTTATTATATTTGTTAAGGTTTTTTCTATTTTATTTTTATATTATAATTTAACAAATTATTTTAATGTTATGTCAAAAAAAGAAAATCAATTAATGTTTAAAGTTATAGATGGACAGGCAAAAATTGTTCCACAAAAAAAAGTTAAAGCGGAGCAAATGAATGATGCCTTTGTTTTGCCATCAAAAAAAACAGATGAACATAGAATAAAAAGAAAGGGTAAAGTTGCAAGTTGGTTTAGGCTAGATAATGCCGCCACTATTTATCCAAGTTCTAAAAATGACCATTGGACATTTGTTTATAGAGTTAGTGCTGTTTTTAAAAACAAAATTGATGCTGATATTTTGCAAAAATCTTTAAATGAAATTATGCCAAGATTTCCAACTTTTGATGTTTATTTAAAACAAGGCTTTTTTTGGCATTATTTTGAACATAGTGAAAGTAAATTGTTAATTGAAAGAGAAAAAGATTTTCCTTGTTCTTATATGGATTTAACTGATACTAAAAAACATTTAATAAGAGTGCTTTATAGTGATTATAGATTAAGTCTTGAGGTTTTTCATGCAATAACAGATGGAAGGGGCGCTTTGACCTTTTTAAATTCTTTAATTGCAAGATATCTTGAAAATTTAGGAGTAAAACTTTCATCTAATGATGGCTACTTAAATTATTTAGATCTACCAACACAAGAAGAAATGGAAGATTCATTTTTTGCGAATGCAACTAATGAAAAGGGAAATAGTCATAAAGAATGTTCGGCTTACAATATACATGGCAATGTTGAAGATGAAGGAATAGTGAATACCACGAATGGTGTGATGAGTGTTAATCAAGTTAAAGAAATTGCTAAAAAATATGATTGCAATATAACTACTTTTTTAAGTGCTGTTTTATGCCTTGCAATACTAAAAAAACGCAAAAATGTTAGAAGACCAATTAAAATATCTGTGCCAATTGATTTAAGAACAAGATTTTCCAGCAATACACTGAGAAATTTTAGTTCATATATTAATATTGAAATAAGTGATGAAAATGCCAGTTTAGAACAAATTATTGCAAAAATTAAAGAAGATTTTAGTAAAGTTGATAAAAAATATTTGCAGAAAAATATTAATGCTAATGTTAACGCACAAAAAAATTGGTTTATAAAATTAATGCCATTATTTATAAAAAACCTGTTTTTAAACTTATCTTTTAACATTTTAGGAGAAAAATTGCAAACTTTTGCATTTTCTAATATAGGTGCAGTAAAATCTCCCAAAGAATTTAGTGATTATATTGAAAGATATGAAGTTAATCTTGGCAGAAGCAAACATAATTCAATTGCTGTGGGTTTAATTTCTTTTTGTGATGTTATGGTGCTTACAATTTCAAGCAAACTCGCAGAAAATACAACAGAAAGAGATGTTTTTAGATTACTTGCAAGTTTAGGCGTAGATATTAAAGTTGAAAGCAATAGGAGAGATGAGTATGGCGGGGAATAGATGTAAGGCTTGCAATGTGGAAGTTAGTAGTGATCTTGCCAATTGTCCTCTTTGTGGGAAATATGTTTTAAATGGAAATGACAAGGCTAAACCCAATAAATTTAGTTACCCAGTTTACAATTATTCTAATATTTATAAAGAAAAAACCCTTAAAATTGTTAGGAACATTGTAATAGTTGCTTGCTTGATATGTCTTTTTGTTAATTTAATATTTGGCACAAGGCCTTATTGGTTTCCTTATGCTGTTGTTTCACTATTTTGTATCTTCATGATGTTTGTTCATCCATTTAGGAAAGGCGGTAATCTTTTAAAAAGTATGCCAGCCAGCAGTTTTTATTTAGGTTTCTTAATTATTTTTATAGATGCATATAACCATTTAGCAATGGGACTTCCTTTCGGCTGGGGCTTTTCAATTGTTGTGCCATTTGTAATGGTTGCAGTATCAACAATTTGTGCAATTATTAGTTTTACTAAAAATAAATATGCAATAAGTTTAGCAAAAAGATTAATGTATATTGCAATTGCTTCTGTTATTTATTTCTTGGTTAAAGTTTTAGTATTTAAAAATTTAATAACTTGGCCTAGTTTGGTTTTTGTTTGTGTGAGTGTGGGCTGGTGGTTAATTATTTTAATTTTTAAACCTAAAAGTATGGCAAAAGAAATGAAAAAAGATTTTCACATTTAAGGAGAAAAATATGAATTTTGTAGATACAATTGAGCAAATGTTAAGAAATTCTAAACAAAAATATTTTACTGTAGACCAAATAATGAAAATATGTGGTTTTACTGTTGGCTTCGACAGACGGGCAGTTATTGGTGCTATTGATGAATTAATTAAAAGAGACAGATTAGTTAAAACGGCACGAAACAAATATACTTTACCTAATAATGCTGGGGCAATAAGAGGTAAAGTTATTGGTAGTAATAAGGGATATGTGTTTGTTCGACCAGATAGCCAAGATGTTGATGATATTTATGTGGCAGAAAAAGACACAAATGGCACTGTGCATGGCGATACAGTGCTTGTTAGAATAATTTCAAAGCCAAAAAATAAAAACCGCAAATATAATGCTAAACAATCAAAAAATGGCGAAATTATTAAAATATTAGAAAGAAATATTAAAAATGTAGTAGGGTTGTTTTCAGTTAATGCTGGAGGCAATATTGTTGTGCCAGATGATACAAGGTTTACCGATACTATTTTTATTCCAACAGGAAAAACCATGGGAGCAACAACAAATAGTAAAGTATTGGTTAAAATTACAGATTATCCATCTAAAATTAGTATGGCAAAAGGAGAAGTTATTGAAATTTTAGGAGATGCAAATGATGTTAAGGTTGCAACTCTTTCAATAATAAGAAGTTTTGGACTTATTGAAGAATTTCCACAAGCAGTAATTGAAGAAGCAAAAGAAGTCGCTAAGCCAATAAGCAAAAAAGATATTGAAGGTCGAACAGATTTTAGAAATCAATTAGTTATTACCATAGATGGTGAAGATGCTAGAGATTTTGATGATGCAATATCACTTAGAGTTATTGAAGATAAATATGAATTAAGTGTGCATATTGCAGATGTTAGTCATTATGTTAAAGAAGGCGGAGAATTAGATAAAGAAGCTTTTAAAAGGGGAACTAGCGTATATTTTCCAGACATGGTTTTGCCGATGCTTCCAACAATATTATCTAATAATATATGTTCTCTTAATCCTAAGGAAAATAGGCTTACTATGTCTGTCGTAATAGTTATTGATGGAACAGGAAAAGTTATAGATTACAATATTTGCAAAGGTATTATTCAAAGTGCATATAGAATGACATACACGCAAGTAACTAAAATTTTTAGTGGGGATAAGGTTGAAATTGAAAAGTGCAAAGAAGTTGTTCCTATGCTAAATAACATGAATAAACTTGCAAAAATTTTAGCTAAAAGAAGAAATAAAGCAGGTAATATTGATTTTGATTTGCCAGAAACGCAAATTGATGTAGATGAAAGTGGCAAAACTATAAATATAAGAAGAAAACCAAGAGAAGACAGCGATAAACTTATTGAGCAATTTATGATTATAACTAATGAAGTTATTGCAAAACATTTTAATAAGTTAAAATTGCCTTTTGTTTATCGTATTCATGAAAGTCCAACTCCTGAAAAGTTGCAAAGTTTTACAGCTTTTGCTTCGGGTTTAGGTTTAAAATTTAATGCAAATGCAGAAAATGTGGCACCAAAAGATTTTCAAGCACTTTTAATTCAAACTAAAAATGAACCTTATCATGTGGCTTTAAGTAAAGTTATGCTTAGAAGTATGCAAAAGGCAATCTATTACCAAAAAGACCTTGGACATTTTGGATTGGCACTTAAAGATTATTGCCATTTCACTTCTCCAATAAGAAGATACCCAGACCTTATGATACATAGAATAATTACTTATTATTTAACTGGTAAGTTAAACGAAAACAAAATTGCAGAACTTACAGAAAAGGTCAAAGTTGCAAGTGAACAAAGTAGTGTGTGCGAGCGAAATGCAGATGAAGCCGAAAGAACAGTTGATGACCAGAAAAAAGCCGAATTTATGGTAGATAAAATTGGTAATGTTTACAAAGCAATCATTAGCGGTGTTAGTGAAAGTGGAGTTTATGTTGAATTAGACAACACGGTTGAAGGCTTAGTTTATAGGGAATATTTACCAGCAGATAGTTATATTTATGATGAAAATAGATTTGCACTTATTGGTAAGAAAAACACATTTAAGATTGGGCAGGAAGTAATGGTTAAATTAGTGGCTGTTGATGTGGTTACAAGACATATAGATTTTTCATTAGAAATAAATGAAAAAGAGCATAAAAATATGGCTAATAAACGCAAAAAATAAGCAAATAATGTGATTGCTATTGAATTTATTGTTTGTTTATGATATAATTTGCATGCATTAGGGGAAAAGAATGAAGATTATTGCAGAAAATAGGAAGGCATTGCACGATTACTTTATTGAAGATAAACTTGAAGCGGGCATTGTGCTTGAAGGCAGTGAAGTTAAATCGGTGCGAGAAGGGAAGGTTAATTTAAAAGATAGTTATTGCATTATTAAAAATGGTGAATGTTTTTTGCTTGGAACAAATATTTCTACTTATGATAAAACCACTATGCTTGCCCCAGATGCAAATAGAACTCGAAAACTTTTGTTAAGTAAACAAGAAATTTTAAAACTTGAAAGGAAAACAAAAATTAAAGGTTATACTATTATTCCTTTAAAAATTTATTTTAAAAATCAACTGGTAAAAATTGAAATTGCATTAGCAAAAGGTAAGCAAGAGTTCGATAAGAAAGACACAATAAAAGCCAAAGATATAAAGAGGGAACAAGAAAGAGAACTTAAAAACTTTGGCTAAAAATTAAGGGGGCGTTAAGGCTTCGACAGTTATTTTGTTGAGTTTTCTAAGCGTGCTGGCAGGCTCGACTGCCTAAAAACGGAAATTAAAAATAAACGCTGATCAAAAATTAGCACTTGCTGCCTAGTGTAGCACGACTGACTGCTAGGCTTACATAGCAGACCCAGTTGCAAGAAAGTAAGATGCGATGCAAATTTTTGCTTGAAAGATTTGCATCTAAGATAAATCAAGCAAATTCATTTAATGTTTGCCAAATTGAGTAAATGAATTAATAAAATTTGGCTGGGACACGAAGAAAGGGAAATAAGACAATAATTGGACATGGGTTCAATTCCCATCGCCTCCACCAACAACTAACCGCCTTGACTTTTGGCGGTTTTTTACTTTTTTAATGAAATTTTCTTTTAAAATTTAACTATTAAAAGGTTTGGATAAATTTAAAATTAAAAAAGTTTATAAAAGGTTAATTTTAATTTATTTGAAATCTTATTTAATAATGCATTATAGAGCATTTTAAAGTTTAATTGCAATAAGTATGAAATCAATTTTAAAATGCATAAGTTTTAAATCTTTATGCCGTATTTTAATATACAAAATTTATCTGCTATAAATTTTTGGTGTAATTGAACAATTAATAAATTAAAGAATTAAAAATTAGTAAATTGTTCTTTTATTTTTTTTATATACAACATAATAGTTTAAAATAATTGACAAAATTTTTTATGTTAGCATATAATTTAGATATCAATAATAAAAGGAGAAATAAAAAATGAAAAAATGTGTTAACACTGCTATTATTATTCTTGCTATTGGACTTGCTATGATTTTAGTTGGTAGCATTTTACAAGGTATAACTTGGGGCAATGGTTTTAATGGCGACACGCTTGCTGATGCACTTAATAACATTGGTTATATTGCTGCAATGCTTTCTGGGGTTGTGCTTACTGGTTTTGGTGTGGCAACCGCTGTTAAAGGGGAAGACAAAACAACTGACGAAAACAAAGAAGAATAATTTTAAGATGAAAACCCAAACATTTTGTTTGGGTTTTTTGTTTTTTAAAATCTATAATTTTTAATTAAAGATTTAAAAGAAAACTTATATAAGACTCTAATGAATAATTTTATAATAATAGTGGAATTTATAAATAATAAATTTGTGAAAAACACTTATTATTAAGTTGAAAGTTGCAAAAATGGCTAAACTAAGTAAAATTTATGATAAAATTTGCAAGTTTTTTATAAAAATTTGTTTTAGGTCTTGAAAATTTATTTTTATTGGTGTATACTATGTGCAATTAAGCGGGGATTTTGATAATCCTTTGCAAAATTTGAAAATTTTGCATAAAATGCAAAGAATAATAAGGAGATAAATTTATGAAAACATTTGCATTAGTTTTAATAATTTTAGGTATAGTTGCTGTAATTTGTTTTGCTGTTGCATTTTTCTTGGAACTTGCTAAAACCAATGAAAAAGAAAATAGTGATGTTGAAACTAAAAATGAAGATAATACAACTAATGAACAAGTAGCAGAGACAACTACTGAGCCAGAGAAAGAAGAAGATTTTGATTTAGATGCAATGCTTGCAAAACTTGAAGCATCTGCTGCTGCCAACGCTAACGAAGAAAATGCGGAAACAGAACAAGAAGAACAATCTGTGAAAACAGAACAAGAAGAAACAAATGAAGAAGTTTCTGCTAACGGCGAAGAAGAAACAAAAGAAGTTGTAGAAGAAGCCAAAGCAGAAGAAATTAACGAAAACCAAGAAGAAAATGGTGACGAAGTTAATGATGTTGTAGAAGAGAACAACGAAGTTGTTGAAGCAGAAGAAAATAGGGAAGAAAACACTGAAAGTTCAAGCGAAGAAACTACTGAACAAGAAATTGAACAACCACAAGAAGAAAATACAGAAACTGAAAATGAAAATAGCCAAGTTATTGTGGACAGTGAACCAGTGGAAACTGACATGGAAGTGAGTGATGCAGATGATAACACAAAGGGTAAAGTTATTGTTGTAAGAGAGCACACTCATGAAGTAATTAATAATGGAAATAGCGTTGAAGAAGTTGCACAACCTACACAAGAAGTTGTTGACCTTTCTACAAGACTTGCTAGCGTTCGTGAAGCACAAGGTAAAGTTGATGCAGATTTAGTGAAAGTAAATAGAGATATTAATAAATATGAAAGAACAGAGCGCAGAATGGCAAGAAATCAAAAATTGCTAGATAAAAAAGCAGAAGACTTAACAAAATTAAATCTTGTTTTATATTCAGTAACCGATATTAAAAACATTGATGCAGATAAAAAGCAAAAGCAAGAAGAATTAGTTACTCATATTAATGAACTTAAATCTAGCATTAAAGATGCAGAATCATATCTTGATACTAACAAGGAAAAATATGAAAATGCACAAAAGATGAAAGCGTTTTTTGAGGGTGAAAAAGCAAGACTTAACGACGATGAAAAAGAAATTTTAACCCTTATGGGACAAAATACAGATAATTAATAATCAAATTAAATAAAAATTCTATAAGGTTCAACTTATAGAATTTTTTTTGTTTATTTTTATGATAACTGGTAATTTTTGAAACTTATTTTTAAAAATATAGAATTATTTAAATGTGTTTGACAATGATTTATATATATTATACAATCAATATATAATTATTATAATAAGGGGGTTTTATGAATAAAAAGACCTTTAAAGATATTGATGTAACTGGAAAAAGAGTTTTAGTGAGAGTGGATTTTAATGTGCCTATGGATGAAGGCGGGAATATTATTGATGACACAAGAATTAAAGCAGCCCTTCCAACAATTAATTATTTAATAAGCAATAATGCAAAGGTTATTTTATGTTCCCATTTGGGCAGACCTGAGGGTATGTTTAATCCTAAATTTTCGCTTGCACCTATTGCTAAAAGGTTAAGTGAACTATTAGGAAAACCAGTTTATATGGCTAGTGATGTTATTGGTGATAGTGCTAAAACTCTTTCTGCAAATTTGAAAGATGGGGAAGTTATGATGCTAGAAAATGTTAGATTTCATAAAGAAGAAGAGGAAAATGACCCAAGATTTGCAGCTGAACTTGCTTCTTTGGCAGATATTTTTGTTAACGACGCTTTTGGAACTGCGCACAGAGCACATGCATCAACTGCAGGTGTAGCATGCGATTTGCCAGCTGTTGCAGGGTTTTTAATGAGCAATGAAATTGTGGCTATGAGTAAAGTTTTAGACAATCCTAAACCGCCATTTGTTGTAATTTTAGGTGGGGCTAAGGTAAGCGATAAAATTGGAGTTATAACTAAATTATTATTAAAAGCAACATGCATATTAATTGGCGGTGCAATGGCAAACACTTTTATTGCTGCAAAGGGTGGCAAACTTGGTTTTTCAAGATATGAAAAAGATAAAATAGAGATTGCCAAGAAAATTTTAGATGAAGCAGATAAAAAGAATGTAAAGATTTTACTTCCTATTGATGTTGTTGTGGCAAATAAATTTGCACCTGATGCAAGTAAAAAAGTGGCAAATGCTTTTGCTATTCCAGAAGGGTATCAGGTATTAGATATTGGCCCTAAAACATTAAAAATTTTTAAACAGGAAATAATGAAAGCTAACACCATTGTTTGGAATGGTCCAATGGGAGTTTATGAATTTGATAGATTTAAAAAAGGAACAATGAAAATTGCAAAATATGTTGCTAAGAGTGGGGCTGTTAGTATTGTTGGTGGCGGAGACAGCGTTGCTGCGATTTATGAATCGGGTTATGCTAACAAAATAAGTCATATTTCAACTGGCGGAGGAGCAACATTGAAATTTTTAGAAGGTGCACCACTTCCTGGCGTTCAAATGTTGTTAGATAAATAATTAAGAAGTGGCATTAAGCCACTTTTTAAATTAAGGAGTAATTAAATGAGTAAATTAGTTGTGGGAAATTGGAAAATGAATAAAACAGTGCAAGAAGCAAATACTTTTTGTAAAGAGTTTTTAAAACTTGTGCCAAAAAAAGCAAATAATTTTTGTTTATGTGTTCCTTTCACTTGTTTAAACGAAGTGACAAAGCAAATAGCAAAAAAAGGATTTGTGGGTGTTCAAAATATTTATCCTGAAAATTGTGGTGCATTTACTGGGGAAATTAATGCCGATATGGTTATTGCAAGTGGTGCTAGATATTGTATTGTTGGGCATAGTGAAAGACGCAAAATTTTAAATGAAAGCAATGAATTTGTGAACAAAAAAGTGAAATATGCAACAAATAGTGGGCTAAAAGTTATTTTATGTGTGGGTGAAACTATTGAAGAAAAGAGTAAAGTTGTGTCTGTTTTAAAAAATCAACTTAAAAATTTGAATGGCACAAATTTTGAAAATTTAATAATTGCTTATGAGCCTATTTGGGCAATAGGAACTGGGAAAGTGGCAACAAATAAAGATATTTATAAAGCCCATAAAATTATAATTGACTATTTAAAAGAAGAGTATGGAGTAGTTGTCCCTTGCCTTTATGGTGGAAGTGTGAATCCAGAAAATGCAGAAGAAATTTTTGGCATTGAAAATGTTGCAGGTGTGCTTGTTGGAGGTGCTAGTTTAGACGCATTAAAATTTGCAAAATTGGTAAAATTTGGGTTATAATTTAATTAATTTTAACTATTATTAGTTAATTAGGAGATATATGAAAGCAAATAAATTAACAACTTTAATAATTATGGATGGGGTAGGCATTCCTAAAGATTTATCAGTTAGTGCAGTTTTGCCAACTAACACACTTAATTTGCAAAGATTTGCAAATAATTATCCGCATGGGAAACTCGAAGCAAGTGGTTTAGCGGTTGGCCTTCCAGAATGGCAAACTGGCACAAGTGATGTGGGGCATTTAACCATTGGAACGGGAAGAGTAAACTACCAACCGTTAGCACGAATTAATAAAGCAATTGAAAGTGGTGAATTTTATAAAAATAAGGCAATTTTAGATGCAATTAATCATGCAATAAAAAATGAAGTACCGTTGCATTTAATTGGCATTGCTAGTGATGGTGGAGTTCATAGCCATATTAATCATTTATTAGCATTAATTAAACTTGCAAGTGAGAAAAAAGTTAAACAACTTTTTATTCATTTTATTAGTGATGGAAGGGATACGCCACAAAAATCTGCATTAACTTATTTAAAACAGGTAGAAAATGCAATAAAAATTTATAAAACAGGTGAAATTGTAGATGTTGTGGGTAGGTTTTATGCATTAGATAGAGATAACAATTGGGATAGAGTGCAAATTGCTTATGATGCTTATACGAAAGGAAAAGGTAAACCTGTGAATGATATTGAAGCGGGCATAAAAGAGGCATATGATAGTGGAGAAACAGATGAATTTTTAACACCTATTATAAAATTGAAAGGTGGTAAACCCGCAGGTATTATTAAAGAAAATGATAGTGTTATAATTTTTAATTATAGAGCTGATAGGGAAAGACAACTTGCAAGAGTTCTTTCTTGGGATAATAACTTTGATTTTACAACTAATTTAAACTTAAATCTTATTACTATGACAAATTATGACGAAAGTTTAAAAGGTGTAAAAATTGCTTTTCCGTCTATTGAAATTAAAAACATTTTAAGTGAAATTTTAAGCGAAAAAGGGTACAAGCAATTAAAAATTGCAGAAACTGAAAAATTTGCATATATAACTTTCGCATTTAATGCTGGTAGAAATGAAGCATTTTTTAATGAAGATAGAATTTTAATTTCAAGTGAAAAACTTAAAACTTATGATGTTAAGCCTGAAATGTGTGCTAGAGAAATTGCAAATGCAGTTGTTGAGGAAATTTCTAAGAATAAGTATGATGTTATTATTATTAATTTTGCAAATGGAGATATGGTAGGTCATTCTGGAAATTTGGAGGCAACTAAAATAGCAGTTGGTGTTGTTGATGAATGTGTTGGCAAAGTAGTTGATGCTACGCTTCTTGCAAATGGTAGGGCAATTATAACTGCCGACCATGGCAATAGCGACAGTATGGTTTATGAAGACGGCACTCCTAATAAATCGCACACTATGGCACTTGTACCTGTTATTATTGTTGATAATGATTACAAAGACAAGGCTAAAACCAAGGAATTATCGGGAACTCTGGCAGACATAGCACCAACAATGTTGAAATTATTGGGTGAAAAAATACCAAAAGATATGTCTGGTAAATCATTGATATAAACATGTTTTTTTGCTTTATTATTAGTGATAAATTAATGAAAAGTAAATTTAATTAAACTATTGAAAAGTATTTATTTTTGATATATAATAATATTATTAAATTTAAATACACCACTTTTATAAGGAATTATTATGTTAAATTTTATAGAGTTATCTAATTTACTTGCGCAGACAATTAAAGAAAAAAAACTTACTGTTTTATATATTGGTCTTTTTGCAGTTTTTATTGTTTTATTAGTAGTTGATATGTATGGAAAAAAATCTTATACTGGTGGTAAGATTATAAATAAAATTGTGGTATATTTTTTGTTTATTGCCTTAATTGCATTTTTGGTGGCCTATTTAACTCTTAATTAATATTAAAAATTACTTGTAATTAGTTTTTATTTTATGTTATACTCTTTGTGCTTAGGAGATTTATTATGAATTTTTTGAACATGTTAATACTTGCTAATGATAACCAACAGGTTAGTCCTTTTAGAGAAAATGTTATTCCAATCTTAAAAATTGTTATTGCTTGTTTAATTGTTGTTTGCTCTATTTTTATGATTATTGCAGTGGTTTGCCAAAAGGGCAACTCTAATGGAATAAGTGGTGTTACTGGAAATGCAGACACTTTTTATAATCGAAATAAAGGAGCATCTTTGCAAGGAAAAATTAAAAAGTGGACAATAATTGATGCAGTTTTGCTTTTAGTGCTTTGTGTGACATTTTTAATTTTAAATTTAATTTATGGCGGTTATTAAAAAATAAAGATGGGCTATTGCCCTTTTTATTTTTTTCTTTTTTTATATTTTTTCTTATTTATGTATTAATTTTATTTAATTACACATTCTAAAATTAGAAATAAGTTTAGGAGGGAATTATGATAATAACTAACATTATTGCATTATCTATTGCCATTGCTGGTTGCCTTAATTGGTTTTTAGTGGGCGTGTTTAGCTGGAATTTAATTACTTGGATTTTTGGCGTTGGACTTTTTACCAGAATTATTTATGCAATAGTGGGTATTGCTGGTATTTGGCTTTTAATTCAACTTATAATTAAAAGAACAAGACTTTTTGGAGCAAACCCAGAAAAGAAAATTAAAAAAGAAAAAATGCAAAATAACTAATCAAACAAAACAACCTAAATTTGCTTTGGGTTGTTTTTTTATTGCTAAATTGTTCACAATTATGATATATTAATTTAAATTATTAGGAGTTATTATGAAAAGAGAAAAAATTGATGATAAATTTAAGTGGAATGACAATGACCTTTATTTAAATTTTGAAGCCTTTGATGCCGATTGTGAAAGGATTAAACTGTTGCTTAGGAAATTAAAAGGGTTTAAAAATAAACTTAATAATGATATTGATATATTAAAATTTTTTAACTTAAAAAATGATTTAGACAGAAAACTTGAACGAATAATTATTTATGCTTATATTAGGAAAAGTGTTGAAGGGGCAGATGCAAAGAATATTGAATTAAATCAAATTGCCCAAGATATTTCAATTAAGGTTAGTGAAAGTCTTTCTTTTGCAGAGGAAGAAATTGCAAAGCTTGAAGATAGTAAATTAATCGAATTATCAAATAACATTGAATTTTCTCAATTTAAACGAGATTTAGAGTTTATGATTAAAAATAAACCACATGTGCAAACTGAAGAAGTAGAGAAAATTGTTTCAAGAGCAGGTGCATTTGCAGATTTTGAAGACACTTTTAGTGCGTTAAGTAATATTGAGATGCCAATTGCTGATGTTGTTAGTAATGGTAAAAAAATTCCACTTAATAACTCTAATTATTCTAAATTTATGCGGAGTTGTGATAGAGATATTAGAAAACAAGCTTATAATAATTACTATAAGGCATATAACAGTTTTAACATAACTTATTCTAATTTATATATTGATTCACTGAAATATTCTAACTTTTTGGTTAAAACTTATAATTTTAAAAGTAATTTTGAAAGAGTTAATTTTTATGAAGAAGTGCCAGAGAAATTAGTAAACATTATGCTTAAATGTGTGCATAAAGGTTTGCCAATATTAAATAATTATTTTTCTTTAAAGCGTAGCGAACTAAAACTTGATAGTTTGAAATACTACGATTTTTTAGCTCCTTTATCTAACACTCAGGAGCCAAAATATCCTTATAATAAAGCAATTAAAGCAATCTTGAATTCACTTAGTGTTATAGGTGATGATTATATTGACTTAGTGCGTCATGCACTATCTAGCAGATGGATTGACTTATATCCTACAAAAAATAAGGAAAGTTGCAGTTATTGTGTTTCTTGTTATGATGTTCATCCATATATTCTAACAAATTTTAATAATTCCCTTGATGCTACATCAACATTGAGCCATGAATTAGGCCATGCCATGCAAGCTTATCTTGCAAGTAAAGTTCAGCCTTATAATTTGGCAGAATGTCCGTCACTTACATGCGAAATTGCAAGTACTGTTAATGAGATTTTAACCAAAAAATATATAATAGATAACGCAACTGATAAAAATGAAAAGCTTTTAGCCATTGATAGTTTGCTTATTGATTTTTATGCTGCAATTTTTTCTCAAAGTTTGTATACCGAATTTGAAACCTTTGCAAGCGGACAAATTGAAAGGGGAGAAACTTTATCTTTTGATAAATTAAATTGCAAATATAAAGAACTTATAGAGAAATATTTTGGCAAAGATGTTAGCAATACACAGTATTGTGAATGTGGGTGGAGTAGATTACCACACTTTTATTCACCATTTTATGTTTATAAATATGTTGTGGGTTTTGTTAGTGCATGCACTATTTGTGGAAAACTTTTATCGGGAGATAGAAATTATAAGAGTAAATATATGGCATTTTTAAAGGCAGGGAATAGCAGAAGTCCACTTGAACTTTTAAAACTCGCAGAAGTAGATTTGTTAGATGAACAGACATATTTTAGTGCATTTAAACTTTTTGAACTTTATATTGATGAACTTAAAGAACTTTTGGAGGAAAAAGATTAGATGTTTATATTGGTTTCGGGAGCAAGCGGAAGTGGTAAAAGCACAATAATTAAGGCTGTTTTAAACAAATTTAAGGGACAAATTGCACTTTTGCCATCTTCTACTTCTCGCCCCAAACGAAAAGGAGAAATAGAAGGCGAAAGTTATTATTATTTAACAGAAAAAGAGTTCGAAGAAGCCATTAAAAAAGGTGAGTTTATTGAATACCAAAAAGTTCATTCAAATGGTAATTATTATGGGGTTTCTAAAATTAGATATAATGAATACATAAAAAATTTTCCTATGCTTATTAAAGATGTAGATGTTCTTGGAGTTATGGAAATAAAAAAACAAGGATATGATGCGGTTAGTATTTATATAGATATTGCTGATAACGATAAGTTAAGGCAAAGGCTTAAAGCTCGGGGAGATACTAATGATGAAATAGAACTAAGAATTGCAAGAAAGAAATTTGAAGATTCATTTAAGGATAAATATGATTATGTTGTGGAAAATGAAAAATTAAATTTTGCAATAGAAAAAGTTTGTGATATTATAAATAGTGAAAAAAAGAAAAGAGGAATTAATTAATGGAAAGAACTTATGTTATGATTAAACCTGATGGGGTTAAAAGAAAATTAGTGGGTGAGATAATTAAAAGAATTGAAAATAAAGGATATAACATTGATAATATTGTGATGAAAACTTTATCTAAACAAATTTGTGCTGAACATTATAGCCATTTAGTAGATAAACCTTTTTATCCTGAAATAGAAGAATATATTATTAGTGGACCAGTTATTTGCATGATTGTTTCGGGTGAAAGAGCAGTGGAAGGAATGAGGCAAATTTTAGGGGCTACTGATAGTTTTATGGCACAAATGGGAACAATTAGAGGAGATTTCGCAACAAGCAAAACTTACAACATTTGCCATGCAAGTGATAGTGTTAGCAATGCAGAAATTGAGATAAAAAGATTTTTTAATTAAATATGTGGTTTTTTAGAAAGAGAAAACAAGCAGAAGGCAAAATCCTTCGTAATAAAAAAGTTAAATTAGGTTTGGCCCTTGGTGGTGGTGGGGTGCGAGGAATTGGACATATTGGTGCCATTAAAGCACTTGAAGAACTAGGCCTTACCTTTGATTTTGTTGCAGGAACGAGTGCTGGAAGTTTAGTTGGGGCACTTTATGCTTATGGATTTAATAGTAAGCAAATGGAAGAAATTGTTTATAGCCTTAAACCCAAAGATATTAAAAAGAAAAATTGGTTTTTTATGCCAAGTTCAACTGAGAATATTGAACAAACTCTTAAACAAATTTTTAAAAAAGATTTAGTGTTTAGCGAATTAAACATACCATTTACGGCTGTTGCTGTGAATATAAAAAATGGGAAAGAAGTGAGAATTTCTAGCGGTAGTGTTGCAAAGGCTTGTTGTGCAAGTTCGGCAGTGCCTGGGGTGTTTAAGCCTGTGGTTTACCAACAAATGCATTTGGTTGATGGAGGGCTTGCTAACAATGTCCCTTGCGATGTGGTTAGAGAAATGGGTGCTAATGTGGTAATTGCCATTGATGTGAACCCTAATAGAGGTAAGGGCACGGATTCTTTGAAATTGTTTAGCATTATGAGTTCAACAGTTGGCGTTATGATGCAAGCCAATGTTGAAAATAAATTAAAGTTTGCAGATATTGTTATTATTCCAGCACTTGGTGAATTTTCATCTAGTAAATTAGGTGATACTAAGGAAATGATAAAGCGCGGTTATGATGCGGTGATGGCAAGAAAAGACGAAATAATAGAAATTGTTACTAATAAACCAAAGATAAAGGATAAAATTGTATGGCATATATCGCCCAGCAAAAAACGCAAAAATCGACAATAATTATTAAATGCGTATGCATCATTTTATTAGCAGTTTGTTGTGGTTTGTCTATGCTTTTTAGCACCGATATTGAAAAAGCGCTAAGAATTGGAAATTACACGGCATATAATAGTAATTCTGTTAATGTGGTAACTGATGGTTTTCTTAGTGTGCATTATATTGATGTTGGACAAGGAGATAGCACATTTGTTTCGTTACCCGATGGAAAAACTATGCTTATTGATGCTGGACCATCTGCAAGCAAATCAAATTTAATTAGTTATTTAAAAGATGATGTTAAAATTGAAAAAATTAATTATTTAATTTTAACCCATGCAGATAATGACCATTGTGGTGGAATGGCAGAAGTTTTAAAAAATTTTGAAGTTGAAAACATTTATAGACCTTTTCAACTAGCTTGTGTTGCAGAAATTGATGATAAAGGAAATACCTATGCAAGTGAACCTATTTTAGAAGAAGATTTAAAATATTATTTTGTTGATACTTCAAGTGTTAACGATAATATAACTGGGCAAGTTACAACCCGTGAATATGTAGAGTTTATTAAACTTGCATATAATGAAACTTACATTGATGATAATGGACAAACACAAAAGGCAAAGGTTACCGTGTGTCATGAAGGATTAAAAATTGAAGGCAGTGATGATAACGAACCTTATTTAATCGAATTTTTTGCACCTGAACAAAGTGGAGAAAATTATTTGTATGGGGCATTATGCACATTGGGGGTTCCTGTTGTTTATTCAAATAGCAACAATATTAGCCCAATAATTTTACTTGAATATGCAGATAAATCATTTTTATGGACAGGTGACTGTGAAAGTGAAGTTGAAAGTAAATTTTTACAAAAGATATATGAAAATTTGATAACACTTTTAAGAATAACAGATGTTACAGTTTACAAAGCAGGACATCATGGAAGTGCAACTTCTTCAAGTGCCGAATTTTTGAAGGTAATTAACCCAGAGTATACCATTGTTAGTTGCAATGCAGAAGGTTTCCCAGATGAAGATTTTATTAGAAGATGGGAAAAACAAATGGCAAGTCAAGAAAATAATCGAGTTCAAATTGACCTTTTAAGAACCGACAAAAATGGAACAATTATTTTTGGAATAAATAAAGACCATAATCTTAATGTTTGTTATGATGTTGAGCCATCGGGAATAGTTATTTATTGGGGTTATTATGCACTAGCAATCTTTATTGTGGGCACTATTATAATCTTCTGCTTTAAACCATATAACCCAATAAAAAGGAGACTAAATAAGGCAAAAGAAATAGATACTAAATTCTAAAAAATAAACTGCAAAAATTAATTTGCAGTTTTTTATTTTAATTATTTTTGAAATAAAAAAATATAAAAAGTTTTATAAAAGGTATTTACAATAATTTATTTTTATGTTAAGATTAAGCAACTCCAAGGAGGACTAAATTATGAACGAAAACAAGACTTGGATAGAAGCAAATACTATTATTGCAGCAAGAAGGGAATATGAGATAGAACAAGAACTTATGGGAAGTGGAAGTTATAATAAAAAATTAGCAGATTTTATTGCAAAAAGAGATAAATTGATTGAAGAAGAAGAGCCAATGCTTAATTTAAGACGGGAAAAACTTATCTTAGCAAAACTAAAAAAGCAGAATGAATTATCGCAGGAAATGAGTAAATAGTAGGTAAAAATTTTTAAAGTAAAGATTTTTTAAAAATACATTTTAAGAAATAAATTTAAAACTAGGAAAATAATACAAAAATGAAAACGCCAAAAGGCGTTTTTTAATTTAATTTCCTTTTTAGGTTTTCTAATCGTTTTTTTGCGTAACTTTCGGCTGAACTAAATAATTTAGTAGCTCTTTCGGGATTATTTTTTGCAAGTGTGAAATATCTACTTTGAGTTTCTAAAAATTTAGAATAAGGCAAAGTTACTGGTGGAATATCAATTATAATGTTTGGTGTTTTAGATGGGTTAAACCTGTAAATATTAAAATAGCCAGTTTGAACTGCAAGTTTTTCTTGCTCCATGCTTTTGCTCATGTCTGTTCCGTGGTTAATGCAAGGGCAATATGCAATTATTATTGCAGGGCCATTGTGTTCATTTGCTTCAACAAAAGCCGAAATAGTTGCTGGCATGTTTGCCCCTAAACTAACTTGGGCAACATAGCAATTAGGGTAGGTTTGGGCTATAGCGCCTAAATCTTTTTTAGGAGTAGATTTGCCTGAACTTGCAAATTTTGCAACACTTCCCATTGGGGTGGCTTTACTTGCTTGTCCGCCAGTATTTGAATAAACTTCGGTGTCAAGCACTAACACTTTAACATTTTCTCCGCTTGAAAGAACATGGTCAAGCCCACCAAAACCAATATCATAAGCCCAGCCATCGCCACCTATAATCCATGTATAAGTGTCTATTAAATGGTTTGCTAGTGCAATTAAAGGCGTTAAATTTGGATTTGTTTTTTGTTCGTTTTTAGCAAGCATTTCAATTTCTTTGCAAAGTTCGTTTTCTTTTTTAGACATATTTTGCCAAGTATTAAGCAAAGTTATTAACTTATTACTTGCTAATTTGTTTGTAACTATTTGGTCAATAATATCCTCTAATTGTTTACGATTATTTTTATGTGCTTTATATATTCCCAAACCAAATTCTGCATTGTCTTCAAATAAACTATTTGCCCATGCTGGCCCCATTCCATTTTTATTTTTAGTGTAAGGGCAGGTTGGGAAAGAACCACCATAAATGCTTGAACAACCTGTTGCATTGGCAATAACCATATTTTCTCCACATATTTGGGTTAAAAGCTTAATATATGGTGTTTCTCCGCAACCAGCACAAGCCCCTGAAAATTCAAATAATGGGGTGTTAAACTGACTGCCTTTTATTGAATTTATAGGAAAATTCGTTTTAGGATTAATAACATCTTTAATTGAGTTATATTTTTTAATTTCACTCTCATAAATTTCCTCAGCATTTACCATTTCTAATGCTTTATTTTTAGCAGGGCACACATTAGCACAAACAGAGCAACCCGTGCAATCGGCAGGGCTTATTTGAATAGTAAAATTGTAACCTTCTATACCTAAGGCATTAAGTTTTTCACAATCTTTTCCTGCATTTTTATCGCTTTTTGGGGTTAAATAAGGTCTTATTACTGCATGAGGGCAGGCAAGTGCACACATTCCACACTGAATACAATTTTCTGGTTTCCATTTTGGAAGCATGTTTGCTATGTTTCGCTTTTCAAATTTACTGGTTGCGGTTGGGACCTCACCATTAGAATTAAGACGAGAAACTGCAATGTTGTTTCCATTTAGTTTCATTATAGGAGAGATAATGTTTTCGTAATATTTACTTGTGCAACTATCGCAAGATGTGCAAGGAGAACAAACAGGTGATGATTGATCTTTTGCATTTAGCCAAGAATTAGGGTAGGTTATTTCATGTAAGTTATTAAGACTTAAATCTATGGCTTGCATATTCATGGCAAGCACTTTGTCTCCTTTACTTTTATATGATTTTACAGCCATTTCTTTTATAAGTTTAATGGCTTTTTCTTGTGGCAAAAGGTTAGAAAGTGCAAAAAAACAAGTTTGCATGATTAAATTAATTCTTCGATTAAGCCCAACGCTTTCAGCAATGCTTTCGGCATCAATATTATAAACTTTAAGTTTTTTACTTGCAATAGTGCGTTTAACGCTTGCTGGAAGTTCGGTTTCAAAATCGTTTTCTGTCCATGGTGAATTTAATAGTAAAATTCCGCCATTTTTAATACCATTAAGAACATCAATTTTTTTAATAAATGTGTGATTATGGCAAGCAACAAAGTCGGGATTATCTATTAAATAAGGTGCAACTATTTTAGATTTTCCAAGACGCAAATGAGAAATAGTAATGCTTCCGCTTTTTTTACTGTCGTAAACGAAATAACCTTGGGCATCTAAATTAGTTTGCTCACCAATAATTTTTATTGTGCTTTTGTTTGCACTTACTGTGCCATCACTACCAAGTCCAAAAAATTTACAACTAATAATGTCATTAGGAATTAAGTTAAGGTGTTTAGTAATTTTAAGACTAGTATTAGTTACATCATCTTCAATACCAACAGTAAAATGGTTTTTGGGATTGGTTTTTGTCATGTTTTCATAAATAGCATTAACACAAGATGGAGTAAATTCTTTACTAGAAAGACCATATCTTCCACCAATAACATTTATATTTTCAATTTTATTTTCTTTTAAAGCAGTGCAAACATCAACATAAAGTGGTTCACCCACAGCGCCACTTTCTTTAGTGCGGTCTAGAACTGAAATAATCTTGCAAGAAGATGGCAAAGATTTCACAAATTCTTGTGCATCAAAGGGGCGGTAAACACGAACATTTATTGCACCAATTTTTATGCCTTGCTTATTTAAGTAATTTATGGTTTGGCTTACAGTATCGCTTGCAGAACCCATGATTACTATCACAAATTCAGCATCAACAGAGCCAACATATTCAAAAGGTTTATATTCTCTTCCTGTTGCTTTTTTTATTTTGCCGAATACACTTTTAATAATTTTTAAAAGATTAAAGTATTTAAGATTTCTTGCTTCACTTGCCTGAAAGAAAACATCTTCATTTTGTGCAGTTCCCCTTTGCGTTGGGTGCATTGGGCTAAGACTATGGCTTTTAAATTCTAAAACTTTATTCATTGGCACAAGGCTAGCAACTGTTTTTTCATCAATTTCTTCAATTTTACTTATTTGATGACTTGTTCTAAAACCATCAAAAAAGTGAATAAATGGAACGCCACTTTCAAGAGCAATTAAATGGCTTGCAAGAGCCATATCTTGACATTCTTGTGGATTTCTACTTGCAATCATTCCAAAACCTGTTTGCCTTGTTGCCATAACATCACTATGGTCGCCAAAAATAGAAAGGGCATGAGTAGCCACTGTTCTTGCTGCCACATGAATTACACAAGGCAAGCCTTCGCCAGCGATTTTATACATATTAGGTATCATAAGAAGCAGTCCTTGGCTAGATGTGAAAGTGGTGGCAAGAGACCCACCAGAAAGTGCACCATGAAGAGCGCCAGCTGCCCCTGCTTCGCTTTGCATTTCAGTTACTTCAACATTTTCACCAAATAAATTCTTTTTCCCAGCACTTGCCCAAGCGTCTATGTTTTCTGCCATTGGTGAAGATGGAGTGATTGGATAAATCATGGCACAATCGCTAAGCAAATAAGCAATGTTAGCGGTGGCGGTGTTGCCATCAACAGTTATATATTTTTTCATTATTTTCTCCCTAAAAATATTATTAATATAATGATACTTCATTTGATAAAATTTAGTCAAATAATTTAATTTAAATCTTGCGAGTAATAAGTCTTTATGTTATACTTAAAATAATAAAGGAGAATATTATGATTACAAAAAAATTAAATGATGTTGACAAGCAAGGGTTAACTAACTTAGTGAATTTAGCACAAGATATTTTTTATGGCACAAGCATGTTTATGAAAATGAGTGAAGATAGAGATAAAGTGCGTGGTGAGAAAGAAAATTTTTATTTGGATATAGGCATTGAAAAAAGTGGGGAATTAATAAATTATGTTAATTCTTTAAATATGGAATCATTTATTAATCTTTATAATGCTATTGAAGAAAATGTAAATGACCTAAAAAATGGTGAAGGAAAAGAAACTAAATATAAAGAGGGTTTTAACCATAGCATAGAAAAATGGGATTATAATGTGTATAAAATTTTGTTAGACACATTTAATGTTGTTGCTTTTAAAAATGGTATAATTAAAAAAGATGAATTATCAAGAGAACTAATTAATGAAAATGCAATAAAATTATTTCAACTTGCAAATTCAATTCATTTTTCTTCAGCAGTTTTAAATAATGAAATAATGTTTAAATTTGAAGATTATAAAAAATACTTAAATGTAAAAGGCACCGAAAAAGAACTTGAAGAACGAAAAAAAGAATTATTAGCCGAAATTAAAAGAATTGTTAAAAAAGATGAAAATAGTGCAAGAGAAGTTTATACAGAATATTTGCCTCTATTATATTCAAAAATTGTAAATAGTTGTGAATGTGAAAATGCATCAACTAATAATAATTTTTATTTAAGGTCTGTTATGCCAGAAATTAAATATCAAGACTATTTAAAAAATACATGGGCTTATTTAAAAGATTTCATTTACGCATATGGTGTTGCTAGTAGATGTCATTTACAATTTGATTTTCCGTTAGATGAAAAAATGAGTGATGAAGAGAGAAGGAAGATTTTAAATGTTACTCAAAAAATGTTTGGTAAATCAATATCAATAGTTCCAGAACATTTAAAAATAATAGGAAGAGATTTGTCTAAAAAAGATTGTGAAGCGGTTTTAAATGCAACAAAAAAATCTAGAAAAGGCGTTAGAGCACTAGAAGAAGATATTGACGAAGAACAAGAAAAATAAAAATAATTTAGGGGGTGCTATGTTAGATATAACACCCCATTTTTATAGGGGAAAAGAAGATGAAAGTGGGGCTTGTTATAACTTATTGTGGAACAGGGTTTTGTGGGTGGCAAACACAGCCAAATAAAAGAAGTGTGCAGGAAGAACTAGAAACTGCATTATTTAATGTGTTAAAAGAAAAGGTAGTGCTTTATGCAAGTGGCAGAACAGACGCTGGAGTGCATGCGTTAGGTCAAGTTGCACATTTCGAAACTAAAAAAGAAATAAAACCTTATATTTTAATTTCAGCTATTAATCATTATTTACCACAAGATGTTAAAGTTACAAAAGTGTTTTTACCTAATGATGATTTTGATGCAAGGTTTAGTGCAAAGAAGAAAACCTATGTTTATAAGTTTTATTCATGCAGATTTGAACTTCCTTTAAAAATTGATAGGGAATTGCGGGTTAATGATAATATTGATGTGGGATTAATGGAAAAATCATTGCCTGCTTTAATTGGCAAGCATAATTTTAAATGCTTTGTTGCTAGAAAAAGTGGGAAAACAAATTTTGAAAGAATAATATATTCAGCAAAAATAAATAGACTTAGTGATTTTGAGTTTGAATTTGAAATTACTGGAAATGGTTTTTTATATAATATGGTGCGAATTATTATGGGTACTTTAATTGATATAGGAATGAAAAGAAAACCATATAATTGCATTGAAAATATTATTAAAAGTGAGGATAGAGCAAGTGCAGGGAAAACAATGCCAAGTTATGCACTTTATTTAAAAAGCGTGGAGTATTAAAACTATTAAAAATTTTTTTATTAAATCATTGACAATTTAATTATTTTATTATACAATGTTAAAGCATAATGCAAGGCAAGGGGTAGGTATAATCTCACGGATACTGAGCTTGCACTTTAAACAAAAAGGAAAATAGAAATGAAAACATATTTACATAATCTTGAAAATAAATCAACTAAATGGTATATTGTTGATGCAACTGGGATTCCTTTGGGAAGATTAGCAAGCCAAGTTGCAGCAATTTTGCGTGGTAAAAATAAACCAGAATTTACCCCTAGTGTTGATTGTGGTGACCATGTTATTGTGATTAACACTGATAAAGTTGTTTTAACTGGGAAAAAGATGGAACAAAAGTTTTATCGTTATCACACACTATATGTTGGTGGACTTAAAGAAATTAAATACAGCACTCTTTTAAAAGAGAAATCTGATCTTGCAGTTTATGCAGCGGTAAGGGGTATGCTTCCAAAAAATCGCATTGGCAGAAAAATGATTAAAAAACTTCGAGTTTATAAAGATGATAAACATGGTCATGAAGCACAAATGCCGGAAGTTTTAAATGTTGAAGGAAAGAGGTAAGAGAAATGGCAAAGAAAGCAACTAAGATTGAACAATTTTGGGCAACTGGAAGAAGAAAAAAAGCCATAGCTCGTGTTAGACTAATTCCAAGTGCTAATGGTAAAATTACTATTAATAAACAAAATATAGACGAATATTTTGCTGGTAGCGAAACTTTAAAAACTATTGCAAAGCAAGCATTAGTTTTAGTTGATGCAACTGGAAAATATGATGTGTTTGTTAATGTTTATGGTGGTGGACTTACAGGACAAGCAGGGGCAATCCGTCATGGCATTGCAAGGGCGTTAGTTCTTGCAAATGAAGGTTATAAGGCTGAACTTAAAGCAGCAGGTTTCTTAACCCGTGACCCAAGAATGAAAGAAAGAAAGAAATATGGTCTTAAAAAGGCTAGAAAAGCTCCACAATTTAGTAAACGTTAAAAAATTATAAAAATTAGTCAAACTAGTGTTAAATTACTTAGTTCCAATCGAACGCAAATACAAAAATTTGTTAGTTCGATTTGGAACTTTTTTGTTTTATTAATTCAAATTAAATGGTTATAAATGAAATAATATATAATATATAAGTTCATAATTAAAATTTATTGGAAATGAGTTTCTATGGTTTTATATTATTTTTATTTGACTTTTGGTTAATATTTGTTATAATGAATTTAAATAATATGTTTTTTGGGGGAAATCTATGGCAGAAGAGAAAAATAAATCTGTTAATGAAACTGCTAAGAAAGCAGGGAATAAAACAACTGCTTCTAGGGCAAAAAAACAATCAAATGATGATGTTAAAGAACAAAGTAAATTAAAAATTGACAATGAAATAAAGGTTGAACCTGTGGCAAAAGTAACAGTTGATACTACTATTGCAAAAGAACAAGATGCTAAATCTAAAAAGGGTAAGAAAAATCAAATTGTTACTGCTAAAAATTCAATTTTTATGCTTAGTTTGGTTGGGCTTGCACTTTCTGTGGTTTATGTGTTAACCTTTATTATTACATCAATTATTGTGCTTGCAACTGGTGGCGAAGTTATTGGTTGGCTTATTGCATTGCAAACTGCAACTGTCATGTTTTTTGTAATTTTATCGGCGTTAAATTATGCAAGTGTGAAAACTAATTTTGATTATAAAAAATGTAATAAATATTTTGTTGGCGAATTAATTGTTGGTTTAGTTGTGGCAGTAATTTCACCAATAGGGTATAGTAGTTATTTCACATTACTTGCCGTTGTGCCAATTTTAATAGTTTCTGCTGTTAAACTTTGGATTGCACAGGCAATTAAACCAGAATAGGAATAAGTTTAATAAAATAAAAAATAAACAAGTAGTAAAATGACTTGTTTATTTTTATTTATATAAGCATAAAAATATTTTTAAAATTTTAAGAAATGTTATATAATTATATTATGGAAAAAAATAAAATTTTTGATTGTGTTATAATCGGCGGTGGACCTGCTGGCATTACTGCTGGAATTTATCTTAAAAGAGCAGGTAAAAATGTGGCTCTTTTAGAAGGCGGAATGTTTGGTGGACAAGTGGCAACAACGCCAACTGTTGAAAATTATCCTGCAGTTGGAAAAATTTTAGGCTTTGAACTTGCTACTAAGTTTTATGAAGACTTGCAAAATTGCGGGGTAAAAATTATTTATGAAAATGCAAAAAATGTTGACTTTTCTAGTAGTGTAAAAATAATAGAAACTGAAAATTCAAAAATTTTAGCATATTCGGTTATACTTGCAATGGGTGTAAGACCAAGGCAAGTAAATGAGCAAATTGAAGAAAAATTCAAGGGAAAAGGAATTAGTTATTGTGCCACATGTGATGGGGCTTTGTTTAAAGGGAAAAAAGTAGCAGTTATTGGCGGTGGAAAAAGTGCTTTTATTGAAGCACAGTATTTAAAAGGACTTAATTGCGATGTAACACTTATACATAGAACTGATAAATTTAGAGTGGCTGAATATGAAGTTGAGAACTTAGAAAAAATAGGTGTTAAGATAATGCCATATTATATTTTAACTGATGTTTTTGGAAACAATAAATTAGAACAAATAGAGTTGACTAATGTGCACAATGGAGAAAAAGTTAAGATTGATATTGATGGATTGTTCATTGCGGTTGGTAGAGTTCCAAACAGTGAATTAGTTGCAGGGAAAATTAAGCAAGATGACATGGGATTTATTATTAGTGATGATTGTAATACAAATATTTCGGGTGTATTTGTGGCAGGTGATGTTAGAACCAAAAATCTTAGACAGATTGTCACCGCAACTAGTGATGGAGCAATTAGTGCAACTAATGCAATAATGTATTTGAATAATTTAAAACAATAAAATAAAGGAAGAAATACAAATGAAACTTATTGGCAATAAGTGGGATGAAGTTTTAAAAGATGAGTATGAAAAGCCATATTTTATGGAGACATTACAAAAAGTTAATAATGAATATTTAACTAAGAATATTTATCCGCCACAAAATTGTGTTTTTAATGCCTTAAAGTATACCGATTTTGATAATGTCAAAGTTGTTATTATTGGTCAAGACCCTTATCATGGCAAGGGGCAAGCACATGGACTTTGTTTTTCGGTTATGAAAAACACCGATATTCCGCCATCTTTAAAGAATATTTATAAAGAGATTACAAATGATGTAGGGGGGTTCATTCCAGACAATGGTTATTTAGTTCCTTGGGCAAAACAAGGGGTTTTACTTTTAAATACAGTGCTCACAGTAAAAGAAGGCCAACCGCAAAGTCATAAAGATATTGGTTGGCAACAATTCACTGATGCGATAATCGAAAAATTAAATAATGAAAAACAAGGAATTGTGTTTTTACTTTGGGGAAGAAATGCCATAGATAAGCGTAAACTAATAGATGAGAAAAAACATTATTGTTTGACTGCTGCACATCCTAGTCCACTTTCGGCGTATAATGGATTTTTTGGGTGTAAGCATTTTAGTAAGTGCAATGAAATATTAATTAAACAAGGCAAAACGCCAATTAATTGGCAAATTCCAAATAAATAAGAGGGTTAATGAGAATAAGAAATTTAATTATTATGATGGTTTTGTTTTTGGCATTTAGCCTTTGCTTTTTGTTGCCTAGTTTTGTAAAAAAGTCTGTTTTTGCAGATGGTGAAATAACTAATAAAATTATTTTACTTGATTCTAATTATGCTGGCAGTAATGCTTCAAGTTTTACACCCTTTGATTTTACAAATCAAAAGCGAATGGATGGGAAATCTTTAAAGCCTGAGCAAGCGGGTAATAATATTGTTAGTGAAAATATTGAATTAGAAAATGTAAGCGGATTGTTAGAAAATGAAAACTACCAATTAGGTGCATGGGTATACTTTTCTAGTAAAGATTTAATGGCTTTAACATTTACTTTAAGTGGCAAAACAAGCAGTGGGGCAACAGGCAGTTTAACTTTTAGTTTAAGCCCTGCCACATTAGAACAGAAATTAACTAAAAGTTTTGAAACTCCTAATAAAGACCTTCCAAGTGATGGATATGGGTGGAATTATTTGGAAATTCCTTTTAGTTTGGCAAATAATTATAATGCTATTGAAAATGGACAGTATATTAATTTTAATAATCTTGAAATAACATATAACTTAACAAACATAAACCCAGCAATTAGTTATTCAAAACTTTACTTTTATGATATTTCAATTGAAAATTCAAATATTACCGAAGTTACAGTTGAAGAAGAAAATAAACAATATTTTAGAATTTGTAAATTTAAATTTTATTCGCAAGATGAATTAAATCAAGTTTATGTTAATGATGCTTTAAATTTATCTTCAAGAAATAATACGGTTTTATATGCATGGGTGGGAGATACAAACATTTTAGATAATCCTAATTCATATAATTTTAAAGTGGAAGTGAAAAAAGATGATAGTGTGAACTTGTGGGAATATAGTTCTTCATTCGCTTTTAATGAAGCGGGTCAATATATAGTTAAATTTTCTATAAGCAAAGATAATGAGGAATTGCTTTGGCAAGCCCATAGTTTTAATGTTAAAACCTTTTCAGGTATTAGTTTTTCACAATCAATCAGCGAATTTCAAGTGGGCAAAACAGTTAGATTTTATTTATATTTTAACACTAATTTAACAAATGTTAGTAATCTATCTTTTAGCATTATTGGCGATTGTGCAACAATATCTAATATTGACTCAGCTGGAAAATTTGTAGATGTTAAGATGTTAAATACTGGGAATTTTACCTTAGTGGCAAATGGTAAAGGCGAAAGATTATTTGATAAAGATATAACTTTAAGTTGCCAAAGAGAATTTAGTGTGGTAAATGGTTCACAGACACCGCAAAATACAAGTTTAATTATTGCACTTTCAGTGGTGCTTGGAATTACAGTTATTACTGGAATTGTGCTGGGCATAAAAAGCATAGTTAAGGCGAATAAATATAAAGTAAGATAGTATAAATATATATATTATTATAATAAAGGTGATAAAAATGAACGATTTTGAATTAACAGAAGAAGAACAAACTAAAATTCCTTATGATAATGAACCAATAGCAAGAAATAGGGTTGGAATAAACTCTTCTGCTAGAAAAAGTAATGTAACCGTTGGGAAATCGCTTTATGTGCTAGTTAGTATTTTACTAATTATTACTATGGTTATGGGTGGCTTTATGGTTAAGTTAATCATTAATTCTAATAAGCCCACAGTTGTTAATAACCCAACATATAATATAACTGTAGATGGTTCCCCAAGTGCAACAGTTGCTGCAAATAAAGGCAAATTATCTACTGTATGTGTGTCTGCTGGGCAGAATACTCAAACGGGTTCTAATATAACTTATAAAACATTTTTCAGCATGTCTTCACGAGGATCAGGGGTTATTATAGATGTAGATAAAAACACGGGAGATGCTACTATTATTACTTGTTATCATGTAGTTGAAAACTACACAAGGCAGGTTTATATTCTTGTTTATGGTTCTTATACGCCTGTTAAAGCTAGTGTGATTAATTATAGCGAAACTTATGATATAGCAGTTTTGAAAGTAGAGAATAGTAGTGAAATACAAACCAGTGTTTGCATTGCAGCAACAATTGGCGATAGTTCAAATTTGGTTGAAGGTGATGATGCAATAGCCATTGGCAATCCATTATCGGGGGGAATAAGTGTTAGTTGCGGAATAATTAGTTCGCCTGTTAATATTGTTCTAATTGACGAAAATGAAAGCCGAGTAATTAAAGTGGACACTCCAATTAATTCAGGTAATAGTGGAGGGGGATTGTTTGACAAAGAAGGAAATTTAATTGGTATAGTTAATGCAAAATTAATGAGTAGTGAAATTGATAATGTGGCTTTTGCAATACCAATTAATTTAGCAAAAAATTTAAGTAATAGCATAATAAGAAATGGAAGTAGTGCTCCAACCACTGCGGTTTTAGGTCTAGACCTTGCAATATTATCTTCTGGTAATTATTTAGACTATGAAACGGGCAAATTAAATTCAACAATTATAGTTGAAAGTGTCAACACATTAAGTGCAAGTTATGTGGCAGGAATTAGAAAGGGTGATGAACTAGTTTCAATTTCTTATGGTGATACCTTTGTTGAAATTAAAAACTTATTTGATATTGAAGACCATATGTTTAATTTAAGCATTGGCGATAAGATTACAATTGTTGTAGAAAGAGACGGAACAGAATTAACTTATAATTTCTTTATAACGAATGTTAATACTATTTCATAGTAATTCATTATAAATGCTTGCAAGTTTTTAATAATGATTGTATAATTATTGTATAAACCAATGGGGAGGAATATTATGACAGAGAAAAAAGTAAAGGAAATTCTATCTAAACAACTTGGTGTTGATATTGCTAAAATTTCAGCAGAAACAAATATTGCAACCGATTTAGGTGCAGATAGTCTTGACCTTGTTGAAATCCTTATGAGCCTTGAAGATGAATTTTCAATTTCAATTCCAGATGAAGCAATCCCTGGAATTAAAACAGTGAAAGACTTGGTGGAATTTATTGATAATGCAAAATAATTAATTAAATAAAAAATGCTCTAACAGAGCATTTATTTTTTTATAAGTTAAATAGTTTAAATAAAACTGCTGTGAAGTCCATTTTCGAACAAACACACCGAAGCGGTAACTATAATAGTTGGCTCCATTAAAGTTTCCTTATGGCACATAATTTTCAAACTTAGTGCTGCTGCCGTCAGGCTCTGACACGGTTCATAAGAATTTTATTGCATAAGACCTTAATATCATCACTACACATTAAGTTCAGCCTTCCATATGCTTGCCCTAGAATGGCGTTTGGCCCCTGCTAAGCGGATCTCAGGGAACAGGGCACCGCTACCTCCCCACCTATCACAGCAATATTAGTTTAGCATAGAATTATATGTTTGGCAAGTGGCTGTTTTGAAATTTTATAACATTTTTAAAGGATTGTCACTTTTTTAGTTGTTTTTTAGTTTTTAATTACTTTGCATAATTATTTGTTTATGATATACTAATTTTAAGTTGAGGTGAAATTAATGGGTTCAAATGCAAAAAGATTTATTGATAGTTATAATATTTTAGACAAGAGTTTAAGAGATATTTATAATTTAAAACCAAGTTTAACTTTTAGTGATGTTGTTAGGAAAGTGGCATCTGTTAATTCTGTTATTAAAAAATATGAGGATGATATAATTGATTATGCAAGGCTTAGAAATGCCATTGTGCATAGAAGTATTAGTGGGGAAGTTATTGCTGAACCACATGATGATGTTGTTTTGAAACTAGAATCAATAACAAGGTTAATCACAACACCACCACGCGCAATGGATAGTGTGGTTAATAGAAAAGTTTATGTTGTGCAGGCAACAGAAAAATTGAAAAATGTTTTAATGGAAATGTATAAATTGGGTTATTCTAATGTGCCAGTGTATAGCGAAAAAACATTGATTGGTGTTATAACTAGAAAAATGATAGTTGAGGCTTTGGGTGAAGCCATTTATAATAAAACATCACTAGATGAATTTGTTAATAAACCGGTTATAGAAGCGTTGAATATTGAAAATATTACTAATCATTACGAAGTTGCACCATCTAATATAACAATAGATAATTTATTATATATGTTTCAACAAAATAGAAAATTATCTACCGTTATTATTACAAAAAATGGGAATTATAATGAATTACCACTAGGAATTGTGGTTACAGCTGATACTATTGACATGCAAACTATTTTAGATAATTATTAAATTTAATAAAATAATGCAGTTTTTAATAAAATAAAAGCAAAATTTGCAGTTTTTAAGAGTGAATAAAATGAAATTTAACAATGAATGGAAAGATTTTGAAGTTTTAGCAACAGGAAATGGTGAAAAACTTGAAAGGTGGAAAGATGTTTATTTGTTGCGTCCTGATCCACAAGTTATTTGGCAAGCAGAAAAGCCATTGCAAAATTTTAATAAATTAAATGCACATTATAAAAGGTCTAGCACGGGTGGTGGTGCATGGAAAATTATTAGACCAATGCCTAATGAATGGGTAGTTGGTTGGAGAAATTTAAAATTTTTAGTTAAACCAATGGGCTTTAAACATACTGGACTTTTCCCCGAGCAAGCAGTTAATTGGGATATTATGATAGACATAATACGCAATTCTAACAGGGCAATAAATGTTTTAAATTTATTTGGTTATACGGGTGGTGCAACGGTTGCTTGTGCAAGTGCTGGGGCATCTGTTTGTCATGTAGATAGTGCTAAACAAATGGTTGAAAGGTGCAAACAAAATATTGATTTATCGGGGCTTAACACAGCAAGTGTAAGATATATTATTGATGATTGCAGAAAATTTGTAGAACGAGAAATAAAAAGAGGCAAAAAGTATGATGCTATTATAATGGACCCGCCTAGTTATGGAAGAGGTGTAAATGGTGAGGTTTGGAAACTTGAAGATAACCTTTTTGAATTTGTTGCACTTTGTAAAAAAGTTCTAAGTGACAAACCTTTATTTGTTCTTATTAATAGCTACACCACGGGATTAGGGTGTCAGGTGCTTGAAAATGTTTTAAAACTAGCAATTGATAAAAATGCACAAGTTGAAAGTTATGAAGTTTGCTTACCTGCAAAAGATGGCATTTTTCTACCATGCGGGAATAGTGCAATTTTAAAATTTTAAATATTGCAAAAAGTTAATAATTTGGTATAATATAAAAGGAAAAATTATGGAAAATTTAGAAGTTTTATTTGAAGATAATCATATAATAGTTGTTAAAAAACCGCAAAATGTGCCAAGTCAAGCCGATGAAACAGGCGATAAAGATATGCTAACAATGGTTAAAGAATATGTTAAAGAAAAATATAACAAACAAGGAAATGTTTATATTGGACTTGTGCATAGGTTAGACAGACCAACAGGTGGCATTATGGTTTTTGCACGCACAAGTAAAGCAGCCTCAAGGCTTAGTGAACAAATTGCAAATGGTGATTTTGAAAAGACTTATTTTGCCGTGGTTAAAGGTAAAATGAAAGACAAACATGGGGTGTTAGTTAATTATTTAAAGAAAAATGAAAAAGACAATAAAGTTGCAATAGTTCCCCAAACAGTTGAAGGGGCAAAAAGGGCAGAGTTAGAATATTTTGTGCTAGATCAGCATGAGAGTTGTGCTTTGGTGCAAATAAAATTAAAAACAGGAAGAGGGCATCAAATACGCGTGCAATTTGCTAATATAAAATGCCCAGTTTATGGCGACCAAAAATATGGTGGGGCAGACATGCAAAAATGCAATTTAAATCTTTATGCTGTAGAACTTAAATTTGTTCATCCAACTACTAAGCAAAACATGTTATTTAGATGCTTTCCGCCCGAAGATAAACCAATGTGGAAAGAGTTTAACATGGAAAAATATTTAGGGCTTAGCATTAGTTAAATATTAAAATACCACTAAAATAAAAAATTTAGTGGTATTTTTGAATAAAGCAATTTAAAATAATTATTAATTAATTGGTGGAGCCGAAACCACCTTTTCTATTTTCTAAAATATCTTCTTCGTTATCTATGGTTAAAAAATTTATGAACATTCCTTGTCCCATTTTATCGCCTTTATTTATAACATAATCTGTATCATTTGTGTTAAAGAATAAAAATCCTAAGTTCCCATCGTTAGATGGATTGTTAGCATAATCACTTTCAATAATACCTATTCCATTTGCTAGCATTATTCCTTTAGCCCCCATACTGCTTCTTGTGGCAAGGATTAATCCTTCATTTTCATTAAAAATAGCTTTAACATTAGACCACACAAGTGTAATTTTATGAGCAGGAAGAGTAATGGTTATGGGAGAATAAAAATCATAACAAACAGAATGTTTTGTGCTTCTTTGTGGAAGATTAATTTCATTGCTATCGTATTTTATAAATTCTTTTTTAACTATTTCAAATTTACGCATTAGTAACTCCTTAATTTTATTAAATGTTTGATTTGTTTACGAAAAAACAGATATTAATATATAAAAATCTGCAATTTTAGATAAATTTATTGTAAAAACCGCATAATTTTTGCAATTTATGCGGTTTTTATGTTTTATTTAACTTTACTTATTGCTACTGCTAAGGCAACTGTTGCTCCAACTATTGGGTTATTTCCCATGCCAATAAATCCCATCATGTCTACATGCGCAGGAACACTAGATGAACCAGCAAATTGTGCATCTCCGTGCATTCTTCCCATTGTGTCTGTTAGCCCATAACTTGCGGGACCTGCAGCCACATTGTCTGGATGAAGTGTTCTGCCCGTGCCACCTCCACTTGCAACACTGAAATAATTTTTATTATGTTCAACAGCCCATTTTTTATAGGTTCCTGCAACAGGGTGTTGAAACCTTGTAGGATTAGTGCTGTTTCCAGTTATTGAAACATCAACTTTTTCTAGTTGCATAATTGCAACGCCTTCGCTAACACTGTCTGCACCATAAACTTTAACATTGCTTCTTGACCCAGAACCAAATTTTTTTAACTCTTGAACAATTAGTTTATTTTTCTCATAGTCGAATTGGGTTTTAACATAAGTAAATCCGTTTATTCTAGAAATAATGTACGCTGCGTCTTTACCAAGGCCATTTAATATTATATTTAATGGTTTTTTACGAACTAAGTTTGCCGTGTTGGCAATTCCTATTGCTCCTTCGGCAGCAGCAAAACTTTCGTGCCCTGCAAGGAAGCAAAAACTAGAAGTATTCTCATTTAAAAGCATACTTGCTAAATTGCCATGGCCAATACCCACTTGTCTTATATCTGCCACCGAACCTTCAACGCAAAAGGCTTGCAAACCTTCACCTAAAATTTTTGCAATTTCGGTTGCTCTTCGTTCGCCTTTTATTATTGCAACGGCAGCACCAACAGTGTATGCCCAAACGGCATTATCAAAGCATATAGGTTGAATGCCTTTTACAATGTCATGAACATTAACATTTGCTTCTTGGCAAATAACTTTTGCTTGTTCCAAAGATTGAATATTATTTTGTTTTAAGTAAGCATTAATTTTTGTTATTCGTTTTTCTTTTCCTTCAAAATCTATCATTTTGCTTACTCCTTTCTTGGATCAACAAAGGTTACACCTTCATTAAACCTGCCATAAAATTTCTTATTGTTTAAAATTGCGTCATTTGGGTTAACACCTTTTTTAATATCATCCATCATTTTGCCAATTGCTATATATTCATAACCAATTATTTCACGGTTCTTGTCTAATGCTAGTTGTGTAATGTAACCTTCTGCGGTATTTAAATATCTAACGCCTTTTGCTTTTGTTGAATAAATGGTTCCTACTTGGCTACAATTACCTTTACCTAAGTCTTCAAGACCAGCACCAATTTCTAGCCCACCAAGTGAAAAAGCCGATTGACTTCTTCCATAAACTATTTGTAAAAATAATTCTCTCATTGCCACATTAATAGCATCGCAAACTAAGTCTGTGTTTAATGCTTCTAAAATGGTTTTACCTGGTAATATTTCACCAGCCATTGCTGCAGAATGTGTCATTCCACTACAACCGATTGTTTCGATTAAAGCTTCTTCAATAATACCATTTTTTATGTTAAGTGTTAGTTTACAAGTGCCTTGTTGTGGTGCACAACCACCAATGCCATGTGTTAGCCCAGAAATATCTTTAATTTCTTTGGCATTTATCCATTTTCCTTCTTCTGGAATAGGAGCATTGGCATGGTTTGCTCCGTTTGAAATAGGACACATATTTTTAATATGTTTGCTATATTCCATTATGTTTTCTCCTTAATTTTATAAAATATTATAACATATTAAAAATTATTGACCAAATAAAAAATAAAAGTGTTTAATTGTTTTGAAAATTTTATGGCTTATGTTAAACTTGATTTAAGGAGAAATTTATGGCAAACATTACTGAGTTTAAAACAGTTGAGGGAACCAATGCACTTGAAATGGTGGAAAAGCGTTCTCGTTTTATTGGTGTGGTTACTCATGTTGAAGATGTTAATGCAGTAAACGATTTTTTAGATAAACTAAGAAAAGCAAATAAAGATGCAAAGCACATTGCCTATGCTTATAGTTTAGGGAAAGACAGGGCTGTTTCAAAAAATAATGATGATGGTGAACCAGCAGGTTCTGCAGGAATGCCAATAAGTGAAGCGCTGGCAAAATCTGGGCTTACCGATTGTTTGGTTGCTGTTGTTAGATATTTTGGGGGAATAGAACTTGGCAAAAGTAAGTTAACAAGAACTTATTTTAATAGTGCTTTTGAAGCAATTAAAGATAGTAAAATTGTTAGAATGGTTGATTGTGCAATTTATGGGATAACTTTAAAATATCCTGATTTTGTGCCAGTGGGAACTTATTTAAGAGATAACCATTTACCAATAATATCAGCTGAATATGGCGATGTTGTTAGTTTAAGAGTTGCTTTCCCAGTAATTGAAGAAGACAGGTATTTGTCTGAAGTTAAAATGAAAATGAATGAAGAATTTATGTGCTCTAAAATAGACACAATGTTTTTAAGGTTTGATTAATGGGAGTTATAACAGAAATTAGTTCACAAAAAAATAAATCAAGGGTTAATCTGTTTATAGATAACTCCTTTTTTTGTGGCCTTATGACTGAAACGCTATTCAAATTTAACCTTAAAGTTGGTATGATTGTTGATGAGGAGAAGTTAAGGCAAGTTGTAATTGAAAGTGAAACACGGCGTGGCTTAAATTATGCCTTTGGGTTGGTTTCAAAAACACAATACACTAAAAAACAGATAGAAACAAAGTTAAAAAATAAAGGATATAATGTTGATGTTATTGAACGAATATTGAATAAACTTAATGAATATGGCGGGTTAAATGATGAAAATTTTGCATTAACTTATGCTTCAAATTCAAGATATAGTAAAAGAATGATAGAGCAAAAATTAAAAGAAAAAGGGATGGAAGATAGCATAATTAAAAATGCATTAAATAACCTAAAAAGTGATAGCGAACACGATAAAATTACTGCAATTTCTGCAAAATATATGAAAAATAAGGAAAAAACACTGCAAAATTTAGACAAGCTTTTTAGATATTTGGTGGGTAAAGGATTTGATTATGAATTAATAAAAAGTGAAATAGCAAAATTTAAGCAGAAGGAAGAAGATTATGAAAGTTGGGATTGACTTAGTTTTAGTAAAAAGATTTAGTAAAATGGCAGAAAACATAGATTCTTGCACAAAGGTGTTTACATTAAATGAAATTGAATATATTAAAACTAAAATTGGCAATGTTGATTTAAGTGTAAAAAAATATAAACCTATTGAATATACTATTGCAGGGATATATGCCAGTAAAGAAGCGGTACTTAAAGCTTTTGGGGTGGGCATTGCAAAGGAAATTAACATTACAGATATAGAGATTACACATAATTGCAATGGTGCTTGTTGTGTGAATTTGCTTGGTAAAGCTAAGCAGTTTTCAAAAGACCACCATTTTAAAAGCATTGAACTTAGTGTTAGCCATGATGGAGAATATGCAACTGCAATTTGTGCAATAATTTAAAGTAATTTTAATAAAATGTTAGTACTTTTGCTATTTTTTATGTTTTTTTTGCAAAATAGGTATTGACATTTAAGTTGTAAAGTGGTATATTTTACCCGAAATAAATTTAAGTGCGAATTTGGACGAATTAGGAGGACAAATTATGGCAATATATTATGAAAGGAAAAATTCACTTAACGAATTAAAACAAGATATGGCACAAGCACAAGCTAATTATGATAGAGTGCTTAGTTTGCTTGAAAACGCAATGGGTGGAAATACCGAAGCGCTTACTGTTATGCGTAAAAATAAAACAGAGAATTTGAAGAAATTAATTAATTCTTTTAGTAGAATGAGTGGAGCTAATTTTGCATTGCTTGTTAATACTGACCCTGATAAAGCAATTGAAGCACTTAAATATCAAACTAAAACATTAAATAGTTTTTTGAATAATTCAAGAATATGTATTGCTAATGTTATTGAAAATGATAATGGAAAGCAAGCAGTGAATGATGAATTTAAACAATTACAAAATTTCTTAAAAGAAGTTGATGCAAATCTTGATAATTATACAGCGCTTTCTAATGGTAATCCTAAATTAATGCAATATGCTAATTGGATATCTGCAAAAAGTAATGAACTTAAAGATTTATTTAGTGAAAACATTAGTAATGAAAATAGAATAAGACAAAATTATAAAGTTATTGTTGATGATAAAGATCGCATACCTGTTTATGACAAGAGAAGTTGGGATAGAGATGGAATTTTAAATGTTAAACCAAATTCAGTAAATCAAGATAATAATGATGTTAAAAATGATCAAAATAACGACAATGCAATTATTCCACCAGTAACAAATGTTGATGTTGATAAATCAACTGAAAATACTGATGTTAAAAATGATCAAAATAATGACAATGCAATTATTCCACCAGTAACAAATGTTGATGTTGATAAATCAACTGAAAATACTGATGCTAAAAATGATCAAAATAATGACAATGCAATTATTCCACCAGTAACAAATGTTGATGTTGATAAATCATCTGAAAATACTGATGCTAAAAATGATCAAAGTAACGACAATGTAATTATTCCACCAGTAGTAGATATTAATGTAGATACAACTAATGATAATGAAGATTATAAAAAGCAATTAGAAGAAGAAAGAAAAAATCATGAAGCAACAGTTAATGAATTAGCAACTGTTTATGCAAAACAAGAAAAAAACAAGAAGAGGAATTTAATAACTGGCATTGTTGCAGGAGTGCTTATTCTTGGGACTATTATTGGTAGTGGATTTATAGGTAAAGCATTTGGAAGAAAATCAGCCGCTGCAGATTTAAAAGATAAAGATGCAACCATTGTTGAGTTAAATGCAGATTTACAAGAAGCGTTAAATCAAATACAAACTTTAACAGGTGACAAAGAAGAAATTGAAAAGGCTTATCAAGAATTTCAAAAGAAAGTTGAAGAGAGTGAACTTAAACATAACGAAACTTTGTTAAGTTGGCAGAAACTATTTAATGATGAAGTAGCTGAAAGGGAAAAATTGCAAGCACAATATGATGCACTTATGGCTGAACACGAACAATTAAAAATTGATTATGAAAATGCTATAAAAAATGATGATAGTGCATTAATCAATAGTTTAAGAGAACGTATTGCATTGCAAGGGACTCAAATTAGTTCTTTAACTAATCAACTTAACGCAAAAGATAAAGAGTTAACTGATAAGATTAATGAATATAATGTGCTTGAAGAAAAATACAATGATTTAAAAGAACAACTTGAAAACCATGAGTGTGAATATCCTAGTGAATTGATTAATCAACTTAAAGCACAAGTTGCAGAAGCAGAACAAAAGGCTCAGCAAGCAGAACAAAAAGCTACCGAGGCAGAACAAAAAGCACAACAAGCCGAAGCAGATAGACTTGCAAGCGAGCAAGAAAAATTGCAAGCACAACAAGAAGCTGAACAGGCAAAACAAGAACTTGAAGCTTCTAAAAATGAATTGGAAAGAACTAAACAAGAATTGGCAGAAGCAAAAAATACGATAAAAGACCTTAATGATAAACTTGCAAGCATGGAAAAAGAAAATCAATATGGCGGGCAAGTTTCAAATGAAGGTGCTAACCAACAAGGTGGGGCAAGTCAAGTTACTGATAATGATAAAACACAAGGTAATGAAAACGAAGATAGCGGCCATGTTAGTGGCAATATCAATCGTGACCCACATGAAAGCGACGATTATACAAGAGAATAATAATTGTAAAAAGGCATTATTTGCCTTTTTCTTTTTATGTGAGATTGACTTTAATAATAATTATTAATATAATTATATTATGAACTATTTATTAAATAGAATTGCTTTTACGATAGGAAATACTGACATTTATTGGTATGGTATAATTATTGGCTTTGCAATTGCATTGGCATTTGGATTATCTTTTACTTTGCTTAAAGTTAAAGGGTTACCAAAAGATACGCCTATTGATGTTTTTTTGGCGATTGTGCCACTTGGAATAGTTGGGGCTAGATTGTTCTCGGTGTTGTTTGAAGATGATACCACAATTTTAGATTTTTTTAAATTTAGAGAAGGTGGAATGAGCATAATTGGTGCAGTTATTGGTGGGGCAATTGGGCTTATTATATTGTGTGTTGTTAAAAAATATAATTTTCTTAAAATTGCAGATTTAATTGTGCCAGTTTTAATTTTAGCACAGGCAATTGGTAGATGGGGAAATTTTGCAAATCAAGAAGTTTATGGATGGGTGGTAACTAATCCTAATTTTCAGTGGTTTCCCTTTGCGGTAAATATTGGTGGAACCTGGCATATGGCATTGTTCTTTTATGAATTTGTTCTTAATCTGTTGGGTTTTGTGCTTTTAATGTTTCTTTATTTTAAAACAAAGAAAACAGGGATTTGCGTTGGGACTTATTTAGTTTATTATGGGACAGTTAGGGTGATATTGGAAAGTTTTAGAGAAAACGAATATGTGCTAAAACTTGCTGGCCTTCCAATTTCTCAAATTTTAAGTGCGCTATTTATTTGTGTTGGTATTGGAATTTTGATATTTATTAATATAAAAAAAGTGAATACAAAAGAAAAAGGAGAATCGGCAAATGAAAGAAAATGAAAAGACATTTACCCAAAAGGAAGTGGATGAACAAGTTAAAAAAATGCTTACTGAATGTGAATTAAGAGTGAGTAAGCAAAGAGATAAAATTTTAGAACTTAAAAATGAAAATATAAATTTAATAAGAAAAATTGAAGAATATGACAAGAGAGAAGTGGAAGTGGCAACTGCAATTGAAAAATATCAAAGCAGGAATAAATATTTAGAAAATATTATTAAAATGCGTTGTGAACTTGAAATTTCAAGGCTAAATGAATTAAATGATTTTTTACATGACCATTATGATGATTTTGAAAGTGTTGCAGGAAAGCAACTTAACACAATTATTAATTCTCTTCAAGCATTTAGTAAAGATATAACAGAAGTGGAAGAAATAGGCAAAATTGAGCCTAGCAAAAGAACAGAAACAAATAAAGAGAAAGACTTAGAAAAAAGGTATTACCAAATTATGTCTTTATATGAATATACTAAAGCTCAAAATGAAACAAGAAAAAGAGGTAGACCTAAAAAAGAAGAGCAAAATATTGAGACATTTTTAAAGCAGAAAAAGCAAGAAAAGGAAAAAGAAAAAGCCGAAAGTTTTGATTTTGAAGAAGCTTTAAATCCAACTCAAAGTTTAGAAGAAATTATGAAAGTTGTTTTAGATGAAGAGCAATAAAAAATAACCCAAATTTTTGTCTGGGTTATTTTTTATTAAATTTTTAAATATTTAGTTGTGATTGATTAGTTTGTTCGGTTTGTGGGACATCTGTAACAATGGCTTCGGTGGTGAGCATTGTGGCGCAAACACTAGAAGCATTTAATAAGGCAGATATTGTGACTTTTGCGGGGTCAATGATGCCTGCTTTAAACATATCACAATAAGTAAGTAATTTTGCATCAAAACCGTAATTAATTTGCAAATTTTCCATAATTTTATTTATAATAACACCACTTTCAACGCCAGAATTTGCACAAATTTGTTTTATCGGTGCAAAAATTGCATTATAAATTATTTGGGCGCCAGTTTTTTCATCACCAGATAGTGTTTCTATAAATTCTTGTAATATTGGTGCGGTTTTTATTAATGCAACACCACCACCTACAATAATGCCCAATTCGGTGGCAGATTTTGTGGCAGATAATGCATCTTCAATTCTTAATTTTTTTTCTTTCATTTCAACTTCGCTTATTGCTCCAACACAAATTATGCCAACACCTTTACCTAATTTTGCCAGTCTTTCTTTTATGTTAGTTTTTTCATAGTCATCGCTTGTATTGTTAAGCATATTTTTTAAGTTTAAGCAATGTTCGGCTAGTAATTTACTATCGCCTTTACCTTCTATTATTGTGGTATGGTCTTTACTAATTTTTATAGTTTTTGCTTTGCCTAAATCTTCTAAGTGACACTCTTGAAGATTATCTTTTAGTTCGTTACTAATAAATTTGCCACCACAAAGGATAGAAATATCGGTTAAAAGTTCTTTGCGTTTTGTGCCATATGCTGGCGCTTTTATTGCTACGCAATTAAACACTCCTCTAATTTTATTTAAAATAATAGTTGCAAGGGCTTCGCCCTCAATATCTTCGGCTATAATTAATAGTGGAGATGCTGTTTTTGCAACTTCTTCCATTAAAGGCAAAATTTCGGCAATTGTACTAATTTTTTTATCAGTTAATAGAATATATGGATTATCTAAAATAACTTCTGGTTTATTTTCGGCATTCATGTAAGGACTAATGTAACCGCGGTCTATTTGCATGCCTTCAACTATTTTAAGTTCGGTTTTAGTTGTTTTCCCTTCTTCAATGGTTATTACTCCATCTTGACCTATTTGTTCCATTGCTTTTGCAATAATTTCTCCAACTTCTGCATTGCCTGCTGAAATAGTTGCAACTTGTTTTATTTCGTCATTGTTGGTGATTGGCTTTGCCATGTTTTTTAATTCTTGAACAACTAAATTAGTTGCTTTTTCTATTCCAGATTTTAAAATAACAGGATTAGCGCCACTTGTTAAATTTTTTATTCCTTCACTTATTATTGCTTGGGCAAGGACAACGGCTGTGGTTGTTCCATCACCTGCATTATCATTGGTTTTAACGCAAACTTCTTTAATTAAATTTGCACCCATATTTGAAAATGGTTCGTCTAATTCAATTTCTTTGGCTATTGTAACTCCGTCATTGGTAATAAGGGGAGTGGTATATTTTCTATCAAGCACCACATTTCTGCCTCTTGGTCCCAATGTAATTTTAACAGTATTGGCAAGGATATTAACACCTTTTTCTAATGATTTCCTTGCTTGTTCACCAAATTCAATCAGTTTTGCCATTATTTATCCTCCTCTAAAACTAGCAAAATGTCGCTTTGTCTTATAACTATAAGTTGTTCTTCTTCTAATTTAAATTCAATGCCACCATAGCGTGAGAATAACACTGTGTCTCCTACTTTTACATACATTGGATTTTGTTTGCCATCAGTTTGCCCACCATCGCCTGCATAAATAACTTTTGCAAGCATTGGCCTTTCCCCACTGCTTTCGGGCAGTATTAAACCGCTTTGGGTTTTTTGTTTTTGTGGTAAAGCCTTTAAAACAACTCTATCGAATAAAGGTTTAATTTTCATTTTGTTCTCCTTTTAATTTATTATAGATTTATTAATTAGTTTGTTCAATGTGGAAATTTGATTGTTTTGTTTTTGTTTGTCGAAACAATTTGAATAAATAAAAACTTTTGCACATAAACTTTAATAAAATCTACTATATTATTTTAAAACGGAGATATTAGATTTTGCAACAAAGTGTGACAAAACATAAAAGTAATAAATGCTTTAATCTTAGAAATTATCTAGGATTAGTTTTGATTATTGTTTTTATATTTGTTGTTATTATAGGCATTGTTATTGCTGGTTCAATTAAATCTAAAAGTTATGAATTTATTTCAGGGAAAACATTTTACTACTATTATACAAATATAGAAAGTTCACTAAACAGAGCGAAAAGTTTGGCAGATAGTCAAAAATCTGCTGGTGGGGCAGGATTTGTGTTTGAAGAAAATAATAAATTCTATGTTTGCGCTTTTCTTTACGATAAAATGGAAGATGCAAAAATTGTTATAGACCAAAATAAAGCAGCATATCCAGATGGGGGTGTGATTACAAAAAATACGCAAAAATTAACAAATAAAGCACAAAAATTAATAAAAAATGACGAATACTTGATTTCGGCTGTTCATTTATATGAAGACTGTTTTAATGCTTTTTATGATTTGGCCATTGAATGTGATAAAAATAATCTAAGCGAAGCAGAAGTATTTAGTAAAGTTTTTGTTTACTATGAAAAAATTGTAGATGTTTGTGGAAAATTTGATAATATAAATTCTCCTGTTTCTATTAATTTAGACAGTTTATTGACTAGTGTTAAAGAATATTTGTCGCAAACTAAAACTTCAACTGAGCGTAGTTATAAATTAAAACTATTATGTTTTGAGATTATAGATAAATATAATCAACTTGCGGGGTATTTGAATTTATGTTAAAATTTTGTAAATATTTATAAATTAATAAAAATGATGAAAAATAATTTGTAATAATTTAAAATTGTGTTAAAATAAAATTAGAATATTGTAGATTGGAGAAACTTTGTGGGACTTTTTAATTGGCTAATGAAAGGAATGGGTTTTGAAGGCGAAGGTGAAGACCAAAAAGACACTTCACCTGATACTCGCGAGCGAAAAGAAAAGAAACGCAAAAGAAAAAAAGAAGAGGTGGAGATTGAAATGGATAGCAATAATAGAAACACCTATGCATCTAACCCAGACCAATTTAACACTTCTGGCAGATATGACATGAATTCATCGACTTATTTAGGGCAACAAAACATGGGCGGATATGGCACTAAAAATGTTGTTTTCTTTTATCCTAAAAACTATCAAGAAGTTCAAAAATTGGTAGATTATTTAAAACAAGGAGAAAGTGCAATTTTAAATCTTGATGGAATTAGTGATGATGAAGCACAAAGAATGTTAGACTTTGTTAGTGGGGCGGTTTATGCTTTAAATGGAAGTACTCAAAGGGTTTCGGGAAATATTTTTTTACTAACTCCTGAAGGATTAAATATAATGATTCCAAATGAAAATTTAGGTGATAAAAATAACTAGGTTGTTGATTAAATTTCTTAATTTTAGGATAGAATAAAATTAAGGAGTTGTTATGACCGAAAAAAATAAAAAACAATTTATTGAAATTTTGCAAGAAGAAAATGATAAACTTAAATTCAAAGTGAGAAAGCAACAGGAAGACATTGATTGTTTAAGGCAGGAAATTGAAGAACTGCAAACTGCTCTTGAAATTGCTAAAAGAAGAAGAACAGGGATTGACTTAGATAGAGAAAGATAACAAAAATATTTGTTGACTTGTGATTTAGAATTATGCTAACATTAAGCAGAGGTAAAACTATGTTTAATGTTCTTTTTGTTTGCACAGAAAACACTTGCCGAAGTCCACTTGCTGAATATTTAACTAAACATTTATTAAAAGAACTTAATATTAAAAATGTTATAGTTAAAAGTTGTGGCATTTCTGTTACTAGTGTTTCAAAAATTGCCGATAATAGCAAAAAAATATTAAAAGAACTAGGCATTAAGTTTAGATTTAAACCAAAACAAATTACAAATAAAATGGTTGAAGAAGCAGATTTGATTTTAACAATGACAATGCAACACAAAATTGCAGTTTCATTAAAATATGATTGCTTTAATAAACTTTATACTTTTGCAGAATACACTAATGGGAAAGATATTTTAGACCCTTATGGTGGGGACTTAAATGTTTATAGGCAAACAGCAAGTGATATTTATAATAATTGCTTGTTATTAATTAAAAAACTAAGCAAAAAAGGGGTTATAAATGTTTAGAAAAATATTAATTGGTTACGACCCAAGGGGGAAAATGCTTGCAAATACTGTTAAAAAGTGGCTTGAAGCAAAAAAATATGATGTGGTTTTTGCACAAACTGATGGCCTTGATTATGTTGATGCAACGATAAAAACAGCAAATATGTTTGAAAAGAATACAAGGTTTGATTGTGTGATTTTAATTTGCGGAACAGGCGTTGGGGTTACAATGGTTGCAAATAGATTTAGTTTTTTAAGGGCTATTTGTGCTACAAGCAGTGAAATTGCATATTTTGCAAGAAGACATGAAAATGCTAACTGTTTGTGTTTGCCTGCTGGCTATGATGATGGTAATGTGAACTTTATGCTTAATGATGATGAAATATTTAATATAATATCTACATTTTTTGATACCACTTTTGAAGGTGGTAGGCATGAAGAACGAGTGAAGAAACTTAGCACACTTGGAGATTAACAAAATGGAAAATACTGTTAAGGTTATTTTTAAAACAATGGGTTTAACACTATATTTTATAATGGTGGGGCTATTTTTTATTCTTTCGACTTTAAGTGTGTTGGCACCTAGTGCAATGATTGGATTTTATGATAAATTGAATTTACAAAGTGCAAAGGTTTATATGTATGAACGAGTTTATGCAAGAAGCGAAAAAATTGAAGACCTTTATAATGTGCTTGAAGCAAATATTGAAATTGAAGACTATGAACATATTATTAAATATATTAACATAATGAGAAATAAGGGGAGTTATGCTGAGTTTTGTAATTTAATAAATGAGCGAAACACACAAAATATTGATAAAAATTATTATGTTTATGTTTGCGATTATGATAGTTTTTTAAGAAGTCAATATGTTAATGCATTATATAAAACAGAAAGATTAGAAAAAGCGCATATAATAGCACTAGAAGAGTTAGCAAATAATTCTAATGTTTATGCATGGGAATTTGGGACATATATTGACTGTATTATGACAGACGAAACACTAGACCAAACCGCTAAAGATAAAGCCTTAGTAGAAATTTATAATACTGAATTAAATGGGCTTTCTGTGCAAGAATTGATAAACAACAATATAGATATGATTGAAGACCCTGAAAGTGTGAATGGATTTGAAAAATTAAAAAGTCTTAATCAAATAATAAAAATTAAAACTACAAATAAATATTTAGCACAGGCCATGAAAGATGATGTTTTGGTTCAAGCACTAGTTAGTGATATTGAAGTTCTTTTAGATAATTATAATAAAACACTTGCAAGCATTTAAAAAAACCACCATATTTGGTGGTTTTTTATGTATTTAGTTATAATGAAATTTTATAAACACAATAAAATATATTTTTTTGAATAATAAATTCTATATTTTAAAATTTAATTTGATTTGAAATGTAATTTTTAATTTCATTAACATTTAATCGTATTTGGTCCATTGTGTCCCTATTTCTTAATGTCACGGTGTTGTTATCAAGTGTTTCGAAGTCTATTGTTATGCAAAACGGAGTTCCTATTTGGTCTTGTCTTCTGTATCTTTTTCCAATAGAACCTGCTTCATCATAGGTGCACATAAATTCAGTTTTAAGGTTTTTATAGATTTCTTTTGCCTTTTCACTTAAATCTTTTTGCAATGGAAGCACAGCAACTTTATAAGGTGCTAGTGCAGGAATAAGTTTCATAACAATTCGAGTGTCGCCACCTTCAAGACTTTGTTCTGTGTAAGCATTGCAAAGCACTGCAAGCATTAGTCTATCACAACCGATTGAATATTCTATATCATGAGGAATAAACTTTTCGTTAGTTTTAGGATCGGTGTAAAGCATGCTTTTTCCACTAAATTCTTGGTGCCTAGATAAGTCATAATTAGTGCGGTTATGAATGCCATTTAGTTCATTCCAACCAATAGGATAGTTATATTGAATATCACAAGCTTCTTTTGCATAATGTGCAAGTTTTTCGTGGTCATGAAATCGCAAATCAGTTTTGTCAAAACCTAAGTCTAGTAAAAATTGCATTGCTTTTTGTTTATATTCTTGATAAATTTGGCTTGCTTGATTTTCATGACAAAACATTTGATGTTCCATTTGCTCAAATTCAATCGTTCTAAAAATAAAGTTACCAGGTGTGATTTCATTTCTAAATGCTTTACCAATTTGGGCAATTCCAAATGGGATTTTTGCTCTTGTGGTGCGAGCAACATTTAAAAAGTTAACAAATTCACCTTGGGCTGTTTCAGGGCGTAAATAAATAATGTCTTGACTGTTCTCGGTTACACCTCGTTTTGTTGAAAACATTAAGTTAAAATTTTTAATTTCAGTAAAATCACTTTTCCCACATACCGGACATTTTATATTATGTTCTTTTATATATTGTTCCATTTGTGCCTGAGAAAGAGTATCTACAGACATATTAATGTTGTGTTTTTTGTTATAATCTTCAATTAAATTATCTGCACGATGGCGAGTTTTACAATTTTTACAGTCCATTTTTGGGTCAGTAAAAGAAGCAGTGTGACCGCTTGCATCCCACACTCTTGGGTTCATAAGAATATCGGCATCTATGCCAAATGAATTATCGTTTTCTTGAACAAATCTTTTCCACCATAATTTTTTAATGTTATTTTTAAGTTCAACTCCCAAAGGACCGTAATCCCAAGTGTTTGCAAGACCATCATAAATATCGCTTCCTGGGAAAATAAATCCTGTTGTTTTACAATGATTTGCTAATTTTTCTAGTGTTAAATAATCTTTTACCATTTTTATCTCCTTTTTCATAAAAAAAGCCTATTAGCCCCCTAAATTAAGGGACGAATAGACTTCGCGGTTCCACCCTTATTGCAAGCAATAAACACTGCTTGCCACTCTTTCACTTTTGTTGCTCGCTAGGTGCCAAAGATTAAAAAATTTAATCTAACTAGGTCGTTGCAACTATTTGAATTTATGCATATATTATCAAATGAAAAATGATTTGTCAATTATTTTAGTAACTTTTATTAGTTATATAAAATAATAACATAAGCGTAAAAAGGTTGGTAATTTGCATTTATTGTGATAATATTTATTAGATTTCTAATTTATGGGAGAGAGTGATGATTGAACTGAAACACATTAAAAAATATTATAAAATGGGAGAAGGAAATGTTGTAAAAGCATTAGATGATATTTCGCTTAAAATAAATGATGGTGAGTTTGTTGCAATTATTGGGCCTAGTGGTTCGGGAAAGTCTACGCTTATGAATATTATTGGTTGTCTTGATATTGCAACAGAAGGTGAATACTATGTTGATGGCGTGGAAATTAGCAAATTTAAAGAAAATCAGTTGGCATATTTAAGAAATAAAAAATTTGGGTTTATTTTTCAGGGGTTTAATTTACTTCATAAACTTTCGGCTTATGAAAATGTTGAATTGCCACTTATTTATCAGGGGCTAAAAAAACGAGAAAGACATGAATTAGCAGAAAAGTCGTTAGAACAAGTGGCAATGGCAGAAAGACAAAAACATAAGCCAACTGAACTTTCTGGTGGGCAACAGCAAAGAGTTGCTATTGCAAGAGCACTTGCAACCCAACCCAGTGTAATACTTGCAGATGAACCAACTGGAAATCTTGATAGTAAAACCGGAGAAGAGGTTATACAAATTCTAAATGACCTTAATAAGAAAGGCACTACAATAATTCTTATAACACATAATAGTGATGTTGCTAATCATGCTAAAAGAATTATAAGAATTCATGATGGAAAAATAATTGAAGACTATAATAAAGAAAATGATTTAGATAGAAAGGTTAAAAAGGAGGAAGTGTAATGAATTTGGGCAATGCTTTTAAAATGGCTTTTAAAAGTTTATGGGCTAGCAAAATGCGAACTTTTCTCACTATGCTTGGCGTTATTATTGGCGTGCTTACCATTGCACTTTTAACCACGGTTACAGATGGTGCAACTGGAACAATTATCAACTCTTTAAAAAAGGAAAGTAAATTAAGTATGATATTGGTTCAAAAGCCAACTACTGTTGAGTTTTTTAATGATACTATAATGCCAATTAAAGAAGGTGAAAATATTGGTAAATTTGAATATAGTGTGGTGTTAAAGAACACTAGTGATGTTAATTCTGGGGCAGTTAAGGTGCCTGTGGGGAATGCACAATACTATAAGCGTCCTGTTGCAACACAAGCCACGATTTATGGTGTAGATAAAAATTATAAAGATATTAGGAATTTAACATTAGAAGGAAATTGGTTAGAAGAAGCAAATCAAATTGTAGTTGATAGAGAATTTATTGATACTTGGTTTGGAAAAAATGTTGCAAATGAAAATGTTATAGGGCAAAAAGTGAATTTAGGTGGAAAACAATTAATTAAAATTAGTGTTCCTGCAACAGATGAACAAAGAGCCGAAGTTTTTTACGAAACAATAAATAATATTTTAACTATGCCACTTGGCACAGGTGAGCAAACAATGTCTTATAGTAGCAATTCGCTTGCCGATTTCGATTTAAGTGTAAACTACATAGATAATACATTAATTGCCTATGTTGAACCAAATGCGTTTTTTAGTGATGATAGTTTGTTATCCATCATTAAAAATGGATTAATGACAGTTATGACACCAGAAGAACAACAGTCAGTTAATTTGGTTGAAATTGCTGATTATTTTAATACTGATAGCCAAATTGAATATATAATTGTGGGAGTGGCGAAAGAAGATAACAGTGCATTCTCAACAACATCATCAAGTTCAAGTGATATGAAAGGTAGCCTTGATTCTATGGGTGAAGAATTTGCTGCACTTGGTGAAGTTATGGAAAGGGGAGCAAAAGGCATTGTTTACATGGTTATTGACAATGAAAATCTTTCAGTTTTAACCAATGATGCTAGTATTACAGATGTTAAAGATGTAATAATTAATGGTGCATATTTAAGATATGAAAATGAAGATGAGGTGGCTTCTGGTAACATTAAAATTATGATGGCATTTATGCAAAAAGGATACACTATTATGACAGACATAATGCCAATTTCAATGGATAGTGTGGCTACTATTGTTGATGAGGCTATGAATATATTAACAATTATGCTTACTGTTATTGCAAGTATTTCACTTGTAGTTGGCGGAATTGGCATTATGAATATTATGCTTGTTGCTGTTAGCGAACGCACAAGAGAAATAGGAATTAGAAAAGCAATTGGTGCAAAAACTTCTAGCATATTAACTCAATTTTTAGTTGAAGCACTAATAGTTAGTGTTCTTGGTGGATTAATTGGTTTAGCTTTATCGTTTATTGGTTCGCTTATTATTGGAAATTATATTGGAATTACTTTAATTATGCCACTTTGGGTTATTGGGCTAAGCCTTGGGTTCTGTTTAGTAATAGGTGTTATATTTGGAATGTATCCTGCAATTAAAGCTTCTAAATTACAACCGATTGACGCATTAAGAAGAGATTAATAATTAATAAGTTATAAAACCACATTTACTATGTGGTTTTGTTTATATTAAATTAAAAATTTGCATATTTACAAATATAAATTTATGTGTTAAACTATAAACAGGAGGCAAAGATGTTATGAATATTGTTGATAGAATTCTTGAAAAAGTAGAGAGATTAGAAAGAAACGGAGTAAATAAAAAAGATATTGAACAAATTTTAATAGAATACTTTAAGAATAAAGATAATAGTTTACTTCTTGAGTTAAAATCAGAAAGTCCTAGATATATCTCTTTAAATATAATTGATATAAGTATAAGTCACAAATATGAAGAATTTGTTAGTTTTCTTGTTGAGAATTATATTGAGTTAGTTAAAAAACAAGGCGAATATGGAGATACTTATTTTCATTATATTGCAAAAAGTGGGATTGAAAGTGTATTAATAAAAGCTTTAGAAATAGACATTGATCTGGCAAAAATAAAAAATAACCATGACAAAAACACTTTTTTACATGTTGCTGCCGATAATAAACTAGAAAATGTATTAGTAGAAGCATTAAGAAGAAACTTGGAGTTAGCAAAAATTCAAAATAGGGAAGGTGATACATTTTTACATGATGCTGCTAATATTGGCCTTGAAAATGTATTAGTAGAAGCATTAGGAAGAAACTTGGAGTTAGCAAAAATTCAAAATAGGGAAGGTGATACATTTTTACATGATGCTGCTAATATTGGCCTTGAAAAAGTATTAACAGAAGCATTAAAAATAAATCCAGAGTTAGCAAAAATTCAAAATACGAAAGGTGATACATTTTTACATAATGCAGCTGATACTGGTCTTAAAAAAGTATTAATAGAAGCATTAAAAATAAATCCAGAATTAGCAAAAATACAAAATAGAAAAGGTAATACATTTTTACACGATGCTGCTAATAATAAACTTGAAAATGTATTAATAGAAGCATTAGAAATAAATCCAGAGTTAGCAGAAATTCAAAATAGAAAAGGTAATACATTTTTACACGATGCTGCTAATAAAAAACTTGAAAATGTATTAATGAAAACTTTATTATATAATGCAAAACAATTAAAAATTGTAAACACGACAAATAAAACTTTTTTGGACCTTGCTGATGATAATTGCCTTAGAGATTTATTAATAAAAGTTTTAAGCATTGGACATGATTTGAGTTCTGATAAAAGTGAAGAAAAAATAGAAGATAATAATAACTTATTGGATATGTTAAGTGAAATGGAAAAATAAAAAGCACAATTATGCTTTTTATTGAGTTAATTAATTATAATATAATGAAGCGTAATATTATATTAAAATATTTTGAATGGCAAGAAATAAGGCGATAAGTCACAGCTTGAAAAGATATTAGATAATTATTGGAATATATTAATTATTTTACAAAAAGTTTAAAAATTATTAAAAAAAATAAAAAACTTTACTTTCAATAGTAAAGTTTTTTGTTTTCAAAGAATATTGAAAATATGCTAAGGGAATAATAGAATTAATGCATTTAATTATTTAAATTCTAATTATGTGGAAATTTTTAATAATATGTTGCAAAAAGGTGTAAAAAGAGATATAATAACCAATATGAAAAAAGATGAACAAAGGTTTGAATTAGTTTCTAAACATAAGCCAACAGGTGATCAACCACAGGCAATAAAAAGTTTAGTTCGAGGAATAGAAGATGGACTAAGAACTCAGGTTTTATTGGGTGTTACTGGAAGTGGTAAAACATTTACTATGGCTAATATTATTGAAAAGGTAAACCGACCTACCTTAGTTATTGCACATAACAAAACATTAGCGGCACAACTTTGCAACGAGTTTAGAGAATATTTTCCTAATAATAGTGTTAATTACTTTGTTAGTTATTATGATTTTTACCAGCCCGAAGCTTATATTGTTAGCAGTGATACTTACATTGAAAAAGAAACTCAGGTAAATGATGAAATAGATAAGTTAAGACATTCGGCAACTTGCTCATTGTTTGAACGCAAAGATGTTATAATTGTTGCTTCGGTTTCTTGTATTTATGGATTGGGTGAACCAAGTGAGTATCATAAAATGGCAATATCTTTAAGACCAAATATGCAAATAAGCAGAGATGAAGTTATATCAAGACTTGTTGATAATCAATATAAAAGAAATGATATAGAATTTACTAGGGGAACTTTTAGGGCAAATGGCGATGTGTTAGATATTTTTCCAGCAAATCAAAGTGAACATTGTATTAGAGTTGAGTTTTTTGGTGATGAGATTGAAAAAATAAGTGAAGTTGATGCTTTAACAGGTAAACCTATAAATATACTTAGTCACATTGCAATTTATCCTGCAAGCCACTATGTTGTGGGAAGTGACAAACTTGAAGGTGCACTAAGTGAAATTGAAAAAGATATGGGAAACGAAGTTGCTGAACTAGAGTCAAAAGGGAAATTGATCGAAGCCCAAAGATTAAAACAACGCGTATCTTATGATATTGAAATGTTAAGAGAAATGGGTTATTGCAATGGTATTGAAAATTATTCAAGATATTTTGATGGAAGAAAACCAGGGCAAACGCCTTACACATTATTTGATTATTTCCCAGACGATTGGCTTTTACTAATTGACGAAAGCCATATAACCATTCCACAAATTAGGGGTATGTTTAATGGGGACAGAGCAAGAAAAGATAACCTAGTTAATTTTGGATTTAGATTAAAATCTGCTTATGATAACAGACCATTAACCTTTGAAGAATTTGAGAGCAAAATAGACCAAATGATTTGTGTTTCTGCAACTCCTGGACCTTATGAACTTAGTCATCAAGATAATATTGCCGAACAGATAATAAGGCCAACAGGTTTGCTAGATCCAGAAATTACAGTGAAACCAACCAAAGGACAAATAGATGATTTAATTAGTGAACTTAATAAAACGATAGCAAGTGGTGGCAGGGCTCTGGTTACTACGCTTACTAAAAAAATGGCAGAGAATTTGGGTTCTTATTTAAATGAAGCAGGCATTAAAAGCACTTATTTGCATAGTGAGATAAAAACCATGGAACGAATTGAAATTATTAACAGTTTGCGAAGTGGGGAAGTTGATGTTATTGTTGGAATTAATCTTTTAAGGGAAGGACTAGATTTGCCCGAAGTTAAACTTGTGGCAATTTTAGACGCAGATAAAGAAGGTTTTTTAAGAAGTGAAGGAAGTTTAATTCAAACAATTGGAAGAGCGGCAAGAAATAGTGAGGGTAGAGTTATAATGTATGCCGATATTATGACTGATTCTATGAATAAAGCCATAACAGAAACAAATAGAAGAAGAGAAATTCAAATGGCTTATAATAAAAAGCATGGAATAATACCTAAAACAATAATTAAAGAAATTAAAAACACACTTCAAATTTCAAGCAAAGTTGAAGATGAAGTTAAGAAAGTTAAAAAGGAAAATATTCCTAAAATGATTGAAAACTTAAAGGCAATGATGAAAGTGGCTTCTGCTAACCTAGATTTTGAAAAGGCTATTGAACTTAGAGATGAAATTGCAAAATTAAATAAGAAATTAGAAAAATAGAATAATTTAAATTAAATAAAATAAAAATTGCAAATAATATTAAAAAACTAACTGTTATGTTAGACATAATATTGATAAATTGCGAAAAATGTGTTAAAAGTGTAAAATTTGGCAATTTTTAATAAATAAATTAATATTTTTGCAAAAAAATTATAATTAACTTGGATAATGAGTCAATGAATATTAAAATTGCTCATAATGAAATAATAAATATTAAATTGAGATTATTAATAAGATTAAGATTAATTTAATATTTAAAGTAACAAAAATTTATAAATATAACGAAGGGAAGAAAGATGAAAGAGTGTATTGAAATTTATGGAGCAAAAGAGAATAATTTAAAAAATATTGATGTAACTATTCCTAGAAATAAATTGGTTGTGTTTACTGGTCTTTCGGGTTCGGGTAAAAGTAGTTTGGCTTTTGATACAATTTTTGCAGAAGGTCAAAGAAGATATATGGAAAGTTTGTCTTCTTATGCTCGTCAATTTTTGGGGCAAATGCAAAAACCTGATGTTGAAAAAATTGAAGGGCTAAGCCCAGCTATTGCAATAGACCAAAAAACAACTTCCTCTAATCCAAGGTCAACTGTGGGAACAGTTACTGAAATTTACGATTATATGCGACTATTATTTGCTCATCTTGGCACGCCATATTGTCCAAACTGCGGAACGCCTATTAGTCCATCTAGTATTGATGCCATAATTGAAAAAGTGCTTTCTTATGCAGAAGGAACTAAAATTATGGTGATTGCGCCAGTTATTAGAAATCGTAAGGGTGAATTTGGCAAAATGTTTGAAAATTTTGCTAAACTTGGTTATGTTAGAGTGAAAGTTGACGGCGAAATTTACACATTAGACCAAGAAATAAAATTGGATAAACAGAAAAAACATAACATTTTTGTGGTAATTGATAGGCTTGTTATTAAAGATAATATTAGGTCTAGACTTGCTGAAAGTATTGAAACTGCTTTAAAACTTGCAGAAGACATTGTTATAATAGATTTCAATGGCAAAGAAGAATTATTTAGCACAAGACATTCTTGCCCTGAATGTGGGTTTAGTTTTAGTGAAATAACACCTAGATTATTTTCATTTAACACGCCACTTGGTGCCTGTCCTACTTGTTCAGGCATAGGGTATAAAATGGAAATCGATGAAAATTTACTTTTTAAAGATAAATCTAAAAGCCTTAATGAAGGCAACTTTATGAGTATTAATTGGTTTAATGGTGATTATTTTTATAAGTATTTAACAGCACTTTCAAAGAAATATAAGTTTAGCCTAGACACTCCTATTCAAGATTTGCCAAAAGATATTTATGACATGATTTTATATGGCAATAATGGCGAAGAACTGCAAGTTAAATATCAAACGAATAATTTTAGTGGAGAGTTTAAGGGGTCTTTTGAAGGAATAATAAATAACCTTTATAGAAGATATAGAGAAACTAACAGTGAATTTATAAAAAGTGAAATTGAAAGATATATGGTTTCAAAACCTTGCCCAACTTGTCATGGCAAAAGGTTGAATAAACAAGCATTGAGTGTAAAAATTGATGGGCTTAATATTGCACAGGTGTGTGATATGAGTGTTGTTGAAATAAATGATTGGTTAAATAATTTGCCATTGAATAAAAAACAACAGCAAATTGGAGAAGGAATATTTAAGGAAATTAAGGCTAGATGTAAATTTTTGATTGATGTAGGCCTTGATTATTTAACATTATCACGCAGTGCTGGCACACTTTCAGGTGGGGAGGCTCAAAGAATAAGACTTGCCACTCAAATTGGAAGTGGACTTGTTGGGGTTGTTTATATTTTAGATGAGCCAAGCATTGGGCTTCATTCACGAGATACACAAAGGCTTATAAAAACTCTAACAAATTTAAGAGATTTAGGTAATACTGTAATAGTTGTAGAGCATGATGAAGATACGATTATGGCGGCAGATTATATTGTTGATGTTGGCCCTAAGGCTGGGGTGCATGGGGGAACTATTGTTGCAACAGGCACTCCGCAACAAATAATGGCGTGTGAAAAATCTTTAACTGGTCAATATTTAAGTGGGAAAAGAAAAATTGCGGTGCCTAAAAAAAGAAGACCTATGACAGACAACTATCTTGAAATTATTGGTGCAAAACAGCATAATTTAAAAAATGTAGATGTTAAAATTCCATTGGGGTTATTTACAGCCGTTACTGGTGTATCGGGTTCTGGGAAAAGTAGCCTTATTAATGACATACTATATCCTGCACTTGCAAATAAACTAAATAAAGCAAATTTAATGCAAGGGGATTATAAGGAAATAAAAGGCATAGAAAATTTAGATAAGGTAGTGGTGATTGACCAAAGCCCAATTGGAAGAACGCCTAGAAGTAATCCTGCAACTTACACTGGTGTGTTTACACAAATTAGAGAATTATTTGCAAAAACTCCAGAAGCAAAAGCCAAAGGATATGGTGCGGGTAGATTTAGTTTTAACATTAAAGGCGGTAGATGTGAAGCCTGTGGTGGAGATGGCGTTTTAAAAGTTGAAATGCATTTTTTGCCTGATGTTTATGTTACTTGTGATGAATGCCATGGGAAAAGATATAATTATGATACTTTACAAATAACATATAAAGGCAAAAATATAAATGATGTTTTAGAAATGACTGTGGAAGATGCACTTAAATATTTTGAAAATATACCATCTATTCTAAATAAAATTCAAACACTTTATGATGTTGGATTAGGATATATAAAGCTGGGTCAGCCTGCGACAACGCTTTCGGGTGGAGAAGCACAAAGAGTTAAACTTGCTACTGAATTATCTAAGCGTGCAACAGGTAAAACTATGTATATCTTAGACGAGCCAACAACAGGACTTCATACTTATGATGTGGATAAATTGATTTCTATTTTACAAAGACTTGTTAGTGGGGGAAATACGGTTTTAGTTATTGAACACAATTTAGATATGATTAAAGTTGCAGATTATATTATTGACCTAGGGCCAGATGGCGGAACACGGGGTGGTAAAGTTATTGCAACGGGTAGTCCAGAAGAAATTGCTAAAAATAAAAAAAGCATAACTGGTAAATTTCTTGAAAAAGTTTTAAATCAATAAATAAAAAGGATTAAAGAAAGTTAAACTCTTTAATCCTTTTTATTTATTTTTCTAAATTTTCTTCAAAGCTTACTTCAATATTTTTTAAATCATCAATTAAAATATCAAGGTCTCTGCTATCAAACTGATGAAGTCTATTAACAGCATAACCTGCGATTGTTTGCTTTATCTTTGCAATGTTATCTTTAATATCTTCAAAAGGGTAACAATAAATTGCCTTTAAAACTGTGTTAGGTGTATGAATTCTTAATAAGGTGTCTAAGGTGCATGTTTGTGTGAAAGTTGCAACATTATACCATTGTGGTTCGCCATTAACATAGCTCTTTAAAATTGGCAAAGATTCATCAGCTTTAAGTTCTTTATTAATTGCTTTTTTCCTAATTTCTCTCCAATATGCATTTAATTCCATTGTTGATGCTTTTTGAAATGTTTGCATTAATTTTACCTCCTAGGGCTTTGTAGTATATCAGTGATTAAGTTGTTTGTCAATAGCAATTCTTAATAATTTTATGTAATATATAAAAATTTTAGAATATTTTAAAGAAAAAAAGTAATAATTAAATTATGAGTTTAATGGCATTAAGAGCAGTTATAATTTATCTGTTCGTTTTAATTGTAGTAAGGTTAATGGGAAAAAGGCAAATAGGTGAGATGCAACCATTTGAATTGGTTATCACACTTATTATTGCAGACTTAGCATGTATTCCAATGGCAGAAGTTGCTGTGCCGTTGGGGCATGGATTAATTCCTATTTTTACTTTGCTTGTTGTTCATTTTTTAATATGTTTTATTTCTAGAAAAAGCATGAAAGCAAGATACTTAGTTTCAGGAAGGCCTGCGATAGTTATAAGCCCTAGTGGTATTAATTATAAAGAGTTAAAAAAATTAAATATGACATTAGACGACTTAATTGAATCTTTAAGAGGCTGTGAAATATTTAATATTGATGAAGTTGCTTATGCCATTATTGAAACAAATGGAAAAATGTGTTGCATACCAACTAGCACGGCAGAACCAGTTACAAGGGGAGATTTAAAAATAAAAACTGCACCAGCAGCACTGCCAGTTAATCTTATTATGGATGGCAGACTGATGAAAGAAAATCTTGCAATTTGTGGCATAGATAACGATTTTATTGCAAAAATTTTAAAAAAAGCTGGGTTGAATGATATTAAAAAGGTGTTAATTTTAACAATGGATAATAATGGAAAAGTGTTCATTCAAGGGAAGTATAAGCAACAATATGCAACCTTTAATATTAACTTTAAAGGGGGCGAAGGATGGTAAAAAAATGGATTGTTATGTGTGTCATAATAGTTGCAATAGTTGGGTTGTGTGTTTGGGAAAATTTATATATTCAAAAAAGTTTTACTTTTTTATTAAATAGATTAGATATAATAGAAATGCAGTTAAGTAAAAATGAAGAAAGAATTAATACTGATGAAAATATTTCTGCCATTAATAATTTACATGAAGAATGGAGAAATAAAACAAAAGTTTTAAAGACAATTGTTTGGCATACTGGAATGAAGGAAGTTGAAATTAATTTAAGCAGAGTGTTAAGTTATGTTGAACAAAATGATTATAAAGAAGCGATTGTTGAATTGCATGCTTTACAAGATTTTAGTAAGCATTATAAACAAGATTTTACAATAACACTTGAAAATATATTATAATTTTAATTAATTAAGTTGATTTCTGCAGTTTTTTATTTTAAACTATTATTATGAAAGTTGTTATTCAAAGAGTTAAAGATGCAGTTTTGAAAATTGAAAATAAAGTGGAGTGTGAGATTGGCAAAGGCTTGGTTTGTTTTGTTGGCTTTTGTGAAACTGATGATGAGAGTAAATTAGATTTTATTATTAAGCGAATTTCAGGATTAAGAGTTTTTGAAGATGAAAATGGGAAAATGAATTTGAACCCAGAGCAAATTGGGGCAAGTTTTATGCTTGTTTCAAATTTTACATTATATGGAGATTTAAAAGATGGGTTTAGACCATCGTTTATAAAAGCCATGCGACCAGAAATTGCTAAACCTTTATATTATAAATTTGTTGAGAAGTTTAAACAAAAAACAAATTTGCCCGTTGTTAGCGGTGTTTTTGGGGCAGATATGCAAATTACCCAAACAAACGATGGCCCAATAACATTAATATTAGAAAATTAATAACAAAATACTAAACTTAAAGATTGCGCTAATTTAATTGCGTTTTCTTTTTAAATTTATTTTTAAACACAAAGCCACGAATATTTGCAAGGTTTGTGCATAATAGCAATAATATTAATGTGCCAATGCAAATAATTGCACCAAGTGTTAATGCAAGAAATAGTGGTAAGATTTTTGCTATAAGTGAATAGGTTAGATAGCCTAAAAGGGTGGTAGGGATACACATACCTATCATTATTAATGCGATTTTTATAAGCTTTAAATTTAAAAGTTTGCGTTTATGAAGCATTGAAAGATTTAAAATTGAAGTTATTATTGAAAGTCCGCCCATGCCAATTATTAATGCATACACTCCTAAATATTTTGGCAAGAAATATATACAGATAAATAAGAATAGAGCACTTATTGCATAGTTTATTAAAGATTTTATTTCAAGGCCAATCGCATTTAAAATTGATGAGGTTATTTGACTTATTCCCATTGGAATCATTAAAAATGCCGAAATGGTTAGATAGTGTCCTGCGGTTTCATTTGAAAATAGAAATATTCCAATGTCTTTCCCTAGCACAATGTATGCCGGAAGAAGAACACAAGAAATTATTACTGATAGACTTATACTTAAATTTATTTGTGTTTTAAGTTTTTCAGTGTTTTTTACTTCTATATCAATATTAGTTGTTTGTTCACTAATTTCAGGAATAATAGCAACTGCTATTGAGGAGATTAGTGTTGAAGGTATCATGAGTAATGGGAAAGTCATACCCATTATAATTCCAAATTGAGCCAATGCTTCACTGCTTGTGTAGCCATAAAGCATAAGTCTTGCAGGAATTATGATTGAAATGGCAGACGATACAATGCCTGAAACTGTTCTTACTGCGGTAATTGGAGTGCTAGTTTTAAGAAGTGGAACAAAACTTCCTTTTGGGTTTGCAAGTTTGCCCCCAAAAGCAAAATAAAGAATTATAACAAACAGTGCTGAAACTATGCAAGCAAGGCTTAAAGAAAGTGCAGCACGCTCGCCTAGTCCAATATTTAATGGAAGAGAAACTAATATAAACAAAATTATTAAGCGAACAATTTGCTCGAAAAATTCAGCAAAGCTTATTGAGAAAAATTTCTTCTGCCCCCATAAAGCACCTCTTAAAATTGTGTAAACACTGCTTGCTACTACACCTGGAAGTAATAGAAGTAAAACGCTTGTTGAACTAGAACTAGTAAAAATCATGTTTAAAATTGAAGGACATATAAAAACTATAAAACAAACTACAACACTTATAGTTACAGCCACAATTAGCCCAGCAGTAACCAGTTTAAATTGATTGGCACTGTCTCCTTTAGCTCGCAAATTTGCAACGCTTCTAGATATTATTGTTGGCAAACCACTTGCAACTAAGGTTAAGAAAACACCAAAAATACTCATTGCAACTTGGTAACTGCCTAAAAGTTCTGCGCCTAAAACTCGGGATAAATAAATTCTAAGTAAAAAACCAAGTGCACGAGTTAGCACTGAAAATATTGTTACAAAAGCAACAGCTTTAAAGAGTTTGCCCATAATCATTCTCCTTAATTTAAGTATATTTTTAATGTTTTGTTTTAGAACGAAATAAACTTTCTAGAATATGCATATTTAAAAAATGTGTTATTTTAAAAATACTTGCAATTTATTTCAAGAAGGTTTACAATTAAAATGAAAAGAGGCAATTAAACATATGATAGAAATAGTTAAAGTAAATAACAAAAAAGATATGAAAAAATTCGTTCGATTTCCAACCGAACTTTATAAAGATAATCCTTATTATGTTCCACCTATTGAAATTGATGAACTTAATTTAGCAAACCCTAAAAAAAATGCGTCTTTTGAAGATTGTGACGCAGAATATTTTTTAGCAAAAAAAGATGGGAAAGTGGTAGGGCGAATTGCTGGGCTAATTTGCCACGCATTTAATAAGAAGAATAAAACAAAATATGCTAGGTTTTCGAGATTTGATACAATTAATGACCCAGAAGTTGCAAAAGCATTACTTGAAACCGCAGAAAATTGGGCAAGGGGAAAGGGTATGGAATATATTCATGGACCCCTTGGATTTGATGATTTAGAGCGTGAAGGATTGATGACCAAAGGTTTTGATGTTATGGGAACTTTTCAAGGTTCTTATAATGCTCCGTATTATCAAAAATTAGTGGAAGATAATGGTTATGTTCCAGATTGTAAATGGGTTGAATGGCGAATCCCTGTTCCAAAAGAAGAAAATGAAAGAGCTTCAAGAGTTGCAAACATGGTTGAAAAGCGTTATGGTTTTCATGAAAAGCAATTTAAAAATAAAAAAGAAATTATTGAAAAATATGGCAAAGAATTTTTTAAACTTTTAGATGAATGTTATGAAAATATTTATGGCACTATACCATTTACTGATAAATTGATTGAACAAACAATTGGTTTATTTAATATAGTTTTAGACCCTGATTACATAAGTTTAATCTTTAATAAGAAAGATGAGCTTATTGGATTTGGATTGGGATATCCATCACTTGCAAAAGCAATGAATAAAAGCAAAGGAAGATATTTACCTTTTGGGTGGATTAGGTTACTTCATGCAATAAAGCATCCTAAAGTTGTGGAACTTGGTTTAATTGCAGTAAAACCTGAATATCAAAAACAGGGTGTAACAGCTGTTATTATAAATAAAATGCATAAAAGAATGCGAGAAAATGGAATAATTTATGCTGACACTGGTTTGCAACTTGAAACTAATATTCCTGCAATCGCATCATTGGATATGTTCGAAAGGGAACTTATTAGAAAGAAAACTTGCTACATAAAAAAATTATAAGGCAAGGTTAGTAATATTTGAAACTAGCAGAATAAACAAGGAAAGGAGTTATACTTTTTAGAGTAGAACTCCTTTTTGAATTAGTTTCATAATTATAGACTAAAATTATTAACTTTTGAAATTAGTGAAAAAACTAAATCAAGTAGATTTAGTTTTTTTAATTTAAGATAATTCATTTTTTATTGTGTTTTCAAATGAATATGGCTCGAATTTGAAATCAAAACCTGTATATTTAGAGCGTTTTAAATTTTTATACTGCTCAACTGCTTCTTTACAAGAATCATCTACATCATTTATTCTTGCAACTTTTCCATTGGTTTTAACAAGGGGTACAATGTATCTTTTTTTAGCTTTTACGCTTATGCAATATCTATTGTTTACAGGTCTATTTCCTGCATAAATATTTGTTGCGTTTTTAAATCTTATAAAACTTTGTTTTAGATATTCATCATCACAATTTAAAATTAAATTGCAAACATCTTCTTCTGACATATTATACAAATCATCAACACTAATAAGACCTTTAACAATCATACTTTTTACAATATCAGCAAAAAATTGCATAACCGTTCTGTTCTCATTACTATCATAATTTGCAAAAATTGGTAAAATCGCATGTAAAAAATCTTTACAAATTTCTTTTGTATTAAATCCTAGCTCCTCAACACCATCTTCATTTTTTAATACAGAAATATCATTATAAAACCTTGAAATTTCATTTAAATCCCATGCACTATATAAAAACAACCCATTTGAGAGAGTATATTCAAATCTATCAGCACTTAATTTAGGGGTATCGTTGTCAGCAATTGGATACATGTGGTAATTGCAGATTTCTTCAACTTTAATATTATCACGATTTAATAAACACATAATTCTTTTTGAATCTCTAATTATTTTTTCGGTTCTTTCTTCTGTTGATTCTTGGTTTTCGGAATCACCATTCATAAAATCAATACAATGCTTAAATGTTGGAGTTGCTATATCATGGAAAAGACCTGCAAGAGTTTGTTTTTTGTCATGCGTAAAATTCCAAACTATTAAGACAACACCAACGCTATGCTCTAGTACTGAATTAAATGAATGATAATTGTATATCTTTGAGTAGTCTGTTCCGCAGAGCATGCTAATTCCAGATAATCTACTCATTTCTTCTGTATCAATATAATCTAAAAGCCATTCAGGAAAAGTCGGCGATAAAATTTCAAAATATCTTTTTCTCAAATTGTCTAAACTGCTATAATATTTGCTCATATGTTTTCCTCAATAAAAATTATAACATAAAAATTACAATTTTGCTATATTTAAACATTTTTATTTTTAATTCTCTTAATTATTACACTAGTTTCAAATTTGCTTGACTAAGGTTAGCCCTTTTGGAACTAGTGCAATAAAAAAAAGGAACTTCATAAAAGTAGTAAGTTCCTTTTTATATTAGTTTCAAAAATAATAGACTAATTTACCTTATTTTTTTATTGTTAACATTTAGCTGGTAACATTTTTAGTGAAATTAAAATATTTTAGCTTATTTTTATAGATGTTAATATCGTTAACTTAAATATTTTATTGCATTATATAAAGCTTCACAAAAAATCTTTTGTAAAAATTTATTATTTAATATAAATTATAGATTATTATTTTTATAGCCTATATTAGATTCTTTTTCAGGATTAAATGCTAAATTACATATTGAAGCAACTAATCCATAAATGCCAAATGTAATGATGCTTAAAAAGAAATAAGCAAAAGTTCTTGATGTAAAACCTTGTGGTTTCAATGATGTATGATTAATTATAAAACTCCCAATCCATCCCAAAAAAAATGTTAATATAAATCGTACCAAATTATCATTTTTATCATAATTTGTGTTGTAATTATTAGTATTATTATCCATATATCTTCTCCTTAAATACTATTTACTACATATAATTTATTAAATAAAATAAATAAAGTCAACTATTTAAATAAATTTATAGAATAATATTTAAAATTATTTTAAACTATAAAAAAACAATAATTGTTTAATAGCTTAACTTTATAATAAAATTAAATATAATTAAGATTTAATTATTATTAATAGTGCCAATATTTGATATTAAAGCAATAATAAAAACATCTTGTTTTGTAACATTAGACAAGATGCTTTTAAAGAGATTATAGATAGAATATTTAAAATTTATTATTAAACGAATCCATCTTTATTAGGATTGTCTTTTTTACCTGTTGGCTTGGTTGTTACATTTGCTTGATTTTTTCCAACTACTGTTGCAGGTTTTGCATGTTTTTTAATATTAAATGCAATTAGTGCAATTACTAATGCAGCAACAAGTAATATAGAAGAGAAGGTTACAAAGAATATTATTAATGCTTGATGTTCATTCTCATCGCCTTCATTGGTTGTTGACGAGATACTAGAAACCGAATAATCTTTTAAAACTATATTGGTTTCGGTGCCGGTTAAATTTTTAGTTTGAGAATTGTAAGTTTCTTCAGTTAGGGTTTCTATTGAAATATCGCTAATTAATGCAAAGCCTGCCACTTTATTGCTACTTGTGCCGAGTTGGAATTGAATTTCAACAGCACTTATAGCAGAACTACCAGTTTTTACAAATGCAACATATTCGCAATATCCATTGTTATCGGTTACATTTGAAGTGTTAACTTTGCTAAATGTTGTGTCTACATTTTTCATTATTATACTGAAGTTGCCGCCAATATTATCACTAGTTTTTACCCAAACTGAAAGTTTATAATAACTTGATTTTGCAAGACTAGCAGATGCTTGTGGTTTTGCAAGAGAATATAGTTCGCTTTCGTTATATAAAACTAAAATAGTGTCTGTTTTGCTATTTGGTCTTGCAATTTGGCTTGAAGTTAGGGTGGTTGAACCAAGCGTTAAATCGTTATTTGTATTTGCAATAAACATATCGCCATTAACTTTTGTTCCACCTGAACTTTTATCTTCAACCTTATAATTATGGCTTTGATAATAGTTTTTATCTTCAATAGTGTTAGTAGTGTGTGTTGTTCCATTATCACTTAAAAAGTCTACAAAACGAATTTTATTGTTTACTTGTTTTTCCCAGGTGTTGTTTTCGCTTAAAATTTCGCTGTATTGTTCATCGATGCTTATTTTTTCATCGTTTACAGTTTTCTCTGCAAGTGCAGTATATTTAACATTTCTAAAAAATGCTGTTCCTGTTGCATCGCTAATACCTAAATCTAACTTGAAAGATTTGCTTGATGAACCCGTTCTAACATAAATAGTGTAAGTTTCCCATGTTCCATTACCTTCGGTTTCAAAGTTTGTTACAAAATCAGTTATAATGGTGCTGTTATAAATTAATCGGGCAATTATATTTCCTTTAAAGTTTCCACTTGTTGCACTCTTTGCAGTATAAACATCAAAAGTTATTGCATAAACATTAGATGATGAAAGAGAGAAGGTGCTTGAATTTTCGTAATAATATTCAAGAGTTTTATCTTCACTTCCAGTTAAATCGGTTTTTTGTTTGGCATAGATTGCTAAAAGATTGATTTGTTGTGTTTGACCAAGTAGCGGATTTTCAACATCACCTAATAAATTTTTTATTTGTGATTGATAAATATTGTCTTTGCTTGTAATAACACCTGAAACAATATCTTCTTCGTCGTAGTTAGTGTCACCAATTGTCCAACTTTGTGGAGTTAGTGGATAGGTTATTCCATCTTCGACTTTGCTAATATTTACAAAGTTAAAAAACCCATTTGGAATATTTGTTGCCTGTAATACGCTGGTTGGAGATAAGTCTAATTTATTTGAACTAGTATTGTTGTTATAACTCGTTGTTGTAATTTTTTCAATTTTTATATTATCTACATAAATGGTTGAACCAGTTTCTGCAAGAATTACTAATCTTGCTTGTAAATCTCTAAATGCGTTACCACGAATGTAAATTGTTGCTTCTGTCCAGTTATTAGTCATGTCGTTATTTTCAACATAAGCTGAAACTGAATTTGAACCTGAAAAAGTTGTTCCGCCTTCGGTGGCACTTTCGTTACCTGTTGGGATAGAAGAGATTGCCATAATTGTGGCTTTTGCATTTTTGTCTTTTGCTTTTAGCATAACAGACACTCTGTATAGCCCAAATTGGTCTACTTGAAATTCTTTGCTTACAAGCCCTAAGTTTAAAACAGAACTATAATTTTCTAGTTTTAGAATTTTATTGTTTGCATTAAATGAACTTGCACCAAGTATTGTTTCATTTTCACTATTTGTGGTTTTAAATTCCTCACTTTCTAAAACAGTGCTTGCATTGAAGTAAAGATTTTTACCATCTTGAACTGCATTATATGCAGTGGTATAGTTTTTAATATATTCATCTTTTAAATCTTCTGGTGCATAATAATACCAATTTTTTAAATCAGCATTTGTGCTATTAAATTCTTCTTGTTCTTCAAAGTAAGGATAAATACTTAATTCGTTTTGGAAATTTGTGTCTAAACCTAAATCATCAGTGTTAATATAAACTCTTGGATTATAAGTGAAATTTGTAGCAGTAATTTCTGTGCCATCTAATGATTTAGTGTTAAAATCTGTTTCACTTATTTGAGTTATATGAAGATTATCAAAAAGCACATAACCAGTAATTCTTTCCACTTGATTGGTTTCAGCATCGCCAGTATAGATACTTTTTTCGTTACCCATTTGAAGATTGATGTAAATATTGTCGTCGCTATCAGTGTGGGTGGCAAGGAAAATGTAATATTGTGTCCAAGTGCCAGTGCTTGAAAGAACATCTGTTTGGTAGGTTAAATCGCCACTAATTCTTACACTTGCAGTTGCAGTGCCTTGTGTGTAAAGCCAGAAAGAAAGAACATAATATTTATTTTTTGTCATGTTTAAAGCACTTGATGCTTTAAAATAAAAATAAATATCTTGTTGCAATGGAGTGGTATGATCTGGGTCGGTTTCATCGTCATAAATATTATCACCATTATCGTCTGTTTTATTTTGTTTTAGTGGTGCGTTATTTGCAAGAATTGCAAGAACATAATTATCACAGTCTACTTCATTAGCAGGTTCAGTTAATAATGAATCATCAAATCTAGTTGTTGGCACACCCAAACCACCAACACCTAAAAATGTTGTTAAATCTATTCCAGTGGCAGAACCAGCAAAAGCATTTATAGTTGCCGATTCATCATCTGGATTTGGTTCATTTTTATAATTTGTTTGTTCTAGCCAGCCAGTATTTTTTTCAAAATCGTAAGTTTCATGTGCACTTTCACTTAAATAGTCTTGCGACTTATAAGCAGCAAATGCAGTGATTTTGCTGATAACTTGTGAACAAAAGCCAAAGCAAGTTCCAATCATTAAGGCACATACTAAAATTAGATTTGTTATTAAATAAGTAAATTTTGTTAATTTATTAGTTTTCATATTGCATTCCTTTTTAGTTTAATAATGATATTATAATTAAATATAATATAAAAATCAAATAAAAAAGAAAGCAAACGCAATTAAAATTAAATAGTTTTGTCTACTTTTGCCAATACTAACAGCATGAAACGAGGTTGGCAAATATTTTTTTTAATAATTGGTGGGCTTGCTGTGGGTTTTGTTAATGGTTTTTTAGGAGCAGGCGGGGGAATAATTGTTGTCCCACTCATCAAATACTTGCTTAATTTAAAGGTTAAGGAATCTCATGCAACTGCCATTTTTGTTATACTTCCGTTGTGTGTTGTGTCTGGCATAGTATATTTAGTTAAAGGTATTTTCGATTTTAGTGTGGCATTACCAGTGTTTATTGGTTCAATGTTAGGAGCATTATTGGGTTCAGTTTTATTATCAAAACTTAAAAACAATGTTATTGTTTATATTTTTAGCGTTGTTATGATTATTGCGGGGGTTAAGTTGATTTTTTAATGGATTTTTTATGGTTTAGTTTAATAGGATTAGTTAGCGGTGTTTTTGCTGGAATGGGCATGGGAGGTGGAACATTTTTAATTCCGTTGCTTACTATTTTAATGGGAGTAACACAACAAATTGCACAGGGTATAAACCTTATTGTGTTTATTCCATTATCTGTTGTGGTTTTAATAATTTATCATAAGAAAAAACTATTAAAACTTAAAGATATTTGGTGGTTACTTGTTCCTGCGGTTATTGTTAGCGCGGTAGGGTCGCTTGTTGCAATTCGTGTGCAAGGAAAGGTGTTGCAGATAATATTTGGAGTTTTTTTGGTTCTAGTTGGTTTATTTATGGTAATTACCACAATTATAAGCCAAGTAAAATCTAAAAAACAAAAGAAAAATAGAAATGATTAAATTATTAATTTACATTAAAATGTAAAAATTTAAGGTTAATTTAAAATTTGTTCTTAATTAGTTGCCACAATTTATTTTATTTGATAAAATGTTTTTATTAAGAGTGGGGGAAATAATTGTGGCTTTTGCGAACTTTCGCGGGGTTTATATTAAAGGGTGCAAAGATGCACTAAAAAATGCAGAAATCGTAGAGTTAAAAAATTCTACGAATTTTTGCGTTCCTTTAAAACTTGGTGCAGGTGAAGAAAGTAAACTTTTAGTGGAAGTGGGTTCTTCTGTTAAAGCTGGCAGTGTTTTGGCATCTCCAAGTGATAATACTTCGGGGTTTATTTATAGCCCAGTTAGTGGGAGTGTGGTTAGCATAAAAGAAGGGCTTAATGCGTTAGGTTTTTCTTGTAAAATTGTTGAAATTGAACCAAGCGTGAAAGACATTCAGTTGTTTTTTAAACCTATTGCTGAACACTCTAATTCTAATTTATTCGGTAGGCTTATTGAAAGCGGTTCTTTTGATAATTGGGGACAAAGATTGCCAAGTTATTGCAAATATATTAATAAGAACATAAAAGATGTAAAAACTTTAATTGTTAAACTTTACGATAGTGATGGTTTTATTTATAGCAATACAACTATTGCAAAAAAATATTATAAGGAAGTGGCACTTGGTGCATCACTGTTTTATAAAATTTCTGGCGCACTTGAAATTATCTTTACGGGTGTTGATGAATTTGATAACATTTCCGCTAAAATTAAAGAGCAAATGAATGCTTCAGGTATTGCACTTGGTAATATTAAATTTATAAAATCTCATAGGAATTATCCAAGCGATTATGATAATTTATTGGTTAAAATATTAACGGACAAAACTATTAAAATAGGTAATCCAGTTTGTGAAAATGGTGTGGTTATTGAAAATGCTCAAACTTGTTTAAATTTCTATAATGCGGTTTATGAAAACAAACCAACAACAAGTGTTCTTTACACCATTTCTGGCACTAATTTTAAAAAACCAGTTTTAGCATTTATTAAAAATGGAACAACTGCAAAAGAATTGTTTTTAGGGTTTAGCGATAAAAAACTAGAAGAAATTAAAACTTTCGCATTGGGTTCTGTTATGTGTGGGGTTAGTCAATGTGATTTTAATGTTGGGTTACCTGTTTCACTTTCTAGTTTAAATTCTTTTGTGGAAAATAACGATAGGCAATTTGAAATTGATTGCATTAATTGCGGGAAATGTAATAAAGTTTGCCCAACAAGACTTGCTCCTGTGTTGCTTGATAATTTTGCACTTGAAAAAGATTTTGGTAGGGCAGATAGATATGGTGTGCATGCTTGCATTGGTTGCGGTGCATGTTCTTTTGTTTGCCCAGCAAAAAGGTTCCTTTCGCAAAGAATTAATGATATGAAAACGGCTATTAGTGAAGGGAGGACAATGTGATGGAAAAACTTATTGTTCGACCTGCTCCGTTTATTAAAAGCAAAAATAGTGCTACAAGGCTTATGGAGCATAAAATTTTAATGCTTACAGTGCTTGTGGTTGTGGGAGTTATATTCACGGGTTACAAAAGTGGAATAATTTTGGCAGTAAGTTTGCTTTCTGCTTTAATTTTTGAGTTGCTTTATAATTTTTTAGTTTATGAAAAAAAAGGATTAGATGATTTTTCTTGTGTGGTTACAGCATTAACATATACTTGTCTTGCAGGTTCTAATACGCCTTGGTATGTGCCAATCATTGCAATGTTTTTTGCAGTTGTGGTGGTTAAGATGGTATTTGGTGGATTTGCAAACAACATGTTTAACCCAGCAGGAGCGGCAGTAGTGTTAATTGTTATTGCGTTTACTAATTATGCATCATTTGCAACACCTATTGGCATTGGATTTGCAAGGTCGCCAATTGAAAATTTAGCAAATGGGGTAGTAGAAGGATTTAATATTGTTGACTTTTTTGTGGGTGATGTTAGTGCTTCTATTGGTTCTGTTTGTGCAACAGCTGTGCTTATTTGTGCGTTGTATCTTTTAATTTTGAAAGTTATTGATTACAAAATGCCAATTATTGCAATTGCAAGTTATTTATTTTTTGCATTGTGTTTAAATGAATTTAATATTGACTTTGTTTTGCCATATTTGTTTAGTGGTTCTATTTTATTTGTAAGTTTCTTTATGTTAACCGATTATACCACAAGTCCTAACACAAGTTTAGGGCAAATTATTTATTCTATGATATTTGGAGTGCTTTCGGCAATATTTATTAAAATTAACCTTTGTGGAGAAATGGGAGTTGTTGTTGCTCTTATTATTGCAAATTGCTTTACTCCATTATTTGATAGAATAATAAGGCCACATTATTTTGGGGAGGGAAAGTAATGAATAGAGATACTATTAACCCAATTTTTATAATTACCCTTGCTATTATACCCCTAATAAGCGTGGCAAAAACATTAAATGAAGTGGTTTTTTTAGGGCTTCTAGTAGGGCTGACTTATATTATTTCAATATCAATAGTTTCAATTTTTGAAAATTTAGTTGATCGTAACCTTAGATTTTTTGTGTTTATTTTGATTGCTTGTGCAATAGTTACAGTGCTCAATTATATTTTTTCGACTTTTCCAAATTCGCTTTACACCGATGCGGGTTCTAAAATAAATTATTGTTTAATCTCTTCAAGCATTTTAAGTTTGCAAATAATTTATTACAACTCAAAAAAAGAATTAACACATTATTTCTTCAAACTTCTAGTTCAAGTGCCTAGTTTCCTTTTCATGTATTTCTTATTTGGCTTTATTAGGGAAATTGTGGCTTATGGTTCAATTTGGAATGCTAATTTAGGATTTAAAGGATTAACATTTTTTCAAAACACGGCGGGAGCACTTTTAATTTTGGCATTTATGTGTGCATTTATTAATGCTTATTGGCTAAACGCAAGTAAAAAACGCCAGCAATATGATTTACTAGTTGAAAAGTATAAAATGAAGATTAATGTTTCAAGAAATGAAGCAAGAGTAAATTTAGTTAATGAAAGTGAAGTAAAAAACTTTGGTGTAGATGAACTTTATGATGAAACATTGCTCGATAATAATATTTTAAAAAATAAGCAAGGAGATAAGAAAGATGAGTAATGTTTTATACATTTTTATTACCGCCACCTTTACTGCCAATGTGTGTGTTGGGACTGGCTTTGCTGTGCCTTGTCTTATGGCTTATAAAAGAAGTTTTGCCTATACTGCAATTATGTGTGGGGTGTTTGCATCCATTTTATTTTTAAGTGGAATAAGTTATTTCTTCATATATAACTATTTATTGTTGCCTTATGATGCACAGTTTTTATCTTTAATGCTTATGGTTCTTTTAGTTGGCATATTTAGCTTTGTGGCGCATTATTTTATAAAAGCGGTTAATAAAGAGGCATTTTATGTTTATGAAAAAAGTTATACATTTCTTTTAATGTTTGTTTCAATTTTAGGTGTTTTGATTTATACAATAGCAGATCAAGCATTATCTAATTATGTGTTTACTTTATTGTTTCAAGCACTAGGGTTTACCTTTATTAACTTTTTTGTTTATGGGGCTTATTATAAATTAAATGGAAGTTATGCCCCAATTTACATGAAAGGTTTGCCATTGCTTTTAATTATGCTTTCTATTATTGGGCTAACATTTTTAACTTTTGGCTTTTTACTTTAAGAGGAGATTTAAATGGAAATTTGGAAAATTATTGTTATAACTATATCACTTGCAATTGCCATATTTTTAACGGTTCTTGTAATTTCTGTTATTGTTAAAAGGAAAAAGCCAAGTAATTCGGCGGTGGATATGGTAACAAAATTGTTACCAAATGTTAATTGTGGAGCATGTGGTAGAGAATATTGCAAATGGCTTGCACAAGACATTGTGGCAGGTAAGGCTAAGGCAGAAGATTGCCCATTAGTAAAGTTTGAAAATAAGGCGAAAATAGATAGCACATTTAGGGGTGATGCACTTGCTAATGTTAAGCAAATTGCATTGGTTAAGTGCAAAGGTGGGAAAGATTGCCCTAATAAATATGTTTATGAAGGAAGTGAGTCTTGTTACAGTCAAAACAAAATACACAGCGGAGTTAAAACCTGTGAATATGCTTGCCTTGGGTGTGGAGATTGCGTGAAAGCATGTCCATTTAGTGCGATATCTATTAATGAAAAGGGTGTGGCATTTATTGATCCTGAACTTTGTGTGGGGTGTGGTAATTGTGTTATGACTTGCCCAAATAACTTAATAACATTAATTCCATACACACAAAGGGTAGTTATTGCATGCAATAACAAAGAAGAAAAAGCGGGAGAAAATTTTGACTGCAAGGTGGGATGTGTGCATTGCTTGCATTGTGTTGAAATATGTCCAACGGGTGCAATTTCGATGCAAAATGGTGTTCCTGTTATAGATGAAGAAAAGTGCATTCATTGTTATAAATGCGTAAGAGTGTGCCCTAATCATTGTATTTCTAGGTTATAAAACTTTTAAAATTTGATTAAAAAATAATCTATACAAAAATCTTTTAATGTGTTATAATAATTTTAATTAAAAGCATAAGGAGAATAAAAAATTGGAAAAAATAGCCGTTGTATTAGTGGAAACTTATAGTGCAAAACTTGTTATTGCATCGGTTGTTAATAATAATTACTTTGTTGTTAGCGATGTTGAAAAAGAAGATATTAAATTAGATATTGCACCAGATGCAGATATGTTTTTGAAGAAAAGCCAAATAGATGCATCGATAAAGGTGTTAAAGAATTTTAGAAAAATTTGTGAAATGCATCAGGTTAGTCGTGCAATTGCTGTATCTACATTTGTTGGAAATAAAAAACCAAAAAATATTTATAGTTTTTTTGAAGAAGTGTTTAACACTTGCGGTTTTAGATTTACGGTTATGCCTTACGAAGAGCAAAATCAAGCAATTTATAGTGGAATTATTAATACTTTTGATTTACCAAAAGGTGTTATTTGTCACATAACACCAGAATCAATTCATATTATTTGCTATAACAGAAGAATGATTTTAAATCAAGCAACATTGCCTTTTGGTTCTTATTCTCTTGCGGACATGTTCCCATTAGATGAAAGCAATAAACATGGTAATCTTGAAAATATGATAGATTACGTGAATAAAAGTTTAAATGAAATAGACTTTTTAAATAATGTTGAAGAAGATTACGCTTTTGTTGGCAATGGGGTTTATTATGAAGACCTTTCAAGAATGGTTAAAAGATTAAAGAAATATCCATTAGATATTGTTGATAATTATGTTATGAGTTTAGCCGATTGTGACAAAGTTTTAGAACAAATAAAAGGCGTTGAACTAGATAAAAACAAGAAGATTAAAGGAGTTAGCGAAGCAAGAGCCGATGCATTTGTGGCTGCAATACTAATAAACTCTTGCGTTGCTAAAAAACTGAAAAAAGAAAATGTTGTGGTAAGCACTCGTGGATTAATTGAAGGAATTTTATTCCAACAAGTTATAACTATAACGCAAGATAAACCAATAAGTGATGTGCTTGGTTATAGCATGGTGGGGCAATCTAGTTATTTTGATAGTGAAAACTATAAACATAATGAGCAGGTTTATAATTTATCTATGCTTTTATTTAAACAATTAAGGGTATTACATAAATTACCTAGAAATTATACTAAAATTTTAAGATTAGCCTCTTATTTGCATGATTGTGGAGCAAGAATAAGTTACTTAAATCATGCAAAGAATGGTTTCTCTGTAATTTTAGGTGCAGATATTTATGGAGCAACTCACAGAGAACTTTTACTTGCAGGTTTTGCAATCTCTTTACATTGCGGTGGTGATATTGCAATGAGCGAGTTTATTAAATACAGAGATTTAATAAATGAAGAAGATATTAATGCGGTTAAAAAATTAGGAATAATAATTAGGCTTGCCGAAGCTTTTGACCGAACAAAAAACAGCGTGATAGTGGATATTAATTGTGATATTTTGGGTGATTCGGTTATAATGAAGACTATAGCAGTTGGCGATAATAGTTATGAGATTGAAAAGGCAAGCGAATGTGCCAAAGACTTTGAAAAGAATTTTGGAAAGAAAATAGAAATTTTATAAAATATTGAAAAATACAGGCATTTGTCTGTATTTTTTATTTGTTAATAATAATGTAATTATTTGCATTGAGAATTTATTTTGTTGTATAATAATTAAAACAAAAAGGGGAATTATTATGGGGACTATTATGCTTGCTATAAAACTTGGTTCAAGTACAACTACAATTTATAAAGAAAGTGAAGGATTTTTACTTAAAGAACCTAGTTTAGTTGCAATAACAGGTTCAGTTAAAGGTAAAGAAGTTTGTGCTGTTGGGTTTGATGCAAAAAGGCTTCAAGGCAGAACTGGCGCTGATAATGTTACGAGCGTTGTTGCTCCAATTTATGAAGGGGTTATAACAAATAGTGAACTTGCAAGTGAAATGCTTAAAGCATTTATTGCAAAAGTTTGTCCTAAAAAATTATTTAAACCAACAATAAAAGCTCTGGTGTGTGTGCCTCTTGGAATAACCTTGGCTGAAAAAGTTGCTTTTGAAAAAGTTTGTTATAGTGCTGGAATTAGTAATGTAATTTTAGTTCCTTCAATAATCTGTTCGGCTGTTGGAAAGGGAATTGACATATCTCAAACCACAGCATCTATGATTGTTGGCATTGGTGGCGGTTGCACTGATATTGCTGTTGTGGGACAAAATATGTTAATTAATGGTGTGAATGTTGGAATGGGTGGCACTAACATTGATAAAGCCATTGAGCAACAAATTTTAGCAAAGTTTAATTTGATTATTGGAGATAATACCGCTGAAAAAATAAAAAAAGAGATAGGTAGTCTTTATATTAATGATACTAATGAAATAGAGATTACTGGACAAGATAGTGTGAGTAAAGAAAGCAAAAGTATTGTTATAACTGCTGTGGATATTTATCCTGCTGTTGAACACTATTATTCTAAAATAGCAGAATCGATTTCCAGCGTGCTTGCAATTTGTCCACCTGATGTTGTTGCAGATGTAACTAGAAAAGGTATTGTATTTGTTGGTGGAGATAGCAAAATTATTGGTCTTGAAAAATATTTTAAAACAAAGCTTAACATTTCGGTTGTTGGCAGTGATGATGCTGATGACCTTGATGTTTTGGGAGCTGCGGAGTTGCTTGAAAATGGTGAGCTTTTAAAGAAAGTTTTAATTAATATGTGATTATTATTAATTTTAATTAAATTACTAGGAAAGACATAATTAGTCATTATGTCTTTTTTTTTGCTTTTGTGAAATGCAAGATTTAATTTAAACTTAATAATAAGGAGTTTTTATGGGAAGAAAGATTGTTATAACAAGTGGCAAAGGTGGAGTTGGGAAAACATCAATTACCGCAGGATTGGGAATTGCACTTTCTCATTTAGGTGCAAGTGTTTGCATGATAGATTTAGATTTTGGCTTAAATAATTTAGACCTCGTTTTAAATCTTGAAGATAAGGTAATTTATGATCTTGCAGATTGTGTATCGGGTAAATGTAGATTAAAACAAGCTTTAATTCCCGATAGGTTAAAAGAAAATCTATTTTATTTGCCATCTGGAAAAATAAGCAACGAACAAATTGCAGATAAAGAACAAATTGTGCAAATAATAAATAAATTATCGCAAGTGTTTGACTATTGCTTACTTGATAGTCCTGCAGGACTTGGCAAAGGCTTTGAAATAGCACTTAGTGTTGCAGATGAGGTTATAATTGTTGCAACTTCTAATATTTCTAGTCTTAGAGATGCTAGTAAAGTTAAGCAAATTGTAATAAGTGGCGGATTTAAAAACTTGGGGTTAATTATTAATAGGCTTAGGGGCGATTTGGTGGCAACAGGGAAAATGCTAGACGAAAATTACATTTCAAAGGCACTAAATATTAATTTATTAGGGGTTTTACCTGAAATTGATGAAATCAATGTTTTAAGTAATATTAAAAGCATCTATGAATGTGGTGAATATTGTAAATTTGCATTTGATATTTTAGCAAAAAATATTCATTATAATAAACACGAAAGGTTAGATTATGTTAGTAAATATAAAGGGTTGATTGGCTCTATTAAATGTAAACTAAAAAAGAATGCTTAAAGGGGAAAATTATGGAGTTTAAAAATAAATTAGAAGATAGGTTAAATTCAGTTTTAATTATAGATAAACTTTCAAATCCTAATAGATATTCAAAAATATTAAGCACAGAAATTGCCAACTTATTAGGGGAATTTATGATGCTTATTAGTAAACCAGAAGTTGATATTTTAGTTGATAATAGTGGGAAATATAAAATTCAAATAGTGGCTTATGCAAATGAATTAAAACAAATTGGATTTTAGGGTATAATTAAATTGTTAAATGCATAGATTTTAATATGTATAATAATGTGGAAAATGTTTCTTGTGAATTTAAAATGCAGGATAAAGGTAAATCAAATTTAACCGAGCATTCTTTTAGCGATAAAAAAATTAAAACAAATGATATTAATAAAGTTGATAAAAATGAATTAGACTCTAAAAAAAATAACCCATTGGTAAGCAAGAAAAAACAAGTGATTTTTGGCTGGGTTTTTATTTGTGTTTTATTTATAAATCTTTGTGGAATATCTATTGGTACAACAAATTTAAGCACTTATGTTAAAAGAATAATTGCAAGTTGGGCACCTAACACTGAAAATATAGGGAAAATTAAATTCGTGTCTAACGAAAATCAAGATGACTTTATGGAGGTTATTAGCATGATAGATGTTAGTTTTACAATGCCATTTCCTGCTGGGGTTGCCACACAAAATGAAGATGGAAGAATTTTCATAAATGGCAACGGAGATATTATGGTGGTTTGTTGCTATAACAGCACTGTTAGTAATATAGAAATTGAAAATACAAAAAAGAATGTCACTTTTGATTGTGGATTTGGAATAAAAGTTAAATATATTGGATTAGATAATGTTGGTGTTGAAGTTGGAAACAAACTAAAAAAAGGTGATAAAGTTGGAACTAGTATGTCTAGCATGATTGAAGTTCAGGTTTATTATAAAGATAAAATTTTTGATAAAATAAAAGTTAAAAATGGCAAACTTTCAATTTTTTAGAAAACTATTTATTTAAAATTTAAAGATAAAATTTTTGCAAATTAATAAAAAGAATTAAAAAAATAAAGGACAAAAATGATGAAAGATTATTATTTTAATAAACAAATAAATAATAATTTTGTTTGTTGTGCAGATGAGAATACACAAAAATCACAAAATAAAGATAAAAAAATAAAAATTTTTGTAAAAATTAAATCTTTAATATTAAAATTGCGAAATTGTAAATTTGTAATTCACCCTTTATTTTTATTAGTTGGCTTATTTTGTTTTCTTGTTGGACAGGGATTTATTTTCTGTTGTTACACATTATGTGTTTTTTTGCATGAATTAGCCCACATGATAGTAGCTAAAAAACTTGGATATATTTGTAATAAAATCAAACTTATGCCTTTTGGGGCTGTTTTAGATGCAGAGAGCGATGAGTTTTCTTATAAAGACGAGATTTTAATTGCTGTTGTTGGGCCATTAACTAATATTTTATTATGTTTAATTTGTGTAACACTATGGTGGATAAATCCTGCGACTTATTATATAACATGTGATTTTGCTGTTGCAAACCTAGTGTGTGGACTTTTTAATTTATTACCAATATTCCCGTTAGATGGGGGGAGGGTGTTACTTGCATTTATTAGCATAAATCATGATAGAAAATTTAGCGTAAAAATTGTAAAAATTGTTACAATTTGTTTTGGCTTTATATTATTTGGATTGTTTATTTTAACCTTTTTTAAAAATTTTAATTTGTCTTTGGGCATTATGGGTTTTACTTTGGTATTTAGTGCGTTTAGTGAAGATAAAAATACAACATATAAAAGAATAATTGCTTTACCTATAAAACGGAAAAAGTTAAAGCATGGTTTGCAAACTAAAATTTTAATGATTGATAAGAACCAATCTTTAAGAAATGTGTATATGAAACTAAGTTTTAATCATTATAATTTTGTTTATGTTTGTGATGAAAATTTTAAAATTTTACATGTTCTAGATGAAAATAAAATCAATATGCTTTTAGATAAATTTGGAAACAACGCAAAACTTATAGATATAATATAAACTAATTTATTTAATATTAAGAATTAAAAATTTTTTGTCTAGTAATTGACAATTTTTAATAGTTGTGCTACAATTCAATCGTGCCACATGCGAAAGGTAACTAAGTTTGCTTTGCAACACCTAGTGCAGTGAGACTGGAAATGGAGGAGGAAAAGTATGTACGCAATTATTGAAGTTGGTGGAAGGCAAGAAAAAGTTGAAGTTGGAAAATTTTTCTACACACAAAAAATTAATGCCAATGTTGGCGATAAAGTTGAATTTGCAACTTTGCTTAAATCTGGCGATGGTAAAATTGCCGTTGGTAATCCAACAGTTAAAAATTCAAAAGTTGTTTGCGAAGTTTTAGAGCATGGCAAAGAAGATAAGATTGTTGTTTTTAAATATAAAGCAAAGAAAAACGAACGCAAAAAACAAGGTCACCGTCAACCTTACACAAAATTGATGGTAGTTTCAATTGATTAATTATGACAAAAGTAAGAATTAACAAAAAAAATAACGAGATTTATATGGTAGAATGTGATGGACACACTAATTATGGTGTTTATGGTGAAGATATTGTTTGTGCATCACTTTCAAGTATTGTTCAAACCGCTGTTTTAGGTTTGGTTGCAGTTGCAAAAATTGACGTGGAACTGGAAAGAGATGAAAAGAAAGGTTATTTAAAAATGTTAATTCCAGAAAATCTAAGCACGCAAGCACGAGAGAAAGCAAATGTGATTTTAGACACCATGCTTTGTGGAATTAGCGACTTGCATGAAGGATTTTCAGATTTTATTGATTTGGAGGTAAGATAGTATGTTTATTAACATTCAACTGTTTGCTCATAAAAAAGGTGGCGGTTCTTCTAAGAATGGTCGTGACAGTAATGCTCAAAGACTTGGCGTTAAAAAATATGCAGGCGAAAAAGTTTTAGCTGGTAATATTTTAGTTCGTCAAAGGGGAACAAAATTTCACCCTGGTAACAATGTTATGAAAGGTAAAGACGATACTTTGTTTGCAACCATTGATGGCGTTGTTAAATTTGAAAATTATGGCAAAGGCAGACAACAAGTTTCAGTTTATGCTGAATAAAATAAATTTTTTAAAGGACAATAAAATTATTGTTCTTTTTTATTGTTTTTTAAATAGTTAGGTAGCAGTTTTATTTTAACATTAATTAAATTGACAGCTTAATTTTTAATTGTTATACTTAAATTACGAGGTAATTTTATGGCAAATTTAGAAGAAGATATTGAAGTTAAAGCCAAACTTGATGATACAAATTTAATGGTATCTAAAATCGTGAGGGAATATTTAAATAAAATAGAACAGTCGGGTGAACCTTATGTTATTAGTGATATGATTAAAGGTAAATTTGAAGTTGAAAAAATTGACTCCAATGAACTATCCTCTGTTATGTTAGATGAAAAAAATGGCGAGCAGAATTACGAGGCTGTGGCTAATTTGCCTAAAACTAAAGTTATTAACGATAAAAAAGTGGACATAGATGAGGCAATTAAATTACATTCATCTGTTTTAGAATCATCAAATTTGCAAAACTATGAATTGAATAAGGCAACCACTAATTCACAAATAAAAGCGGAACAAAATCAAAGTCATATTATTAATGGAATGACTTTAGATGATGAAATAAAAGCATATAAGCAAGCTCATCCAGAAGAATTTAAACCTGAGCCAGAAATTGTGATTGAAAAAAATGGCGATGAAGAAGAAAAAGAAATGGCTAATAAAAGTGATTTAAAAGGTGTAAGGTTTAATGAGTTTGGAGAAATAATAAGAGAGCCTGAAAATTTAACAAGTGAAGAAAATTTACAAGATATTCCAACATTTGTCCCACCACAGAATAGTATTGCAAATTCTAATGCTATTAATGAACAAGAACTTTTTCAAAACGAACATATAAGTAAAAAAAGCAAAAGCCAAATTGTTAGTGGAAAAAATTTGGAAGATGAGATTAAAGCATATAAACAAGCTCATCCTGAAGAATTTGAACCTGAGCCAGAAATTATGATTGAAAAAAATGGCAATGAAGAAGAAAAAGAAATGGGGCAAACTCAAACTAATAATAAAAAAACATTGGTTGATAAAACAAATGAACCAGATATGACTGTTGGTAGTTATGTTAAAGAAGGGATTAAAGAAGATTTAAATGATTTAAAAGAAAGAATTAAAGGTTAAATCAAATTTTAAATATTAATAATATTTATAAAAAGTAAAAGGTTAATAACCTTTTATTTTTTGTGTGCTTTATTGGTTATTTTTTATTTATTTTATTAGTTATTTGATGTTTAAACTTAATAATAGATTTTTATATAAAAATTATTAATTGATATTAATAAAAAGTTAAAATACTATTTATATGCTATTTTTATTTTGTTTTTCATTTATAGCTTTATTAATTTTATGTTTATAAAATATTCCAAATTGTTTTTTCGCTAAAATTTCACCTTGTTCATATCTGTCAATATTTGTTTTTAATGTTGCATAAAATGCTTTTTCGTTTTTATATTTATGTGCAATAGATTTCAGTATTTTTATAGTATATTTTTGAGCATCTCTTTCGATAGCTTGCATTGTGTAAATAGTTGGACTTTCGGTAGATGAATAATATCCCTTCCAATTTTTTTGCCACTGTTTTGCTTTAAAATTAAAAAAATTTATTTTAGGTTTATTTATTATAAAATATTGATAGGCATGTCTGCCTTCATGAATAATGGTTTCTAACGCATGAAAACGATATTCGTGTTTATATAATAAAATATCATTAATATAAAGATATTGACTGTTGTTAGAGATAGCAAACATTCCATAACAATTCCAATTATTTTCGGGATAAATTAAAACAGGTAGAACAGGACGGTGAAATTTTTTAGCGAATTTCTTTTCTAATGCTTGCAAAATTTGCATTCGCTTGTCTGGCGTGTAATGTTGCCAATGACTACCTTTAAATTTTGAATATATAAATAACATGACAAACTCCTTAAATTATGATATAATAAATTATCTAAATTTTCAAGTATTTTAAACAAAGGGCCTAGAAATGAATTACAAAATAGAAGACAACAAAATTATAATAGAAAAGAATGAAGACTTTAATCCTGAACATATTTTAGAATGTGGGCAGGTGTTTAGGTTTGGTAAAATTGACAATAAATATTATGTAAATAGTGGCAAAGAATTTGCAATTATTAATGAAAATAACAAAAATTATGAAATAATTTCATCTAATGCAAAATATTTTGCAAATTATTTTGACTTAGATAATGATTATGCGAATATCAAAAAAGCATTAATGAGTGATATTGTTTTAGGCAAAGTTATTCCATTTGGTAAAGGAATAAGAATTTTAAAGGGGGATAAGGTAGAGGTTATTTTTTCGTTTGTAATTTCTGCAAATAACAATATTAAGCGTATTCAAAAAATCATTGAAAAATTGTGCACTATGGCTGGGGAAAATTGTGGTGATTATTATGCGTTCCCAAGTATTGAAATATTGAAAGAGTTGTCAATGGAATTTTATTCTAATCTTGGAGCTGGTTATAGGGATAAATATTTATATAAATTATCTAGACAATTAGCAGAAGTTGATTTAGAGGAAAAAGCAAAATTGACTACTATTAAGTTACGCAATTGGTTAATTAGTTTGTCTGGAATAGGACCAAAAGTTGCAGATTGCATTTTGCTTTTTGGATTTGGTCGGACTGATGTATTTCCTGTGGATACATGGATTGAAAAGGTTTATAATGTTTGTTATTATGAAGGGGAGAAAAACAGAGAGCAGATTGCAAGATATTTAGTAAATAGGTTTGGGAAATACGCTGGCTATGCTCAACAATATTTGTTTTATGGTGCTAGGTCATTTGATGTTTTAGAGTACTTTAAGAAAAAATAAAAAATTATATAAAAAAGTAAAAAGACTTAATTAGGTCTTTTTACTTTTTTTGCTTTATTAAAAATGCACTAATAAAATACTGCATTTTTACTTTAATATATAGAATATATTGCAATATTATTTTGTATTAAATTTTATAATGCTATAAATATTTATGAAAATTGCTATTAATAAAAATTTTATTATAAAGCATTAATTAATATTTAAACTATGTTACAACAATATTATTTTAAAAAAATCTTTTTGTGTTGGGCTTTTTATGTTATAATATTTTTAATAAGTAAGGATAAGGGGGTATTGTTTTATGTGGGACTTGTTTGTTTCATTATTTGTGGGCATGGATTGGTTAGTTATAACTTTGCTTTCCGTTGGAGTTATTCTTTTAAGTATTGAAATATTTGTTCCTGGGTTTGGCGTGTTTGGTACTATGGGGATTATTTCTGTGCTTGCAGGAATTATTGCAAGAGTTGTGGGGAAAAATTTAAGTGCTTTAACAGTTGTGGCTTATATTGGTTATTTAATTATTATTGTTGGCATTATTACTTTAATTGTTTTTGGTATTATGGTTTGGTCTGCAAAAAAAGGCTTGATTAGCAAAACACCTTTTATTCAAAATAAAACAGCAGTTTTGCAGGGGCATACCGAAGGAACTCCAGATTATTCAAAACTTGTTGGTAAAAATGGGATTACACTTACAGACTTAAATCCAATTGGTAAAATTAAAGTTGATGGAGAGATTTTTGACGCTCAATCTGAAAAAGATTATATTTATGCGGGTGTTGGTGTGAAAGTGGTTAAATGTGAAGGCGTGAAGATTGTTGTTGAAAAAATAAATAATAATGATTATTGATTAAAGATTTAAAAAATAGTTTTACTTTTATTAAAATATTTATTTTTTGTTATATTTATTGTTATATTTTTTGCTGGAATAAATTAATTGTTATATGTGATTAATTTATTCCTTTTTTGTTATTTTTTTTGAGCCTATTTTAAAGTTTAAACTTTAAAGTTTTTTTAATTTATTTGCAAAAAGTGGTTTTTATGATTATGCAAATTTTATAAAGATATTGAAAGTTGGATATTTGTGTGGTAAAATTAGTTCAAAGGAGAAAAGAAGTGGTTAATGTTAATAGTTTTCTTGCAATGAGCACTGGGTTAATGGTTTCACTTATTGTGGTTGGTGCCATGCTTATTGCTTTTATTGTTATTATGTTATGTGTTGTTCCTTTAAGGTTATGGTTTAGGGCATTAGTTTCTGGCTCTCATGTTTCTATGGGTAAACTTATTGGAATGAAAATTAGAAAAGTTAAGGTTAATGATATAGTTTTATCTTATATATCTGCTAGGAAAGCTGGACTTAAAATTGATATTGATGAACTTGAAACTCATTATATGGCTGGTGGGAATGTTGACAAGGTTGTTAAGGCACTAATTAGTGCTCATTCGGCTAATATTGATATAAGCATTCAAACAGCAAAGGCTATTGACCTTGCGGGGCGAGATGTTTATGAAGCAATTAGAACGAGTGTTGTTCCTAAGGTTATTGAAACTCCGTTGGTTAGTGCTGTGGCAAAAGATGGAGTTGAACTTAAAGTTAAAGCCAAAGTTACAGTTACATCTAATATTCATAGGCAAATTAGTGGTGCTGGTGAAGACACAATAATTGCTCGTGTGGGCGAAGGAATAGTTACAACTGTTGGTTCTGCAACCAGCCATAAACAAGTGCTTGAAAATCCTGATTTAATTTCTGCAACAGTGTTAAGTAAAGGGTTGGATAGTGGCACAGCATTTGAAATTTTAAGTATAGATATTGCGGATATTGATGTTGGAGTGAATATTGGTGCAAGGCTAAATATAGATAATGCCATTGCACAAAAGAAAATTAGTGAAGCAAAAGCAGAAGAACGAAAAAGCATGGCTGTGGCTCATGAGCAAGAAATGAAAGCAAAGGTGCAAGAGATGCAAGCTGAGTTAATTAGAGCAGAAGCCGAAGTGCCAAAAGCAATGGCTAAGGCTTTAAATGAAGGTAAACTTAGTGTTATGGATTATTACCAAATGCAAAATTTACAAGCAGATACTGAAATGCGAAAAGCTCTTGGAAAAGAAGAAGACGCAAAAAAGAATAAAACTATAAAATAAATAAGAGGGTTTTTATGAACTATGTTTTAGTTGGTATTGCCGTTATATTTGTTTGTTTTGTGCTATGGGCATTAATTAATGGCAACGATTTTAAATCTAAGCCAAAAGAAGAAAAAAAGTCTGTTTCAACACCGCCACCTAAAAATGATGACTTTGTTTTGGTTACACAAGAGAAACCTAAAAAGGTGAAGATTAAAAAGAAGGAAGAAAAAGTTAGTGGGGAAACTCAGGTTGTTCCAGTTTTCACAAAAACACAAACTGAGAACGAAACTAAAAGTGTTGAAGAAGACGAAAAAGAAGCACTTTACCAAAAATATGTTGAGCAAGAAAGAAAAAATGATAGCAGTGATGCAAATACTGATAAAACAGAACCTTTGCCAATAACAGAAAAAGATATTGAAAAACGAATTGAGCAGATAAGAAAGAATAATTTTGAAAGCACTGATGGAAATAATGATAATAAAAATAAATCTATTGACCAGAATTATTATGGGTTTGGTATTGGTGCGGGATCTCATCATATTCATGGAAGTTTGCGTGACCCTAATTTTGATCCATGGCCAGATGAAAATAAGCAAAGCAATTTTAATAAGCCAGATTTTATGAAGGGCAACTTTAACGGACTTATTGATGAAGATGATGATGATATTGATTTAGCGGCAATTGATAGACTTATGGGGAATTCTAATCCTTTCCAAAGGCGTTCGGGCTTAGGCGGGGGTTCCGTTAAAAGCAATCTTTCTTCGTCTAGAAGATTTACTGGAGAAGATATAGTGGTGGGGCAGGCATTTGGAACAAGAAAAGGTTCTGTTGGTTCTAGTGATATAAATTAATAAAAAACAGGCTAATAATTAGTCTGTTTTTTATAGGTTAGTGATTTATTAAATTAATATTAGTTAATCCTGTTACATTTTTCCCATTTAATTTTTTCCTTTTTGTTTGTTAGGATAATGGAAAAAATTATTATAATATTATATTAAATAATTATTATTGTTCGTAATTTTTAATGTTTTTTATTATTAGTAATGTTTTTTATTATTAGTAATTTTTTTTATTATTAGTAATTACTTATGCCAAGCAAGTAATCAGTTGTAACATTAAAGTAATTAGCAAAATCTGCAAGGAGTTCAAGTGGAGGTTGACGCTGATTTTTTTCATAATGAAGATAAGCAACAGGGCTAATATTAAAAATTTTTGCAATTTCACTTTGAGTTAGTCCTTTTTCTTTTCTAAGTTCTTTTAGTCTGTTACCTAAATTAATTTTCATTATTATATCCTATATGCTTGACATATTACCATTTTGGTAGTATCATAAATATATAATTACCATTTTGGTAGTTTTTTTAAAATAAACAAAAAGGGGAAAAGATGAAAAATGAAAAAGAAAATTTTAATATTTTTTGTGGCAATAATTTGTTTAATTCCTTGTTTTATGTTTGTGGCTTGTAATGATAATAAGGAGATTGAGCAACAGCCAAGTATTGAGCAACAGCCAAGTGAAACTGTTGAAGCGGGGCTATATCGATATGGAGTACAAATTAAAAGTTGGTATCAACTTGAAAATGAATATTCGTGGGGAATAGATGATGATACAATAAAGGCAAATATTACGGAAACTAGTTATTTTACAGATTTAAAAGGAGATTTAGTGATAGACTCAAGCATAACAATTATTGGTGATTATGCTTTTAGAGAATGCACAGGATTAACAAGTATAACTATTCCAGAAAGTGTAACTAGCATAGGAGGCTATGCATTCATGGGTTGCACGGGTTTAACTGACATAAATATTCCAGAAAGTGTAACTAGTATAAGTGAAGATACTTTCAGGGGTTGCACAGGTTTAACAAATATAACTATTCCAGAAAGTGTAACTAACATAGGACGCTATGCATTCATGGGTTGCACAGGTTTAACTAGCATAAATATTCCTGCAAATGTTGTTAGCATTACATCACAGGCATTTTATATGTGCAGTGATTTAGAAACCATAACAGTTGCAGATGGAAATTCAGTATATCATTCATCTAATAATTGTTTAATAGAAACGGCAAGTAAGACATTAATCTTGGGGTGTAAAACATCGGTTATCCCAACAGATGAAAGTGTAACTAGCATAGGTGAATCAGCTTTTGCATTTTGTGATAGTTTAAATAGTATATCAATTCCAAGTAATATAACAAGCATAGGTGAAAGAGCATTTGTTGGTTGCAATATTTTAAACACGGTAATAATTTCAAAAGGTTTAGAAAGCATAGGGGAATATGCGTTTTATCTTTGCGACGCATTAACTAATATTGGAATTCCAGAAGGAGTAATCCACATAGGAGACGGGGCTTTTGATTTTTGTGTTAGTTTAACAAGCATAACAATCCCAAGTAGCGTAACTTTTATAGGGAAAAGTGCATTTGCTAATTGTTTAAATTTAACTATTATATCTTTTGAAAATACTAGTGGGTGGTTTACAACACAAAATAGTGAAGATGTGAATGGAACATTCATGGATGTTACAGATCCAGCGACTAATGCAAAAGTATTAACAGCAAATATGTCTACGGAAGATGAATATTATTTAAAAAGAAAAGTTGATTAATAAATTTTAGATTTTATAAAAACATCACTTAAAATTAAAGTGGTGTTTTTTTAAAGAGATTTTTGAATTCGTTTCTATTATAAAAAGGTAGTGCATAGATTTTATTAAGGTATGGAAATATTTGATAAAATTAATGAAATTTGTGGAATAGCAGATGATGTGAGTAAAGATTTTACATTTTCTTGCATGGGTAATTTTGGCCTTGCTTTTGAAGGAAAATATAAAATTGAAATTTTTGATAAAGAAAAAATTTGTTTAAATCTTGGCAAAGGTAGATTTTTTAGTGTGGTTGGCAAAAATCTTGCTATTGGCACGCTTGCACCTAAAGAAATAGGAATTTCTGGAAAAATTGAAAATATTATGTTTGAAGGTAAATTTTAATGAAAGCATTTTTTAGAAGGCTTATTTTTGGTGATGTTAAAATTAAAGTGGGTATTTTAAACTCACAAACTTTTTTTAAAAAAATGCAATCTAAAAAAGTGGTTTTTAAGCAGATTATAAAAACAAATGATGGATTTGAATTTTGTGTTAGTTTTATTGATTACAAAAAAATCAAAAATTACTGCAAGAAAACCAACATGCAATTTCAGGTTTTGGCAGAATTTGGGTTAAAAAGCTTTTGTTTTGGGTTATTAAAAAGAAGTGGTATTTTTGTTGCAATTTTCATTTGGTTAATTTTTGCATTGTCTTTTAGCAACAATGTTTTTGATGTGTATGTTAAAAGTGAAAGTAAAAATTTTGGAGACAAACAATCACAAATATTATTGCAGGTTGATGAGTTGGTGACTAATGAAATTAATAATGGAAATAAAAATTTAAGAAACTTAGAACGCACTGTTATTTCTAATTTTAATGAAATTTCAACTTGTTCCATTACTAAAAATGGTATATATTATTATGTAAGCATTACGCCAGTTGTAACCGAAGAAATAATAAAAGAAATAACAAGCGACTATTATTGTAAAATTAAAGAGATTACACTTGCAAGTGGACAAAGTTTAGTAAAAGTTAATGATATTGTGAAACCTGGGCAAGTGCTTGTTAAATCTATTGAAACAAACAGTGGAAAAGTTGAACCAGCAAAGGCTTATATTAAAGCAGATGCTTGGATAATTTCTAGCGTATATTTTGATGAAAATGGTTTTGAAACAATAAGAACTGGCAAAACATTTTCTAGTAAAATTATTAACTTTTTTGATATTAATGTTGGTAAGTTTAAGGCAAGCCCGTATGCTGTGTTTGAAGATGAAATAAGTGTTACTTGTGCTTCTACTAATAATTTTTTACCAATTAATATTGTTACAAAAACCTATTATGAACTAAAAGTTGTTTCAAAAAAATTAGAATTTGAGCAGGAAAAGGATAAATTATATAAAAAAGCAAAAGAATTGGCGGTAAGTCAGTTGCCAGAAGGGGTTTTGAATTATGAAACTAAATTTGTGGTAACTCAGGAAGATACAAAATATAAAATTGATTGTTATTTAAAATTTTTATACGAAATTTAAAAAATGCTTGAAATCATTTAAAAATTTTCAATATTTAAGGTATAATTAATATATGAAAATAAATATTATTGGAAATGTTAGTCTTGCAATTAAAAAAGCAATTAAAAAAAATACAAAAAAAACGATTGAATTTTTAAAACAACCTAATAACCTTGAAATTAGTGTTAAATTTATGAATGCTAACGAAATTCGTGAATTGAACAATAAAACTAGAAATATAGACAAGTCGACTGATGTGTTAAGTTATCCTAGTCTTAATATAAAGGCTGGCGAAATTGTGGATAACAAAAGTTTAACAATGAGCAGTTTTGATAATAAAAATGTTTATTTGGGTGATTGTGCAATTTGTTTAGAAGTTGCAGAAAAACAAGCACAAGAGAATAATATTAATTTAATTGATGAAATTAAAAAGCTAATTACTCATAGTATTCTACATTTACTAGGTTATGACCATATAAATGACGAAGATTATGAAGTTATGCATAAAATAGAAATAGAACTTTTAGGAGATTACTAATGAAAAGCCAGTTCAAAAGTGGATTTATTGCAGTAGTAGGGAAGCCAAATGTTGGAAAATCTAGTCTTATTAATGCTCTTGTGGGTGAAAAAGTGGCAATAACTAGCCCTAAACCTCAAACAACTAGAAATAAAATTTTGGGCATTTTAAATGATAAAGATTATCAAATGATATTTATAGATACCCCTGGGCAATATAATGGAAAAAATAAGTTAGCACAATTTATGAGTAAAAGCATTGATGAAGCCAAAAAAGGTGTTGACGCTATAATGGTGGTGTTAGATGCCTCTAAAATTAACAAAGTTGATTATGATATTATTGCTGGTTTTAATGATTATACTATTCCTGTGTTTGTTGTTATTAACAAAATTGACCTAGCGAAATATGAACAACTTTATCCTAATTTAGCCAATCTTAATAGTTTTTCATTTGTTAAAGAGTTTATTAGTGTTTCGGCATTAAAGAAGAAGAATTTAGAGCAACTTAAAGAAAAGTTAAAATTAGTTTTGCCACAAGGTGAACCTCTTTATGATACTGATATATACACTGATAAAAATTTAAGATTTATGGTGGCGGAAATTATTAGGGAAAAAGTTTTGTTATTTGTTCAGCAAGAAATTCCGCACTTTTGTGCCGTTGAGATATTAAAATATAATGAAGAGAAAAATAAAGTAACAATTTCGGCAGATATAATTTGTGAGAAGGAAAGACATAAACAAATTATAGTTGGAGCCAAAGGGGAAATGATTAAAAAAATAGGCACTGCCGCTAGGATTGAAATTGAAAAACTTACTGGCAAAAAAACCTATTTGGAACTTTATGTTAAGGTTAGAATGGGTTGGCAAGGTGATAACATAATTTTAAAAGATTTGGGATATGATATAAAAGACATATAATTTGTTTAAGTTCGACAAAATTATGTTGAATAAATTTTTCTAAATTTGTGTAAAATTTTAGTGTGGGGGGAAACATTATGGATAAACAAAATGAATTAAGCAAAGAAGAAAAATTAATGGCGATTAGAAGCATTGCATGGGAAATGTTAAAATTTTCTCCTCAAGAATTGAAAAAACAAGGAATTAATCCTATTTCGCTTGTTGGGGCAAATTTTGGGGCTAAGGAACTTTTAAGTGAAATGGGTATAGATATAGATGAAGAGTTAAGTAGCAGAAAATAATACTTAATCTTATGTTAACGAAAATTTATTAAGGAATTATAATTTACTATGGAAGAAATTAAAACGCAGGCAATAGTTTTAAAAGCACAAGATTATAAAGATAGTGGGAAACTTCTCACTATTTTTTCATTAGAACATGGACTAATGCAAGCAAAAATTAATGGTGTTACAAAACCAAAAGCAAAATTAGCATTTGCGGCTCAGCCTTTTTGCTTTGGAGAATATATAATTACAAGCAAATTTACTAATACAATAATTAATTGCACATGTATTGAAACTTTTTTTGAATTAACACAAGATTTTGATAAATTTGTGGCCGGCATGGGAATGCTTGAAATTTGCATTTATTTAGTGAAAGCAGAAGATCCTTGCGTAGAATTGTTTTTATTGCTTTTAAAATGCTTAAGATTACTTAATTTTAGCAAGGCTGTGCCTTTGGCTGTGCTTATTAAGTTTACGATTGAAGCACTTAGTATTGGTGGTTTTAAATTAAAATTAGATGCTTGCAAGAAATGCTTAGATAAAAACCCAACAAAAGTTTATTTTAGTTTTGATAATGGTGGTATTTTATGCCCATTTTGTGCAGGGCAAGATGATTTAGCAATTACCATGGGTGAATGGGCAACATTAAAAATAATTGATAAAACAAATTTAGATAATTTTGAAAATTTAAAATTCACAAGCATTGATACACTTTGTGAAACAATGAAATTATTAATAAAATATTTTTATGATAAAACTGGTGAAAATCTTTCAGGAGTATCTGCATATCTTTAAACTAAAACTAATAATGTTATATTTTATTTATGTAAAAATATAATAAATATTGTGTAGAATAGATGTAATGTATGTCGTAATAATTATTTTTTATTTGTATTACATAAAGTTGCAATAAATTAACAATTATGGTATTTTAATAAATGATATAACAAATTTATTAAGGTTATGGGAATTAATGGATAAAAAAATAATTTTTAAAAATGTTCATAAAAAAACACCATGGGAAGATGAAAAAGAAAACAAAAAACAAAAATCTAATATAATTTCATTTGCTCTAAACTTTTTTCTTATCTGTTTCTCTGCAACAATAATTTCTTTTTGCCTAATTGGGCAAACCTATGCTAAATTTGTAAGCAAAATAAATTCTAATAATAATGTGAAAGCAGCGGGTTTTTATATAACAAATGGCGGTTATAAAACTGGTGAAAGTGAATTAACAACCATAATTGCACCTGGTCAAACTGCTTCGGCTAACCTTGAATTAACTTATTTTTCCCAAGTTCCTACTGAGTTTTTAAATGTTAGTTCTAAATATGTTATGGGCACAGGCGTGCTTGCAGATTTTGATGCGTTGCTTAGGGAGTATGAAAACTATAAAGCGCTTCATAATCCTAATGGGAAAGCACCAGCAAGTTTAAGTGAATGTTTTGTTTTAACTATGGAAGAAACTAGCATTGCAAAAGCAATAGCTAAAGAATTATATACTAATTATGGTTTAGAAAAATTAGCAGACCATGCAGTAGGGCCAATGAGTGATGATGCAACCATTCCATTTACACTGCAAATACCAATTGCTATTTCTTGGGTGGAACACAATGACCCCGATTGGGACACGTGGGATACTTTTTTAGGTTCGCAATTTGCCATGAGTGACATTGAAACAACTATAAGTATAGATTTTCAAGTTATAGCACAACAAATTATTGGTGATATAACTATGCCGTCGGTTCCTGTTAATGTTGATGGTGTGCAAGTGGGGTCTTTCCATTTGCAAGATGGTCAAACAATAGAACAAGCAATGAATGAAGCACAATTAGGAATTACAACAGATAATTCAATTGGGTGGTATTTAGATGAAGATCTTTCGCAAATAGCCGATAATGACTATGTTTTAAGTGAAGGGGACCAAATTTACACAAAAATGGCAACCCTAGATAAATTATCAATAAGTGGCACAACTGTTAATGCTGTAAATAAAAATATTAGTGGAGAAGTTGTTATTCCTAAAACTATTAATGGCAACCAAATAACAAGAATACCTGTATCAGCATTTAATGGATGCACTGAGATTACTAATGTAATAATTCCAGATGGAGTGAAAGTGATTGACCAGTTTGCTTTTAGTGGTTGTACCAATTTACAAAGCATAACAATTCCTAATACAATAACAGATATAGAAGTTTATTCTTTTAATAATAATACAAATTTAACATCAATTACAATACCAAGCAACATTGAATCTATTTCTTATGATGCTTTTGTTGGTTGCACATCATTAGAATATAACCAATATGACAACGCTTACTATTTAGGAAATGAAAATAACCCTTATGTGGTTTTAATGAGGGCAATAAATACGAGTATTACAAGTTGTGAAATTCATCCATTAACAAAATTTTTATATGGATCGAGAAGTACAACAGTTAGTAATTTAGGTTCTTTTAGAAACTGTAATCAACTAACATCAATTACATTGCCAGAAGGATTATTAGAAATTGGAGAGTATGCATTTGAAAGGTGTTCGAAGTTAACGGGAGATATTGTTATTCCTAATTCAGTTTCAGCAGTTGGCCAAAGTGCATTTAGTAATTGTTCCAAAATAACAGGCATTTCCATTGGTGATTCATTAACAAGTATACCATCAAATGTATTATATGGTTGTAGTAATTTAAGAACAGTCCACATTGGAGCATCATTAACAAGTATTGGTGGTTCTAATTCTCCTTTTAATAGATTTGCACAATATTTAACAAGCATAACAGTGTCACCGCAAAATCAAACATTTGTAGTGGATGGAAATTGCTTAATTAACAAAGTTAAAAAAGAACTTATAATAGGGTATGGTGATTTTACAATTCCACTAGATTTAGGAATAGAAACTATTTATGATTATGCTTTTTATTATGTTTCTTCTAATAAAAATAAATTAATTTTGCCAAGCACATTAAAATCAATAGGAACTTATGCTTTTTATTATTGTTCTGGATTAACAGGAGACTTAACAATACCAAGTGGGGTAACTTCAATAGGGAATTATGCTTTTTATTATTGTTCTGGATTAACAGGAGACTTAATAATACCAAGTGGGGTCACTTCAATAGGAAGTTCTGCTTTTTTCAATTGTTCTAGTTTGACAGGTGATTTAGTGATACCTACTAGTGTAACGACAATTGGAAGTTCTGCATTTAGCAATATACCATTTAACACAATAACTTGTGACCAAAATAACACGAGTTATGTGGTAAAAAATAATTGTTTGATAGAAGTTTCTAGCAAACAACTAATAAAGGGAAGTAACAATTCAATAATTCCAAATGATGGAAGTGTAACAAATATTGCATGGGGGGCTTTTAGAAATTGTTCTGGATTAACAGGTGAATTAGTTATTCCTGATAGTGTGATAACAATTGAAGGATATGCTTTTTATGGGTGTTCTGGGTTGACAGAAGTGGTGATACCTGCTAGTGTGACATCAATTGGAACTTACGCATTTAGTGGTGCAACTAATATGCAAACATTAATTATTGATAGTGAAACTGTGGCAACTAATAACACAATGTTAAATAATATTGGGCTTTTGATGGGAACTGCTTATAAAGATATGGTTATTTACATTAATGATAACATCAGTGGCACATTAGGGACCACATTAACAAATAATTATAATAAACAAGCATCTAGTGATAAAGTTGGGTATAGTATGTGGGTAAGAAAATAATTATTAATAATGAATTGAATTACTATTTTAATTGTTAAATTGTGGAAAATAAGAATTTTTATATTAAATGTTGCCAAAAATAGTTGGCGACATTTTTTTGTTTATGATATACTTTTAAAGTCAAATTAACTAGAAGGAGAAATTTATGGCAAAAAAATATGTTTATTTGTTTAGCGAAGGCAACGCTAAAATGAGAGAACTTTTGGGCGGGAAAGGTGCAAACCTTGCAGAAATGACCAATTTAGGTTTACCTGTTCCACAAGGGTTCACTATTACTACTGAGGCTTGTACTCAATATTATGAAGATGGAAGACAAATTAATAATGAAATTCAAGCACAAATTCTTGAATATATTGGGAAAATGGAAAAAATCACTGGTAAAAAATTTGGCGATCGTGAAAATCCATTACTTGTTTCTGTGCGTTCTGGCGCAAGGGCTTCTATGCCTGGTATGATGGATACAATTCTAAACCTTGGACTAAATGAAGAAGTTGTTGAAGTTATTGCTAAAAAATCGGGTAATCCTAGATGGGCTTATGATTGCTATCGTAGATTTATTCAAATGTTTAGTGATGTTGTTATGGAGGTTGGTAAGAAATATTTTGAAAAGCTTATCGACCAAATGAAAGAGAAAAAAGGTGTAGTTTATGATGTTGATTTAACCGCTGATGACCTTAAAGAACTTGCTAATCAGTTCAAAGCAGAATATAAGAAACAACTTGGTAAAGATTTCCCAAGCGACCCTAAGGAACAACTTTTTGAAGCAGTTAAAGCAGTGTTTAGATCTTGGGACAATCCAAGGGCAAATATTTATAGAATGGACCATGATATTCCATATAGTTGGGGAACTGCAGTTAATGTGCAAATGATGGCATTTGGTAACATGGGCGAAACTAGTGGTACAGGTGTTGCATTTACAAGAAATCCTGCAACTGGTGAAAAGGGTCTTATGGGCGAATTCTTAATGAATGCACAAGGTGAAGATGTGGTTGCGGGGGTTAGAACTCCAATGCCTATTGCTAAAATGGCTGAAATTATGCCAGAAGTTTATGACCAATTTTTAAAAATTTGTGATACTCTTGAAAATCATTACAGAGATATGCAAGACATGGAATTTACCATTGAAGACAAGAAGTTATATATGCTTCAAACAAGAAATGGCAAAAGAACAGCTGCTGCTGCAATTAGAATTGCTTGCGACCTTATTGATGAAGGCATGATTAGTGAAAAGGAAGCATTAATGCAAATCGATGCTAAAACACTTGATATGCTATTACATCCAACTTTTGATACTAAGGCACTTAAAGATGCTGATAAGAATAATGTTATTGGAAAGGGTATTGCTGCATCACCTGGTGCTGCTGCTGGTAAAATTGTGTTTACTGCTGAAGACGCTGTGAGACTTGGAAAAAATAAAGAAAAGGTAGTGTTAGTGCGTCTTGAAACTAGCCCAGAAGATATTGAAGGCATGAAATATGCACAAGGAATTTTGACTGTTCGTGGTGGTCAAACTTCACATGCTGCTGTTGTTGCAAGAGGTATGGGGACTTGCTGTGTTTCTGGCTGTGGCGACATTAAAATGAATGAAGAAGCAAAAACTTTTACACTTGCAGGAAAAACATTCCATGAAGGTGATTATATTTCTCTTGATGGTTCAACTGGTAAAATTTACGATTGTGAAATTAAAACTGTTCCTGCCGACCCTAATAGTGGATATTTTGGCAGAATTATGAAACTAGCAGATAAATATAAAGCTCTTGGAGTTAGAACAAATGCAGATACTCCTGCTGATGCAAAAAGAGCGGCAGAACTTGGGGCACAGGGAATTGGTTTGTGCAGAACAGAGCATATGTTCTTTGAGCCTGATAGAATTGGGGCATTTAGAGAAATGATTTGTTCTGATACTGTTGAAGAGAGAAAAACTGCATTAGATAAAATTGAACCAATGCAACAAAAAGATTTTGAAGGATTAATGGAAGCACTTGGTGGCAATCCTGTTACTATTCGTTTCTTGGACCCACCACTACATGAATTTGTTCCAACTGATGAAGCAGATATTGCAAAACTTGCAAAAGCACAAAATAAAACCGTTGCACAAATAAAACAATATATCAAAGATTTACATGAATTTAACCCAATGATGGGACATCGTGGTTGCAGATTAACAGTAACTTATCCTGAAATAGCAGTTATGCAGACTTCTGCCATTATTAAAGCGGCAATAAATGTTCAAGCAAGGCACAAAGATTGGAAAGTTGAACCAGAAATAATGATTCCTTTAATTGGTGATGTGAAAGAACTTCAATTTGTTAAAAAGATTGTTGTTGAAACAGCAGATAAATTAATTGCAGATGCTAATTCTAAATTAAAATATGAAGTTGGAACTATGATTGAAATTCCTAGAGCAGCTCTTACCGCCGATGAAATTGCAAAAGAAGCAGAATTTTTCTGTTTTGGTACTAATGATTTAACACAAATGACATTTGGGTTTAGCCGTGATGATGCAGGCAAATTTTTACCAAGTTATTATGCAAATAAGATTTATGAAAGTGATCCATTTGCAAGATTAGATACAACAGGTGTTGGTAAACTTATGGAAATGGCAGTAACCTTAGGAAAGAAAACAAGACCAACATTGCATTGCGGGATTTGTGGTGAACATGGTGGTGACCCTAGTTCAATTGAATTTTGTCATGATATAGGGCTTGATTATGTTTCTTGCTCTCCATTTAGAGTACCTATTGCAAGGCTTGCTGCAGCTCAGGCAAACATTCGTAATCCTAGAAAATAGTAAAATTAAATAATATTAATAATTTAAGAACTAAAATAAAAGGTAATTATCAATTGATAATCACCTTTTTATTAATTATTTTTAATTAGTAAATTTTGTTGATAATTATAACTAATCTAAATATTATGTTGGTAATATTATATTATTCGAATAAGAATAGAATAAACATTGACAAAAAAATTGATAATGTTATAATAAAAACTAGAAAAATTTTATTGTTAATTTTTAAAGCAAAAATAACTAATTTAACCAATAATTTAATAAAGTTCGGGGAGGACAATAAATTATGAACGAAAAAATTTATATAACTACACCAATTTATTATGTAAATGCTAATCCTCATGTTGGGCATGCGCATACTAGTGTTATGGGCGATATTTTAAAAAGAGAATATTTGCTTCGTGGAGATAATGTTTTTTTTACAACAGGCGTTGATGAGCACGGGCAAAAAAATCAAGCTATGATTGAAAAAAGTGGATTAACTGTTAAGGAATATCTTGATAATAAAAGTAAAATATTTTCTTCTTTATGTGATATATTAAATGTTCAATATGATAAATTTGTTCGCACATCAAGTGAAGAGCATGTAAAAGCAGTGCAAACAGTGCTTCAAGATGTGTATGACAAAGGTTTGATAGTTAAAAAGGAATATGAGGGATTATATTGTATTGGTTGCGAAATGTTTAAGACCGAGTCAGATTTAGATAGTAATGGTTTGTGTGTTGACCATCAAACAAAACCAATAGTTATGAAGGAAACAAATTACTTTTTTAAGTTAAGTGTATTTCAAGATTGGTTAATAGACTATATTAAAACACATCCAAACTGGATTCAACCAGCACATTACCAAACAGAAATTTTACATTTATTAGAATCTCCATTACCTGATTTGTGTATTTCTAGAACTAAAAAAAGATGTAGTTTAGGTATTGAATTACCTTTTGACAAAGATTATGTTGCTTATGTGTGGTTTGATGCCTTAATTAATTATATTTCTAGTTTAGGATATCCAAATTTAGATGATAATGGTTTGAAATTTTGGCATAACAGCATTCATTTAATGGCTAAAGATATTATAAAAACACATTGTATTTATTGGCCAATTATGTTAAAGGCTATTGGATTAGAACCACAAAATAAAAATTTAATTCATGGATATTGGACGGGTGAAGGTGGCATTAAAATGTCTAAGACCATAGGTAATGTTGTAGACCCGTTTGAAATGATTAATGAATTTGGCGTAGATCCATTTAGATATTTTCTTGCGCGTGCTATGAAAGAAACAGAATCGCCAATGAGTTATGACTTGATTAAAAGTTGTTATAATAGTGAAATTGTAAATACAATTAGTAATGCCGTTTATAGAACAATGAAATTAGCCTATAAAACTTTTAATGGTTGCTATCCAAAGATGATGAAATTTAGAAATGAAGATAATGAATTTCTTAATGAAATCATTAACGATGTTAAAGCTTTGAATGATAAAACTCCATCACTAGAACTAATAAGTAATAGAGCGGAATTGGTTTATAATATTGCTAGAAAAATAAATGGATTTTTTGATAAATCTGCACCTTGGGTATTAGTAAAACAAGATTCATTAGATGATTTTAATAGTTGTATATTAACATGTATAGAAGCATTAAGAATTATGGCAGAAACTGTTTATCCTATTATGCCAAAATTTGCTAATGACATAATTGAATCTATTGGTTTACATTTTGATAGCAATAGGGTTTATAAGCCAACTATTAGACAAATTAAAGGTGGCGAGCATTTTAGTGAACCAATGATTATGTTTAAAAGAAAAGATTAATATTTAATTTTAACAAGAAGGCTTAAAATTAATAAGTCTTCTTTTTTATATACCTAAAATATATTATTTGAAATAGTTTTTGAACTTCATGTTTAAATCATAATAAATAAAAGTTTGAAATAGTTATAAATGTAAATTTATTTTGTTAACAATAACAATATTTTATTTATTTTATTATTTCTTTGTTATAAATTTGCCTTTTATTGCTTTATTGTTAAGATATTATAAAAAAATAAAGGGAATATTATTATATTGTCGAATTTATTAATTGACATATTTTAAGATAAAATTTTATTTTATTATTACATTTAGTAATTTAATTGGTTTTATTTGCTTTTTAATCATTTTGTAATAATGAGATTTTATTGATAAGGATTGATAGTAATTGGCAAGTGATGTAGATTTTAATAAGTTTGTTGAAGAGCTTAAAGAAAAAACAGATATTGTGAGAATTATTGGTAGTTATGTTCAACTTGAACGCAAGGGCAAATTTTTTTGGGGAAGATGTCCGTTTCATGGTGAAAAAACGCCTTCTTTTATTGTGAACGATATTAGTAGATCCTACTATTGTTTTGGTTGTAAAGCTTATGGAGATGTTATTACTTTTATTGAGCAAATAGAATCGCTTGATTTTATGGGTGCATTAAATGTTTTAGCTGAAAAAGCAAATTTAACTTTGCCAACATTTTCTAGCAAGCCTAATGGAAATCAAGATGATATAGTAAATAGAAAAAAATATAAAGATAGGTTATTACAATTAACAAAAGATACTGCAAAGCATTATTTAAATAATTTATTTACAGGGAAGTGTCCTGATGCATGGCAGTATTTGCAGAAAAGACAAGTGCCAATTGAGTTAGCTAAACAATTTGGCTTAGGGGCATCGAAGAATTATGACGACATTTGCTTGCATCTTGCAAGTTTGGGTTACACAAATAAAGAAATGCTTGATGCTGGTGTTGTGAAATCTAGAAATGGTAAAATTTATGATGCAGTGGCTGGAAGATTAATTTTTCCATTAATTGATATTATAGGTAATGTGATTGGCTTTTGTGGAAGGCTATTAAAGAATGCAAATTTCGCAAAATATCTTAACACGGCAGACACAATGTTGTTTAGTAAAGGTAAAACCCTTTATGGCATTAATTTAGTTAAGAAAAGAAAAAATGAAGATGCTAAAAACCCAATAAAATATTTGATAATTGTTGAAGGGCAAATGGATGTTGTGAGTTTGCATAAAGCAGGTTTTAACACGGCAGTTGCTAGTATGGGCACAGCGTTAACAATTGACCAAGCAAGGTTAATTAAAAGATTTTGTGACAATGTGTTTATTTGCTATGATGGTGATTTTGCGGGTAAAAAAGCCACTATTAAAGGTTTGGAAATTTTAAAAGACGAGGGTTTAAATGTTAAGGTAATGAATTTGCCCGAAGGTTATGACCCCGATGATGTTATTTGTAAACTTGGCAAAGAAAAATTTGTTGAACTTATGAAAGAAGCAATGCCACTTTTAGACTTTAAGTTGGATTTGGTTAGAAAGCAATACGACCTTAATTCTAGAGAAGGGAAAACAAAATATATAAATGATGCATTAAGTATTTTAAAAGAAGTGCCAGAGGTGGAAAGAGAAATTTATTTGGGGTTAGTTAGCGAAGTTAGCGGAACAAATAAAGATTTTTTAAAAAGACAAATTGCGGGTATTGAACCGTTAAAAAATGAGAATTTGGCTATAAATAATGTTAAAACAAGGGAAGTTGTTAAAACGATAGATAATGCAATAATTAAAGCACAAAAATTTATACTTTCTTGCATGATAAATTTAAAGCCATTTGCTTATTTTGAAAATGATATAAACTATATATTTAATGGCGAACAATATATTGAAATATGCAAAGCAATTGAAAGTGCAAGGGGGTCGGTTTCAAATGAGCAAATGCTTGCAAGATGTAAACAATATTTAGGCGGTCATTTTGAACAAGAGTTAAATGAAATTATTAATTATTGTTATGCTTTTGGTGATGAAAATGAAAGTAAGTATTTTAAAGATTGTATTTGGACAGTATATAAAGAATATTTAGAAAATAAATTGGAATTATTAAACCAAGAGTTAGCAAAGGAAATTGATAATGAAAAACGAAAGCAAAAATTAGTTGAGATTGCTAAAATAGTGAATGCAATTAAACAAAAAAAGGTGGAATTATAATGAACAAAAAAGAAAAAATTGAGCAGGAAATAAATAAAGTTATTGAATTAGCGAGTAAAAAGGGTTCAATAACTATTGAAGAAGTTAGTGAAAGGTTTGCAAAACTTAACACCGAAGAAATTGATGATATTTTACAAAGAATAGCAGATGCGGGCATTGAACTGATTGAAACCACATTAATGGAAAACGATGAAGAACTTGAAAAACTTGCTAATCAGGTTAATGTTGATGATCCAGTTAAAATGTATTTAAAAGATATAGGTAAAGTTCCACTTCTTAAACCTGAAGAAGAAGTTGAACTTGCTAAAAAAATGGCTGCTGGAGATGAAACGGCAAAGCACAAATTAAGTGAGTCTAACCTTAGACTTGTTGTTTCTATTGCAAAAAGATATGTTGGCAGAGGAATGCTGTTTCTTGACTTAATTCAAGAAGGAAACTTTGGGCTTATGAAAGCCGTTGAAAAATTTGATTACACTAAGGGTTACAGATTTTCAACCTATGCAACATGGTGGATAAAACAAAGTATTACAAGGGCTATTGCTGACCAAGCAAGAACTATAAGAATACCGGTCCATATGTATGAAACTATTAATAAGTTAAGCAGAGTTGTAAAACAATTAGTTCAAGAATTAGGAAGAGAACCTTCTACTGATGAAATTGCAAAAGCAATGGGAATTAGTGAAGAAAAAGTTAGAGAGATTCAAAAAATAAGTCAAGATACTATTTCATTAGATACGCCTGTGGGCGAAGAAGAAGATAGTAATCTTGGAACATTTTTGCAAGATGAAAATGCCACAAATCCAAGTGATTCTGCAACTATTTTAATGTTAAAAGAACAACTTTTAGATGTTTTAAACACATTGACACCAAGGGAACAAAAAGTTATAATGTTAAGGTATGGAATAGATGATGGTCACCCTAGAACTCTTGAAGAAGTTGGCAAAGAGTTTAATGTTACAAGAGAAAGAATAAGGCAAATAGAAGCAAAAGCACTTAAAAAACTTAAACACCCGTCAAGAAGCAAAAAATTAAAAGATTTTTTGGGTTCATAATAAATTAATAGAATAATTATGCGAAAAAGTCAGCACAAAAGGATAATAGCATAATTCTTTAAAATTATATGAATTTGCAAATAAATAAGGAGAAAAATAATGCAAGAACTGTTAAAATATCAGGATTTAGATAATCAATTAAGAAAATTATCGGGCATATTAAATGCAAGCGAAAGCAGAAAAAAGGCTAATCAAATGCAACAATATTTAAAAGATTCACAAGTAAAATTAATAAACTTGGATAAAGCTTCGGGACAAGTTGTTGACTTGCTTAGTAAATTAAAACAAGAAGAAAATGCTGTTATTGAAAAGGTTGAAATGCTTTTAAAAAAAGAAGGTAAAATTAGTTTAGAAGATTATGAAATTACTTCAAATGACATTTCAAAACTTATTGAAAGATTGTCTAAAATTGAAAGAGATTTAAATAATGTGCAAAATAAATTAATTTCTATTAATAAAGAATTTGAGGGATTAATGAAAAATGCAAAGACTGCTAGAAATAATTTGAATATTTATAAACAAGAATATGATAAGCAAAAGGCACAATATGAACCACAAATTGAAAAACTTAAACAAGAACTTAATGAGCAAAAGAAAAGGGTGAAACCTGAATTGTTAGCAAAATATAATGCCAAAGCAGAAGGTAAAATTTTTCCAATTTTTGTATCTTTAAAAGATAATCGTTGTAGTGGGTGTAGAATGGAAGTTTCGGCTAGTAAAATTAAAGACTTGAAGAATGGCAATTATGTTGAATGCGAAAATTGTGGCAGAATTATATATTATGTTTAATGTTTAATTAATAATGAAAAAAGACCTTAAAAAATTAAGGTCTTTTTTATGAATTTTATTTTTAAATATGAATAAAATTTACTATGAAAAAAGGTATAACTATTTCATTAATATTAATGGGTGCCTTTATTGGTGTTGGTTTTGCAAGTGGAAAAGAATTAGTAACTTTTTTCGCTAGATTTGGAGAATTTGCAATTTTTTTAGCGTTAATCGCTGGATTATTTTTTGGTTTGATTGTTTGGTTAAAAATAAAAACTGAAAATTCTTATAATAAAATAGGTAAATTGTTTGATTCGTTTTTTGTAGTTTGTAGTTTTATTGTGGTTTCCGCAATGCTTGCTGGAATTATTGATATTGACAAAAATTTTGGGTTTAAAAACTATATTCTTTCAGTTTGTTTGATTTTAGTTTGTTTGATTTTAGTTAGTATTGGTGTAAAATCTATTGAAAAAATTAATAAAATATTTATTCCAACAATAATTATTACTATAATTTTAATAGCAGTTTTACAAATAAGCCAAAATAATTTTAGTGTAAATAAAAACCTAATAACAATTAGTGCTAATGGAAATAAATTACAGGCAATTGGATTTATGTTGCTTTATGTGGGTATGAACATTTTAACCATTTCACCAGTGCTAGATTTAGTTAAAACTAAATTAACAACTAATAAAGAAAAAAATGTTTGTTGTATTTGGTTTGGTTTGTTTATTGCACTTTTATTAGTTGTTTGTGTTGCGATGCTCGTAGTTGCAAAAAATTTTGATAGTTCAATGCCTTTACTTGCTATTGCTGTAAATGTATCAGTGGTTATTGGAAGCCTTTACAAAATATTAATTACAATGGGCTTAGTGACAACATTAATATCTTCGGCTATTGTTGTTAAAGAAAAAATAATGAATATGTTTAACATTAGCAATAATTTTATTGCTAGCATGTTGTTATTTATTGCAGGGTTTAGTGTGAGTTTAATTGGTTTTGCTAATATAATAAATATTATATATCCACTAATAGGAATTGTTGGAATTGTTTATTTTATTTATACAATTTTAACATATTTAAAAATGCGTAAATAAAAATATGCAAAAATATAACATTATGATTAAAAATTATTATAAATATTATAATTATAACAATAATATGCGTATTATTTACAACATTTAGCAAACCATATAAAAAATATTTTATTGTAATTTTATAATGAAAAATTTATTTTTACAATATGTATATTACAATAATGTGTAAACTTTTAAAATTTTCCACTACCATTTTGATAATAAGAAGTCATTTATATGAAAGAAACTTTGAACTGATATGAAACTACTTTTAGCAGATATGCGACTTTTTTATAAAAATTATTTTAGAAGATTAAAAAATAAGGAGAGAGAATGAAGATAACAATTATGTAAAATTCTTATTTTTTGTGATATTTATTTGGTAACTTTTTTATTTTATTATATAATATATTTAACATTATGTAAGGATATTCATTTTGTTAAAATTATTTTAATTAATTGAAAACTGATGTAATGAATGAGAAGAGCGAGTATTGATGAAACCATTTTTGTGAGTGCAACAAAATGTTCATTATGTGCAACAACTAAATTAAATAAATTTTGCTTGTAATTTAAAGTTTATAATTTTTAATTAATTTTAGTTTAATGCGTATAGGTTGATGTTAATTTAGGTAATGATTTATTATTAAGATTTTGAAAAATTTTGAAAAATTTTGGTTATACTAAGGGAAGGAAAACTTATGAAAAAATCATTAAAAATTTTTTTAATAATTTTAATTTCTATTGTGGCACTTGCTGGACTTTCAGTTGGCGCCTATTTCTTATTTAAAGAAGATACTAAAACGCAGGGTGGTAATAAGTATACCGAGATTGAAAAAGATTTTATAGACAGCATTAATGGCAGTGCTGGAAAGGTGGAAAGTGAAGAGCAAGATGTTGTTTTACCTGTTAATGTTAGTTTAAGTCAAGTTGATGATATTTACGATAAATATATTGTTGCAACGATTAATGGCAACCAAGAAATTATTAAAAGAGCAAATGTTCCATATATTATTGAGTTTGAAGAAGATTTTGATGAAATTATTGCAATTAATAGCGATTATGCACTTGTAAAGTCTTCACAAGTTGCAGGTGCAAAACCTTTTATTGTAAATCTTGAAACAGCACAAACTATTATTGATAACCTTGAGTATAATAGTTATTTTGATAGAGATAATAAAATTACTTATGCTGGGTATGCTTTTGTTGGAGATTACTTGGTTATATCTACAAGCACAAATAGTGCTAGACTTGGTTATAATGATGATTTTATTGTTAGAGTTTATAATTTAAAAACAGGACAATTACAATTAGATTTACAATCTGGGAAAGATTTGATTAATGGAGATAAAGTTCTAAAGTATAGTACATCTGACAAATATTTATTAATAAAAAGTTTGAAAAAAAGTGCTATTTATGATTTAAGTAATGCTAATGATTTAATTGTCCCAGAAGTTGTTTCATATTTTAATGACATATATGAACCAATTGGTTCTTCTGGTGAAAATGATTTTGATTATATTTTAGAAAATGGAACAAAATATAAAATTAAAACGGAATATAGGTTATCTGTTTTAAGTGATAATAGAATTTTTGTTAGTGTTTTAACACAACCTGATTTGCAGGAAGATGCTAGTTTTTGGCTTGAAAAGTATAACCCAGAAGGTGACAATTTACAAAGATATTTTAATCAAACATGTTTTGTTTATGATATAGCAAATAATGCTCAAATTTCATTCAATACCAATGGAAATTATGTTTTTGTGGGTAACAGCATGCTAGATGGATTTGCTTTAATTATTTCATGTCCTATTTATGATGAAAATGAGTATTTGGCAAAAGGGGCTAATTTAGACAAACAAACTGCAACATATTATCAAATTGCAACCATGTCTTCAGTTTTAACTTATGATTATTCAAGTTATGGGGATATTATCGGGTTTTATGATGATAAAATTATATGTTGTAAATCATACGAAGCAGATAGTGGTATAAAATCGATTTTAAACCTAAATGGAGAAAAGGCTTTTGATTTGCCTAAATCTTCTTGGGTTGCCGATAAGAAAACTTATGATGGTTATTTTGTTGTTTATAATGGGATAAGATATGGAATTTGTGACATTAATGGGAATTTAGTTCTTGATATTCTTTATTCTCAAATTTCCCCAGTTATTGGAGGGCATAGCATTGTTATAAGTTCATCTGGTAGAGTTTATAACTTTGATGTTGCTAACAAAACCCTTGTTGAAATAGACAATTTTTATAATGAGTTTATTAGTTATGCAATGAAAGGTGTTGAATATTATGTTACTAACACCGATGGAAAATATCAAATTTACAATATTCAAGGCACACTATTAGTTGACAATTTAGACCAAATTAAAATTATTGACACACCTGGTGGGGTTAAAATATTATTTGAGGAACAAGAAAATAATATAAGAGCATTAATTTCAAAAAATGTTGAAATTGAAACAGATAGAGTTGTAGCTTCGGTTACTTATAATTATGTTCCTAAATACAACACTGGTAATGGTGTTGTTTTTGCTGATAATGTTAATAATTTGTTAGTTAATTCAAATAATGCTAATACTGTTGCTGAAAAAGAAACTTTATTTTCAAATTTTAATATTGAAACTAATGAGATAAATGGGGTAAAATATTATAGCGTTATTGCTGGTGAAGCAAGTAAGGCTAAATCGTTTAACATTAGTGAATTACTTATAGAATTTTTTAATGATTCAAGTCTAAATCAAGTAAATATTTTCGACGATAGCGTTTATTCCTACTATAACGATTTATTTTCAAATGGCAATTTTACATTTAAAGAATTTGAGCAAATTATTTATCCAGTTGATGGTAATGAGGATATTTACATTAACATAAATGTAGCACTACAAGTAAGATTTTTGTTTTATGGTTATAATGGAAATAATACATGGGAAAACAGAGATAATTGGAAAGACGAGTATTTAAACAATTTTAGTACTGATAAAAATTCACTTTTACATTTTGATGTACAAGCAGTATTCAATATAACTTGTTCTAATGGATATTATTTTGCAATGGGTGATCCAACTATGGTTCAACTTAGTTCAGCAGAAACAATATCATTTCAGCAAGAAGAAAACAAAAAACTGTATGTTAACGCAAATTATCCATCAAATAGTATTAAAATTAATTATGAAATAGGTGGGGAAAACTTTGCATCACCAGTTAATGATAATAGTGAATTTTTTATCCTTCTTGGATTGTTTAAAGTTACTATTGCTCCTATTCTATATGCTAATTTTAATGTCAATTTAAGTAAAGATGGAAATAGCTTCAATTATATATTTAAAGATTTTTTAGGCTATGAACCAAATTACATAGGAGATATTAGTTTAATTCAAATTTCTAAAATAGAAAATAATAATGGTTATACGGATTATTATTTTCAAACAAAAAATGGTGTTTTCTTTTTGGGCGATAATAAAGTTAGCACATCTAGTATACTTTTAGGTGAAAGTATAAATTTAACAATTTATGAATCATATGTAGATGTAAATTTTAAAGATGTTGATGAAACTACTGGCCAAGAATATGACATAATTGCAAATGCCATAAATACAGGGAATGATGGCAGTGATGGTAAAGTAATTATTAAAGACAAAGAAGGAAATGTTTTAACTGACGAGCAATTCAATGACTTACTTAATGCTTTTACCCAACTTAATGAAGGAGAATATTATTATACAATTTATTCAGGTGGGACTACGGCAAATGGTGGTTATAACAATATTGGATTTACAGAGGGGTCTGGACTTTATGGAATTATTAATAATGTAAAAGCTAAAGAATTTCCATTTACTTTTGAAAAGGCGGGTTATAGCTTTAATGGGCTAGAATTTGAAAACGCTGGAATAAGTTATGCTTATTTTAACCCAGTTTATATACATAATAATAATTCGATTGCAATTAATGGCTATTTAGGAACTAAATTATCTACTGTTACAAAAACTATACAAATCGTAGAATTTCCTGATGGAGAACCTGTTGGATTTTCTTCTTATGAAGTTAACCCAATTTATCAAATGTTTTATAACCCGATTGACACAGAAAAGTATGTTTATGTTCAAGATGTTGATGCCGAAGGTAATTTAAGTGGCACTCCTTATAAATATAATAGTTGGAGATATAATAGTTCAACTGACGCGAAGTTATTAATGATGTGGGAAGCAAAGCCATTTGATATGTATTTTTATGCTGAACAAGAAACATTGAATGGCATTAACTTAGTAGGGTCAGCATCGAGTGGAGATAGAGATTGGTTTTTTGAAGATTTGGAAAGTGAAGGAAATTTTTCTTTTGATTCAAACATATTTGGAGATATATTAAAAAATAGTGAAGTAATTACTGGCGGTTATATTGGAAATAATGCAGTGGAAGTTATGCAGTCGAAAAATAAGGTTGATTTTGGTGCTGAAATTTTAGGACTTCCAATTCCTGTAAAATATGGTTATGATTTTGTTGGTTGGCAACCTATGAAGGTTGAAAATGGTGTATTATTACCAATTGAAAGTGCTGGAATTATAAAAGGAAACGCAATTACTTTAAATTCTTATAATTGTGATGTTTGGAATGTGAATGGCCAATTACATTTTAAGGCTGTTTTTGAAGAAAAAGAATATATCCTTAAAATTAATGTTGGTGAAGATAGCTTTTTTGCTGAAAATGGTCTAACGGTTAGTGCTGATTTAAATGATTGGACAGAAGGTTGTGGTGGTTGGAGCATCACTCGTGATGGAAATAATGTTATTCTTTCAAGAGTGTTAAAATTTAGTGAACTTAATAGTTTAAACCAAACAACTTGGGAAGTTCCTAGTCCGTTAGGCACTAGATGGCAAATAGTAAATTATAATCTTTCTCTTTATAATTCAAATCCTAATTCTAGTGATAGTGAAACAAATGGCTATGTTGATGTTAATTATATCCCTTATGAATTAAATAATAGAGGGCAATATGTTCAGTCAAATTTTAAGCCCGGATTAGCAAGGAATTTTGATTTAGTGCAGATGCTTAACACTTTAACCCAAGGCGTGAAAAACACTACTTACAACTCGGGCAAAAGTTTTTATTTAGATTCTATTAATGGCATTACTAATTCTCAAGATGAATTTTCTTATTATATTAACAATGGATTTAACATTGAAAGCCTTAACCTTATTGCAACGCCAATTATTGTTGATTATTTTGTTGAACTTAATGCTTTTGGGTTTACGGATGCCGAAGTTTCTGGGCAATATGTTGTTAATGATAGCGCTTTTGATATTTCTTCTTCGGGAGTTTTTCCTAATAATGTTGCGAAAGTTGAAGCGTATAGTGGAGTTGACTTTTTAGGTTTAAGTTGCAATAGTCTTGATTATAGGTTTAGCATGCTTAGCATAAGACTTTATGTTGGTGATGGCAATAAATCTGTTGACCTGAATTTTGAAATTATTTGGAAAAACAATATATATTTTGGAATTAACTATTTAAATTACTCATTAAATGGTTTTGGAGCAGAAACACTTTCAGGAACGGAAGTTGCTAATATTATTGGGTTAGATAGTGAAGAGCAAATTAATAATATTGTTGGTTTTAACGATGATTTTACAAAAATTAACATTTCTATTCCTCAACTAAAATTTGGGACACAAGCGGAAGAAATCGAAGATATTATTAAGTTAGAAGATGAAAAAAGTGGAAATTTAAAACAAATTTATATTCGTTCAGTTGAATTGAATTTTGAAGTTAGTGAAACAAGCTATGAAATTGTTATGAGTGCGCATGATAGTGTCATTGTTTCTAATTTTGATGATGCAACAATAAATGATATTGCAAACATGCAAGTTCAGGCAAATGAGTCTTTAAATAGCAATAAAAATGTGGCAATTAATATAGGGGCTGTGGAAGATATTCAACAAAATGTTTCAACAATAGATGGAGTAAATGGCAAAGATGGCTATGCAATAACTAGTGTTGGTAGAAAAAATACCAAAATATTAAGTTTGCTTTCAGGTGGTGAATTTACTGGTGAAACAAGTGTTTATTCTCATTTAATAAAAAATATAGCTATTGCAAATTTACAAACCATTTATAATAATGGCAACTTTGAATATGTTGTAAATGATTATATTATAGTTACCATAGTATTTAATGTGTCTTACTCGCTAGCGGGGGAAATTCAAGTTTTTGCTCAAATAAGTGACACTTTATTTAATGCAGATAATCCAACTGGTGTTGAGGGAGTAACTCAAAGTGTGGATTTTGGGGCAAATGGTTCTGCATCGGTTGCTCTTTGTAGTGGCGATATTTTAAATTTACAAATATCTTCTAAATCAAGGGGTACATTTGATTTATTTGCAAGTGTTCAACTTATGGGAAGCGGAAACGAAGAACCAACTATTAATAATGATAAACTTGTGGCTGGTGTGTTTGAAGAATTAACACAAGGTGAATTTGAAAATAATGTTTATTTAGATAATGATTTAGATGATGAAAATTCATCAAGTTTACTTGGTGAAAATGCTTTTAATGCAATAACTACTAAGACTTTAACTTATAATGCGATTGCAGGTTATTATTTGAAATCTTTAAAAATTACAACATCATCAGGAGTTAGTTTAGATGTTTTAAAAGGTTATCCTTCATTTGAAATTAGCAATGGTAGGTTAAAATATAATTATAATATTTTTAATCTAAGTTCTTCAACTCCTTATTATTTTGAAAATACACTTATTTCTGTTGAAAATTTGCCTTCACAAAGTCAAGAAAGTAGTGCACAGATTTCTATAAAATTATATGGATTATATAGAAAAGTAACAATCGAAGCATTTTATGAAAGCATAACAACTGTGTTTGTTGATAATCAAATTGTAAATTTTAATGGGAATAATTTAAGTGAATTAGACTTTGACATAGTATTAAATTATGCAAATTCAAGTGAAAGTTTTAAAGATTTAACAATAAATCAATACCCTGAAAGTGTTTTAGATAATGAAATAACCACCGGCAATTATTATATTGCTGGAATTAATGAAAATGTTAGTCCAAATAGATATTATGCAGTATTTATGTTTTTGGGAAAGAACATAAGCAGTTTAGATTTCTCGATTGTTGATAGTTTTAGAAACTATGAAGATATTTCAAAGATTGGTGGAATAGACCTTGCAAGTGGCACTAAATATGTGAATGGAATTTTTCCTAATAATAATGCCGTTACCATTATTTTAAATAAAATATTGCATAATTTAGACTTAACATTAGACTTTGGTTATTCTAGCGATAGTGGCTGGCAAAGTTATGCAAGCTTTGAATATTATCAAAGAGAAAATTATGCGAATTTTAATACCTTACTAGAAAAGAGATTGAAAGATTCATTTAGTTTATTGTATTATGATGCCTTATCAAATCCTTTATCTCAATCGCCAGCTGTTATAACTGAACTTGCAAGAAATTATGTGTTACAATATTTTAATAGCACTAATGTGGTTATGTTATATAAACCTTTCGCAGGATATAATGCTAATGTTCTAGTTGTTGATAGGAACGGGAATGCATTAAATAGTAATGCTTGTTCTGTAACTGATGATGGGGAGTTTAAAAGAATTACTATAAATGCAAGTTATTTAACAGAAGATAGAACTATAAGTATTAGATTTGAAGCAAATAAATATCAATTGCAATATATGCCAAATAAGCCAAGCACATCTAATGAAGACGATAATGTTTTATATTATGCAAATAGTGTTCTTGGCGAAAGTGGCGACGATATTTATGTTATTGATGTTTGGTTTGATGGTTTAGTGAATGCTGTTAATCATATAACTTATCCAGATGATAATTTAAGGCTTATTGGGCATGACTTTGTGGGTTGGTTTACTACAAGTGAAGCTTCTGGTGGCTATGAATTAAAACAAAATGAAACGCCTTTAAATGAAAATTTTATTAATGCGGATACTCCAAATATTATTAATTTAATTTATGCTAGATGGAAGGTTAAGAATATAATTGTTACTTTTATGCCAAATGATAAAAGTGCAGGAAATGGGTCTACATTTGCAAGCTTTTCTACTCCTATTCAAATCAGTTATAATTATAATGATGTTTATGGTGCTAGTATGCCAATTCCAACAAGAAATGGCTACACATTAGATGGGTGGTCTAAAAATTCTGGGTTAATAGGTGGGCAACTTACTAAGATAACTAGCGAAGATAGAGTTGATGAAAATGATGATTATAGACTTTATGCTAGATGGAAACCAAATGAATATAATGTTACTTATAACTTGCCAGACAGGGACATAGATGGAAATATATTTGCAAATTTTGGTAGCACGCCAAAGTTTAATGACAATCCGTTTGGAATGAATGAAATTAATGTTATATCTCAAACAGCAACTAGCCTTACGATTTCTATGTTGTTTGATAGCGTTTATCCTGCTTCGCCAATGCCATATGCAACATGCACAGGGTTCGACTTTTTAAGGTGGGCAGTAAATAATAATGAAGACTTAACAATTGGTGAAAACACATCTTTAATTTGGGAACATGTAAGTGACAATAAAGTTGAAGTGTGGTCTCAGTGGCAATTGCAAGGTGTTAAAGTTGTTTTAATTACTACACCAAATTCAACTGGAACCATTGAAGACGGAAATATATTGGAGCGTTTGGCTAAAACATTTAATAATACATCAACAACTAATAATTTGCTTGAATGGCTATTAAAAGATAAAAATGGTGGAAATAATGGGGTAATAAATAACTTTTACTCATATACCACAACAGGTGATGATGGGTCAAGAGTGGTTTATAATATTAATATTCCATATTATTCACCAGAGGGAACCATTCTTTCAAATGGAATAGATAATTTAAAAGCACCTGAATCTGCTGGTTACATTTTTCAAGGATATTATTATTATAATAATACGAGTTTTGTGAAATATATTGAAGAAAACGCAAGTGGTGATTGTCAATTAACAAAGCGCTGGAATTTGGAATGGAATAAAATAAACCCTATAAAACTATATGCTGGTTGGGTAATTAAAAATTTTGAAGTAAAATTTACAATTGGTGATGAATTTAGTGGGTTATTTAGTGGTTTAGGTTTAGGATATGCTGATTATACAGGGGAAAATGCATTTGACTACCTACTTAATTCAAGCTTATCATTAAATATTGAGATTTGGACAGCAGATGATGATAACTCATCAAATATTAGTAGCACTTACATTTCTTCTGCTGGAACATATACATTTAAATTAGAGTTTTATCAGCGATTAGTTTTAACCATGAATATGGCAGAAGGGCATTATTTATCTAAGATTATAGTTGGTGATGGAACAGAGTTTGTGGGAACATGGGATAACATTAATAAACAAACGAGTGGGCTTTCTTCATTTAGAAGCGGATATGAAAGACAAGGGTTGTTAGATAATTTTGCATTGCTTTATGATGTTTATTATGGTGAGAATTCTGATCAACCTGACGACAAGAAATATAAGCAAGATATAGTTAATAGTGGAATTAGTCATATTGTAACAGATTATGACATTATCTTTGAATTTGCAAGACAATATTTTAATGTGACCATTGTGCAGTTAAGACAAAATAATAATGGATCTTTAACTGAATTTAATAGGATTATTTTTGACATTCCTCATAAAGGTGTATTTAGTGTTGAAGAATTAGCGGGGTTGCCTTTCCATTCAACAGATGGGAAATATTATACTGATGCAACTTGCAAAACTGAATACACTGGTGCAAGAAAATATATTTTAGATAATATGAATTTGTATTGTAAATATACATCTAATACAGAGGAAATACATGAGGGGCATTTTTATGGATTTGGTACAAATGGTTATGAACGAATAAATACAGGAAATAACTATGTTTATGCAACTAAACAAGGGAATAAGACTTACATTAATGGTGAAAATGGATATATATGGACAGATTGTTTAGTTGGGCAGAAAATTGCAAAATTCCCAATCGTTACCGCTTTTTATTGGCCTAATGATGTTGATGGCACAACCACTGGTTTTCAATTTGCTTATTGGGTTAGGTTTAAAGATGGGGTGAGCATAGACAAAAACACTCCTTTAACTCCATATATTCTTCTCACAAAATATGAAAACCTTTATGATATAATACCACTTGGAACATCTATGGGTTCAGGAGATATATATTATGCTGTGTTTGACTCTTATAAAAAAGATACTCCTTTTATAACTGTGGAAGGAACTGGTGATGGTGCAAGTGATGACTATTATATAAGTTTAGATAATAACAAATATTCAACTTTAATAATAAAGTTAGGTGATTCAAAAATTGATGTTAGTAGTGTTGTAATGGAGATTAGTTATAACGGGAAAACTATAAACATTATTCCAAGTAAAGATGGTTATAAAACAGAAAATGTTAGTTATGAAATGAATGTTGCAAGCTTTTTTAAAATTTATAGTTTTACAAGTGCATTTGAAGTTAAATTTAAAATAACTTCAAGTTTAGGAAATGTGTTTTATACTGATTCACAACTGATAACCACTTTCATTGATAATAGAGCAGAAATAGAAGGAAGAACAATTACTGGTTTGGGGGATCCTGTTACTAATCCAGTTGGTGGATATGCTTATTGGGCTGTAAATGGGAGATATTATATTAGCATTGAAATTATATTAAAAATTAAAGTTGGAAATGATGTTCAAGACTATGTTTTACAGACGCCATCAATTAGTGCTGGAGGTGCAACAGTAACAACAGAAACTGAATTAAAAGTTGGCAATAAAACTTATAAAGTAATTGTAACGGCAACTTCAAATGAATATTTTGATGAAGAAACCGGATCATCATATTGGATATATACTGCAAGTGTTAATTATTAACAAAAAGAGCCTTTTAAAAGGCTCTTTCTTATTACATTTATTTTAGAATTGTTTAAAATAATGACATAATGAGTTGTGTTAAATAACCTAGTGCTAGGCTTGAAATGAATAATATAGCAACAATGGTTAAGTTGTTTTTTATGTTTTTATTTTGTTTAAATAAAATAACTAAACCTAAGCCAGCATTAGCACATAAGCCTGCAAGACAAGCTCCAAATGTTAGTCCGCCCTTAACAAAAAGTTGTGTTATAACAAGTGAGCTTGCACAATTTGGTATTAATCCAACTAATACTGAAATAAGTGGTGCAAGATATGTGCTAGTTGAAAGAAAGTTAGTTAAATTATCTTCGCCAATAGCATAAACTATGCCACCAAAAATTAAGTTTATAATTAATATATAAAGAAAGATTTTAAGGGTGTGAATTAAAGGGTGTAAAAGATATCTTTTAGACCATGGTTCATTTTTCTCTTCTTCTATATGATGACCACAACAACCAACATGTGCATGCTCTTCAATTGCTTCAATATCATTTGTAGTTTCTAATGTGTCACTTGTTGTTGAACAATTTTTAACTTCTTTTAAATTTAACTTATTTTCGTTTGAATTAGTTGTTATATTATTTTCATTTTCTTTATTTTGGTCGTTGTTATTTTCAAATTCGTAACTTTTATTAAGATTTTCTTTTCTTAATTTATTTTTTTTTGTTGCTTTTATTATTCCATCAACTGCAAATCCTATTGCCATTCCAAATAAAAATTTAATTAAAAGAAGAGGTAATAAATAAGCAATTTTATTAGGTGAAATAATTAAAATGGGAATTGCTTCATCGCTAGTTGCAATAAAAATTGCAAGAAGTGTGCCCATTGTGATTTTTTTATTTGAATAAAGGTCTGTTGCAATTACACTAAAACCACATTGTGGGAGTAAACCAAAACCCGCACCAAAAATTGGAGCATAAGGGCTTTTTAAAATTTGTTTATTGAATTTTTTAGAAGTCCATGCTTCTAATAGCTCAATTAGTATATATGCACCAAGCAAGAAAGGAAATAAAATTAAACTATCTTTTATGGCGTCCCAAACAAACTCCATAGACTTACCTCGTGTTTTTTATTTTAGCACATATTTAAAAATTTTTCAATAACTATTAATTAGCAAAATGAAAAGATTGTATAATTATGTAATATGATAATACGATTTATAATGTTAATGGTAAAATATTAATTTTTATATTTATATAATTAAATATTTGAAAACAAAACAATAGTATGATATAATCGTTATTAAGGAGAATTTATGAAATTAATTGTTTTTGCTATCATTCCTTTGGTTGCAATTTTAAGTGCAATTGGCACTTTAATATATTATGCGATTAGAAAGCGTGCATTTGTTGAAATGCGAAAGGAAAAAAGAATAAAGCGAGATTATGAACAAGGCAAACTTAGTGAAGAAGAAGCAAATGCCGAGCTTTCTAAATTAAAAAAATATAAGAAAAAACAAAAAGAACAAAAGCCTTTAACAAAATCACAAAAGAAAAAAAGACTTGCTTTTCAAATTGTGGCAATGATTATGGTAGTAGTGGTGGGGGCTATAGGTGGTTTTTTTGCGGGCAGTTTTTATATTTCTTCTAAATATAGAGCTGAATATAATTTCAGCGAAGCACAATATAGAGATAATGTTGAAGTTGTTTTAAAGCAAACTATTAATAATCCTAATGAATATAAAAGACCTAATGAAGGTGTTGGAGCAATAAATGCGTTTGTTACGGCGGAATATGTGTTGTCACAAAAAAATACTTATCAGGTTAATTCTAATGGAACAATTCAACCAAGTATTGGAAGCAAGCAGAGTGTTTATGCTTATAGATATAAAAAGGATAATGTGACTTATCTTGAAAATATTTCAGTTGGAATGCTTAGTGTGGCAGAAAGATTGATTTATAAAGATAATGTGATAAATAGAGTTGAAGGGAAAAGCATTCAAACCACAAATGCCGATTGGACTGGTGCAATTTCTACTTTTAGTTATGACCAGTTTAAAGAAATAAATGGCAATGCTATTGATAATCCTATTGCTTATGTGGTGTCTAGTAAAACAGCAACGGTTGAAACAAATAATCCAAAAGAACTTGGTGGCGGTCTTTATCAATTTAAATTAGTGCTTTCAACTGATACATCTGTTATGAACTATGTTAAACAAATGAAGAGAACAAGCGGGTTATCATCTTATCCTAAATTTGAAAGCGTGGTGTTAACTTTTACTATTGATGAAGATTATAATTTTATTGAAATTACGGCAGAAGAGAGTTATACTGTGGTTTACTTTGGTGTTCCTGCATTTTGTTCGGGGTCACTTACTCAACGATTTAATTATGATGAGAATTTTGAAATTAAACACTAGATTTTAAGTGTTAATTTTGATAAATTTATTGGGTTGACAAGTGATTTTTATATTTGATATACTTTATAAAATTTATAAGAAGGTATTTTATGACACTGAAAATTTATAATTCAATTTCTAAACAAAAAGAAGAATTTAAACCCATAGTTAAAGGTAAAGTTGGTATGTATGTTTGTGGGCCAACTGTTTATGGGCCACCTCATGTGGGGCATGCAAGAAGTTATGTTAATTTTGATGTTGTTTTTAGGTATTTACAATTTTTGGGCTATGATGTGAAATATGTTCAAAACATAACTGATGTGGGGCATTTGGTTGGCGATGGTGATGATGGGCAAGATAAAATTTTAAAGCAAGCACTAATTGAAAAAATTGACCCGTATCAAATTGCATATAAATATGAATGTGCTTATTTTGATGCAATGCATGAACTTAATGTTGAAAGACCAAGCATTAGTGTTAGGGCAACTGGCTGTATTCCCGATATGATTGAAATGGTGAAAACCATTATTGATAAAGGTTATGCTTATGTTACTGATAGGGGTAATGTTTATTTTGATGTTTATAAATTTAAAAACTATGGCAAACTTTCAAATCGAACATTGTGCAACACAAAAAGTGGAGAAAGAATTGTTGTGGCAGATGACAAGAAAAACCATGAAGATTTTGCGTTGTGGAAGAGTGCAGAAGGTGGGCATATTATGAAATGGAATAGCCCATGGGGTGTGGGGTATCCTGGTTGGCATTTGGAATGTTCTACCATGAGTAAAAAGTTTTTGGGAGATACTTTTGATATTCATGGTGGTGGGCTAGATAATATGTTCCCGCATCATGAAAGTGAAATTGCACAAAGCGAAGTTGCTAATGGAAAACCTTTTGTTCATTATTTTATGCATAATAATCTTATAACAGTTAATGGAACAAAAATGGGCAAAAGTTTGGGTAATTTTATTACTTTAAGTGATTTATTTAAAAAAGTTCCTGCTATGTGGGTTAGATGGTTTATATTACAATTCCATTATCGCAGTCCTATTGATTTTACAATTGATGCAATTAAGAATTCTTCTGTTAATTTTGAAAAACTAAGCAGTGCGGTTGCTGAATTAAGGTCGAAGATTAATGACATGCAAGAAGAAGTAGTAGATAGTAACTTAAAAGCAATTTATGATGCATTTATAAATGCCATGAATGAAGATTTTAATACTCCTGTTGCAATAAGTGAAATAATTAAACTTCCAAAAATTATAAATGGGGCAATAGCTGAAAATAATGTTTCTGTTTTAAAGCAATGCAATTATTTGATTAAAAAGTTATGTGAAGAAGTGTTAGGTTTAAAATTTGAAACACAATCAAGCAAAGATAGTGAGAAGGTGGAAGTTTTACTTAATATTATTGAGCAAGTAAGAAATGAATTGCGTGCTGAAAAAAATTTTGAGTTAAGTGATAAGATTAGAGATGAATTAGCAAAAAATGGCATTAGTTTATTTGATAAAAAATTAAAAGGTTAGAATATGGAAAGACAAGAAAAACTAGGGTGGATTGTTAACATTATATTTGCAATATTAATTCTTGTAGCTGACATTTGTTTTATTGTTATTGACTGTTCGCCTTATATAACAAAAACAATTGCAAGCATTTTATTTGTGCTTTGTGGTGCATATAATTTGTTTTATTGTTTATATGTTTTAAAGATTAGGAAAAATTTAAGTTTTATGTGGCTTATGTTTTTAGGGCTTGTGTTAGCAATGCTTGGTGATATTTTGCTCATTGATTATTTTGTTGTTGGAGCAATTTTATTTGGAACAGGGCATGTGTTTTTCTTCTTATCATTTTGTATGATTTCTGGATTTTCAATTAGAGATTTAATTATTGGTGCAATTATTTTTGTATTGGCATTTTTGTTAATAGAATTTTATTCTAATTTTGATTTCGGTGGCATGAAAATTTTGGTTATTGTTTATGCATTAATAATTTCATTAATGCTGGGTAAAGCACTTTCTAATATGTTTTGTAAAAACAACTTATTAATTTATAGCGTTATTTTGCTAGGGGCTGGATTGTTCTTTATTTCCGACTTAATGCTAATGTTTTATCTTTTTGCTGGAAGAGCCGTTGTATTTGATATTATTTGCTTGGCTACTTATTATCCGGCAGAATTTATTTTAGCATTATCGATTTATTTGGTGTCAAATAAATTAATGAGCACTTCAAGCAATTTTAGAAAATAAAAATTTTTGGCACTTTAATGATTATTAAAATTTTAAATTTTAAAAAAATGCATAGTGCTTACAAGTTGATTATTATTTGATTTGACATGTATATTTTTTGTTGTTAAAATTAATTGGTAAATTTATTCAAAGGAGAAAATAATGAAAGTAGCAATTGTTACAGATAGTAATGCTGGTTTAACAAATAAAGAGGCAAATGAACTTGGTGTTTTTTTAGTTCCTATGCCATTTTTAATAGATAATGAAGAATATTTTGAAAACATTAATTTAACTCAAGAAATGTTTTACAATAAACTTGAAGGGGAGAGCAATGTTTCAACCAGTCAGCCAAGTATTTTTGCGGTTAAAGAGTTGTGGGACAATATTTTAAAAGAATATGATGAAATTGTTCATATTCCAATGAGTAGTGCACTTTCTGCAAGTTATCAAACGGCTTTTGGCGCTGCTATTGATTATAATGGCAAGGTGCAAGTTGTGGATAATAAAAGAATTTCTGTTACTCAAAAGCAATCGGTTTTAGATGCTTTGAAACTTGTAAAAAATGGTAAAAATGCAAAAGAAATTAAAGAAGAATTAGAGAAAACTTCAGTGAATGCAAGCATATATATAATGCTTTCAACATTAAAATATTTAAAAAAAGGCGGACGAATTACACCTGCTGCCGCAGCCATTGGGGGATTACTTAAAATAAAACCAGTGCTTCAAATTCAAGGTGAAAAGTTAGATAAATTTGCACAAGTTTTAACGGCTTCACAAGGTAAAAAACGAATGATAGACCAAATTGAGCATGATTTATTAAATAGGTTTTCTTCTCTTGTTAAAGATAAGAAAATTAAAATTGGCATGGCTTACACAAATTGTTATGATAAGTGTTTAGAATTTAAACAAGAGGCGGATATTATGTTAAAAAAATATGGCTTAAAAGTTGAAGACATTAATCCACTTTCTCTTTCAGTTGCTTGTCACATTGGGCCAGGTGCTATTGCGGTGGCTGCATATTATAAGGAATAAAAAAACTTATGCATTTGCATAAGTTTTTATATTTTTAAAAATTTTTAATTTTTATTCAATTTTGCTAAAAATTTTTTGGTTAAATTTGTGAATTTTGGTATAATATTAATAATTTTGTAGTTAGATTAGTTAATGGATAGAATAAGGGGGAATTATGGCAGATTTTAATTTTTCACAGCCAGTTAAAAAGAAATCTAATTGGGATTCGTGGAATGAAAAAATAAAAGCCCAAAGAGATAATAAAAAAACAGTTAAAGAAACTGAAAAACTTGCAACAAAATTTACAAAGCAAGTGAAAAAAGGTAATTGGTTAATTTTTGCGTTAGTAATTTTCTTTGTAATTGGGTGCGTTGGAGGATATGTTACATATTCTTTGGTTTGCAAAAATGACTGTTTTGTTATGAATGGAATTACTGATGCAAATCAAGAAATTTATATTGGCGGAAATGAAGACCAGAAAACCTATGTTGAGCTTGGTGCAAAATGTGTGGCTTTTGGTAAAGATATTTCAAATCAAGTGCAAATAACTTATAAATATCGTGAAGATGCTACAAGTGATTATATTATTGTTAACGAAGTTGATGAAACGGTTGCAGGGTATTATTATGCAATTTATAATGTGGATAATGTTAGATATAAAAGTGTGACATTAATTAGGCTTATTGTGGTTACAAGGGTAGAGGGGGAATAATGTTATGGCAAAGAAAAAGAAGTTAAACACACCACTTAAAATTTTATATTCACTTGGCTCGCTTTTAATTGGTTTTGTTCTTACTTTTATTTTGACTTGCTATTTAACGCTCCCTGCAAGTTATGATATTCCTGCAAAAGTTACAAAGGCAACCACCGTAAACACTTCTGGGGATATTAATGTTGAACATATTTCTAATGATGATTTGTCAATTCATTTTATAGAATTGGGTAATAAGTATACAGGTGATTGCACATTTATTAAATCGGGCAATACTGAAATGTTAATTGATTCTGGAAGTAGAGCAAATAGTGTGCCAGTTATAAGTGAATATATTAATCAATATTGCACCGATGGTGTGCTTGAATATGTGGTTGTAACACATGCTCATCAAGACCACTATGCAGGGTTTGCCGCTGATAATAGTATTTTTGACCTTTATGAAATTGGAACAATTATAGAATTTTCGCAATCTAATAATGTGGGAAAATCACTTTATAATAAATATCAAAGTGAAAAAGAGCAGTTAAAAAATCGTATGGAAGACGAAGGAAAGCAATTAAATATATTCACTGCTAGTGAATGTGTTGATAATAATGAAAGTGTAAGCCCTAGCACTTACCAACTAGATAGCGATGGCGATATTATTTTTAGAGTTTTAGACCAACAATTTTACCACGAGTTAAGCAGTGATGAGAATAATCATTCGGTTTGTATTCAAATAGAGCAAACACTTCAAAATGGTGAAACAAAAAATTATTTATTAACTGGCGACCTTGAAAAAGAAGGAGAGGAAAGTTTGGTTCAAATTAATGGACCACAAGGTAACAATTTGTTGAAAGAAGTTGAAGTATTTAAGGCGGGACATCATGGCTCGAAAACTAGTTCTAATGAGGAATTGCTTGCAATTATTCAACCAAAAATTGTTTGTGTGTGTTGTTGTGCTGGAAGTAGTGAGTATACATCTAAAACTGAAAATCAGTTTCCAACACAAGATTTTGTAGATAGAATTGCAGAATATACAGACCAAGTTTTTGTTACTACTCTTTGTATAAATTACAAAAATGCACAATTTGAAAGTTTTAACGGAAACATAGTTATTTCATGCAACAAAGAAGATGATTCAGTTTTGGTTTCTTGCAGTAATAATACTACTATTTTAAAAAATACTGATTGGTTTAAACAAAATCGAACTATGCCACTTAAATGGGCAAGTTAAACAATATAAATCTGCAATATAAGCAGGTTTTTTTATTTTTACAATTTGTTGATTTATTTTAAATTTTGTTTGATTTATATAAGGTTGTCTGTCAAAATATTTGGTAATATGTCGATAATCTGGTAAAATAAAAATAAATAGGAGAAGACAATGAAAAAGGCATTTATTGGAATTATTTTTGCATTATTTTTAATAATTCCATCTTCATTTATTTTTAGCGCATGTGATAATGAACCAAGAGTGGTTGGTTATTCAGTTTTTATTAATGGTATTGAATATTCCAGTGAGAATAACACATTGGTTTTTGAGTATAATAAAAAAATAAATTTAAGCGATAATATAACAGTCAAACTTTTATATTCTAACAAAACTAACAAGGAGATTGCAAGACGAGTTGGCGACAACGATGGCTATAATATTGTATCTAACTTGCCAGAAAACCCAAATGTTGGAACTTATACGGTTGATGTTTTTTATAAAGACTATAACAGAATAACTATTTTTGTTAAGATTGTGAAAGATGTGATAGATATGTCGCAAGTTGAATGGAATTATAAAACTCCATTTGTTTACAATGGGGAGGAACAAGAAATTTATTTGGCAAATTTGCCACAAGGAGTTACGGCGACTTATGTGGGGAATAAAGGCACAAATGCTGGATCTTATTGGGCAACGGCAAACATTGTTTATGATAGTGAAAATTATGTACTTATAAATCAAAACTTTGAAACATCTTTACCATGGCAAATTAATAAAGTAGAATTAATGGTTCCAACTTTAATTGGTAGTTACACATATAATGCAAAACCCCAAACGGCAATTTTGAAAAATTTTGATGAGTCATTAATGTCTGCTAGCGGGAATATAAGAATTGATGCAGGCAACTCGAATATTGTGATAACTTTAAAAGACGCAGATAATTATAGTTTTAAAGGAGTTAGTGGTGAAAGTGTTAATGTTAATTGGCAAATTGAAAAAGCACAATTAAATTTAAATGGATTTACAAAACCTGAATGGGTGGGAACATTTGGCACAACTTATAACGGAGAAGCAAAAACAATAAGTATTAGCAATAAACCTAAAACAATATTAAGAATAGATTATGTTCATTATTATCAAAAAGATATCATAGGACCATTCGATAGTATTGCTGCAAATTTGATAGATGTAGGTTATTATAAAACGGTTGCGATTTTTGTTTATGATACTAAAAATTACACATATTCTGGCTCATTGCAATTTTCTATTGAATGGGAAATTAGTACAATTAAAATTGATTGTTCAAATATAAGTTGGAATTATGAAAATCCTTATGAATTTAATGGAAATTTGCAAGCACCTAGGCTTAATAATGTGCCTAGCAATGTTCAAGTTTTGATTAAGTGTTTTTCAAATGATAATGAAGTGGAACCAATTAATGCTGGGACTTATGTTGCAAAGGCAATAATTACTTGTAATGAAATAGGTTATGAAATTATTAATAATAATGTTTTAGACTTAACATTTGAAATTAATAAGAAAAATATAACGAAAGAAGATTTCTATTGGGATTACAATGCTGTAAGTAAAGTTAGTTATGATGGCACAATAAAAACCGTAAATGTTGTAAATAATTATGAAAATATGGTTAATATTGAATATATAAATGATAATATTTATAACAATTATGGAACTGAAATTTCTAGTTATAAAGCAAAGGCGATAATAACATTAACGGAAAATGGAACTTTGAACTATACCATAAAAGAGCCGATTGAATTAATTTTAGATTGGGAAATTGTTTATGATTTTGGTGAATTATTTTCAAATATAACGCTTTCAACAATGAGTGAACCGTTAACACTTAGCGAGTTGAAAGGTTCGCAATATATACCTCTTGGTGCAACTTTAAATATGGACCTTATAGACAATGAAAATTATTTTATTGCAATTAATGATATGTATGAAGTTCCTTATACTGCAAATGAAGAGGGGATAATAACAATAGGGATAATAGATAGTGGTACTGGCGAAACAATTGAAATATTTTCTTTAATTGTTAAAGCAGAGTAGGAGAGTTAAAATGGTTTATTCTTTTAAAGAACTAAGGAAGCAGGCAAATGCTAGAAGAGAAGCAAAAACACAGGAGTATGACGAAGAAGGTAAGGCATTAATAAAAATTAATGTTAATGATGATACTAATTTTTTGTCTACTTTTTCATTGGGAAGTGAACCCGTAATAAATAATGATGTAGCAGATTTTTTAAATTATAATACTTTAGCATTAAAGTCTCGTGAACAAATTCATTTGGTCATTGAAAGTGATGTTATTGATGAAAATGAACAAACACAGTATAAAACGGGTATTAAAAGATATTACGAATCTTATTATGAACATAATAGGTTAGAGTTAAATAGGAATGCTATAACAGCATTAATAATGTTAATGGTGTCTATCGTAGTTTTTACTATAATGGTTATAGTTTCACAATATAACATAGGAGCTGTGTGGCTTGAAATAATAGATGTAATTGGATGGGTGTTTGCATGGGAAGCTGTAGATGTATTTTTCTTGCAAAGGCATTTACTAAGGGTAGAAAAATACAGATGCTTAGCTTTGATAGGTGCTACTATTGAATTTATCCCTAAAACTAAAAATTTGAAAAATAACAAATAAAAATCTCACAAAATGTGAGATTTTTTCAATTATTATTTCTTTGGTGCCGAAAGCGGGACTTGAACCCGCATGAAGTTGCCCTCGCACGATTTTGAGTCGTGTGCGTCTGCCATTCCGCCATTTCGGCTTGTCTAAGCAAAATTATAATAGCATATCTATTAGTTTTTTGCAAGAGTTTTAAATCTTTTTATTAATAGATTTTTGTTATTTAATTATTTATTTAGTTTGAAAATTAAATTAAATGGGGTATAATTATTTTAAGGATTTACTTATGAATAAAAAATTTTACTTCATTCAAATTGAAGGGACAGATGGCTGTGGTAAACAAACCCAAGCAAATCTTCTAAAGCAAGCCTTAACATTGTTAGGGTTTAACGTTGTTTCGCTAAGTTTCCCTAATTATAGTAGTGAAGGTTGTGGAGCCGTTAAAATGTATTTGCGGGGTGAATTCGGTGACAATGCTAATGATGTTGACGCTTATCAAGCTTCTTCATTTTTTATGGTTGACAGGTTGACCACAATGTTAAAACTTAAAAATGAGATTGGTGATGGCGATATTATTATTTGTGATAGATATGTAGAAAGTAATTTAATCCATCAGGCAAGTAAACTTAACGAAGATGAACAAGACGAATATGCAAATTGGTTAATTAACACTGAATATAATATTTTAAAATTGCCAAAAGCTGATTTAATTTTATTTTTAAATATGCCAATTGATGTTAGTTTAAACTTTGCACATTCACGAACTAATTTAAAAACAGGTGATAGTAAAGACATTCATGAAAACAATAATGACTATTTAATCAAAAGCTATAAAACGGGGTTAAAATATGCAAAAATATTAGGTTGGGAAATTATTGATTGTGCTGAGAATGGTAATCCTAAAACCATAGAGGAAATTAACAAAAATATTTTAAAGGTGGTTACACAGAAACTTGAAAAATTTAAAAATACATTATAAATGGTTGCAACCATTAACAGGGCTGGTAATATCTATTTTAATGCTAACCTTATCGTTTTTTACATTAATTTCTTATAGTGGATATAATAGAACGATTTACATTTCTGGGTATAATTTTTATCAAGACAATTCAACCTCGACAACCGTTATTGATAGAGAATCTGCAAAACTTTTAAGTGAAGACGATGTGGAGAATGGAGACTATGTAAGTTTGATTTTAGTGTCTAGTGAAAGAAGTCATAGAACTGACAAAACTGAAACATTCTCAGTTATTGCAACTTGTTTTATTGTGTGCTTTATAATATTAATGATATTTAACATTTTTCTTGATGGCGTAAGCTTTATAAATTATTACCGTTTAAAATTTTCATGGCTAAATTTAGCATTAAAATGTTTAATCTTTACATTTTGTGTGGTTATAACTATCTCAATAGGAATTTATTTAGCAAATCTGCCACAAGGATTACAAGATTATTATCATATTGGCTTTGGTGCAATTCTTTTGCCAATATTTGCTTTGCTTAATATTGTGATATGGCTTATATTCAAAATTAGAAAAGGAAAATTGAGAAATGAATAAGCAAAATGAAAAATTGGTTATAATAGATGGTAATAGTGTTTTATATCGTTCCTTTTTTGCGTTGCCATTGTTAACGAATATTAAAGGGGAATATTCAAATGGAATATATGGCTTTGCAAATGAAATTATTAAAGTTATAACTGAAATGAAGCCAACTCATATTGTGGTGGCTTTTGATGTTAGTAAAATTACATTTAGAAATGAAATATATGCTGATTATAAGGCAACAAGAAAGCCAATGCCAAGTGAACTTGCAAGTCAAATTCCATATTTAAAAGAGATGCTTAATTTAATGGGAATAAAAATGCTTGAAAAACAAGGCCTTGAAGCCGATGACATTATTGGAACAATTGCAAAGCGCTTTGATGTGCCAACATTGATATTAACAGGTGATAGAGATTCTTTCCAACTTATAGATGACACTACAAAAGTTTGTTTTATGAAAAAAGGACTTAGCGAAGTTAGCGTGATGACAAAAGACAATCTTAAAGCAGAATATGGAGTAGAGCCGTGGCAAGTTGTAGATTTGAAAGCGTTACAGGGAGATTCGGCAGATAACATTCCTGGGGTAATGGGAATAGGCCCTAAAACTGCCATTGACCTTATTTCAAAATATAAAACACTTGATGGCGTTTATGAACATATTGATGAGATAAAAGGTAAATTACAAGAAAGGCTAATTAGCAATAAAGAAATGGCATATATTTCACAAAAACTCGCTAAGATTAATACCAATGTAGATATTGATTGCACATTAGATGAATGTAAATATATTTTTCCATTTAGTTTAAATGTTAAACCATTTTTTGAGCGATTTAGTTTTAGAAGTTTATTAAAAAAAGAAGATTTGTTTAGAGCAGAACCTGATGAGCAAGAGGTTGAACAAAATGCTTTTAATGAAAATTTGATAAATGTTGAGTCTATAAATCAATTAAAAAAAATAATTCAAAACAATAAAGATAAAAATATTGCTTTATACTTAGATCAAAATAATTGCTTACATTTTTCATTTGGTGATAAAGAATATACACATAATAAAAATATTGATTTGCTTAATGCGGGATTGACCATTGAAGAAATTTTGCATGATCTTAAAAATATTTTAGAAGATGATAAGATTTTAAAAATTTTTTATGATGCTAAATCAATGTTTTATTTGTTAAAACAAAATGAGATTAAAATTAGTAAAAATGTTTTTGATGTTGCTATTGCGATGAATGTTTGTGAAGGAATTGTTGTAAAAGACATTAATGATATTTTTGATTATTATAAGCAAAATAAAAATATTCCAGCTTTAAATTTAATCGAAGATTTTAATAAATTAAGCAATGCAATTGCAAACAATAATGTGCAAAAATTATATTATGAAATAGAAATTCCTTTAATTTTTACTTTATTCAATATGGAATTGCGTGGATTTAAGGCAGATCTAAATACATTAAATGATTTAAGTGAGCAGTATAATAAACAGATTTCATTCATTGCAAGTGAAATTTATAAAATGGTTGGGCATGAATTTAACTTAAACTCGCCAAAACAATTAGCCACTGTTTTATTTGATGAATTAAAGTTACCTAAAAGTTCAAAATTAAGCACTAATGTTGATGTGTTAGAAAAGTTAAAAGATAAGCACGATATAATCCCGTTACTGCTTGAATATAGAAAAGACATGAAATTTTATAGTACTTATTTAGTAGCAATGAAAGAGCATATTGATAAAAATGGGTTTGTGCATACTAATTTTAATCAGTATTTAACTGCAACAGGTAGACTATCTTCAAGTGACCCAAATCTTCAAAATTTGCCAATTAGAACTGACGAAGGGCGTGCAATAAGATCAATTTTTACTGCCACTTGTGAAGATAATGTTCTGGTTGATGTAGATTATTCTCAAATAGAATTAAGAGTGCTGGCACATTTAAGTAATGACGAATTTTATATAAAATCTTTTGCAAATAATGAAGATATTCACACTAACACCGCATGTGAAGTTTTTAATGTTCCCAAAGAACTTGTTACAAGTAGAATGAGAAGAATTGCAAAAGTTGTTAACTTTGGGGTAGTGTATGGCATTAGTCAATATGGATTGTCGCAAGACTTAAATATTTCTGCAAAAGAAGCAAAACAATATATAGACGGATTTTTTAAATTACACCCTAAAATAGATGAATTTATGAAAAATCAAATTGCCTTTACAAAAGAACACGGTTATGCAAAAACTCTTTTTGGAAGAATTAGAAAAATACCTGATATTAATGCAAGTAATTTTATGGTAAGGAGTCGGGCTGAAAGGGTTGCTCAAAATTTATGTGTTCAGGGAACGGCGGCAGAGATTATAAAAATTGCAATGAATAATGTTGAGAAAAAATTATCTGCTGGAAATTATAATGCTAAATTAATTATGCAGGTGCATGATGAATTGGTTGTTGATTGCCCTAAAAATGAAGCTGAAAAAGTAGCTAAATTAGTGCAGGCAGAAATGGAGAGAGCAGTTCTTTTATTAGTGCCACTTAAAACAGATGTGGAAATTGCTTTTAGGTGGGGAGATGCACATTAGTCAGTAATAAATTTTAAAACATAAAAATAGTGTTATTGCATAAACTATTTGTATGTTAAGATTAAGACAAATTTTGTTAATTTTAACTTTGTTATTATGCATGGTCGATATTGCATTTGTTTGCTACGACCATGTTTTTTATCCTGTGAAATTTGAAAAGGAAATTGCAAAGTCTTCTGCTGAATTTGGAGTTGAAAAAGCATTAATAATTTCTGTTATTAATGTTGAAAGTGGTTTTAAAGAAAATGCGAAGAGTGCAAGCGGTGCGATTGGTTTAATGCAGATTATGCCATCGACGGCAACTTGGATTGCAAAAGAATTAAATGAAGAATATAATGAAAATTGTTTATATATTCCAGAATATAACATTAGATTTGGGACATTTTATTTAAATTATCTTTTAAATAAATTTCAAAATTTAGATATGGTTCTTGCTTGTTATAATGCGGGAGAGGGCAGGGTTTTAGAATGGATTAATGGTAGCGATAGTTTTAACATAAATAAAGTGCAATATAAAGAAACTGCAAATTATATATTAAAAGTTAAAAATAAATATAAAATTTATAAAAATAAATTATAATTTGCGTTTAATTATTGTTGCAATTAGCATTACAAAATTTTTTAATTTTATTAAATTTTTAAATAATTAATTTTTTCATTTTTACTGTTTAATCTAAATTTAAACTTTACAATTTATTTTATTTATGTTATAATTATTTTATCAATCAGCGAATTGATAATTTGCGAGGGTGGCGGAATCGGCAGACGCGCTCGTTTAAGGGGCGAGTGATGAGAGTCGTGAGGGTTCAAATCCCTTCTCTCGCACCAATATTAACACAACCTAAATTTTATTGGTTGTGTTTTTATTTTAATTTTATTTGCTAAGTTAATGTTAGTTTGATAAACTAAAAATAACAAATTAAATTTTTATTATTAAACTAGTGAATTATTAAGCTTATTTAATGAAGGAGGAACAAATGGGAAGTAATAAGTTAAATAAGGAATTAGAGGCTAGTTTTCTAAATGCAAAGGAGAAAAATAAAAACAAAAGATTTACTTGGTGGCAAAGGTTGCTTATTGTTATAGGTTGCGTGGTTGGCTGTGTTATTTTAATTTTAGGAAGTTATGTTGCTTATCTTTCTATACAGTTTTATAGAATTGAAGATAATATTGCTTTGGCTGTGGAGAATAACAGGCAAGAAGTTGTTTCTTTGGGACAAGAGTTATCTATTGCTACTTATAACATTGGGTTTGGGGCATATAGTCAAGATTTTTCATTTTTTATGGATAGTGGTAAAACTCTTTCTGGGAAGACTTTAAAAGGAACGGGAAGTAGGGCTAAAAACAAAGATACTGTTTTGTTTAATACTAATGGTGCGTTAGGTGAAGTGGATAACAGTTATGATTTTATGTTTTTTCAAGAAGTAGACACTAATTCGCATAGAAGTTATAAGGTTAATCAATTAGATTTAATTGCCAATAAATACAGCAATTATTCTTGCACATTTGCTTCGAATTTTCATAGTGGCTATTTGTTTTATCCTTTAAATAACCCACATGGAATTGTGAATAGTGGTATTGCTACACTTTCTAAATATCACATAACAAATGCAACTAGAAGGTCATTACCAATTGATATGGGATTTTTTAATAAATTTTTTGATTTAGATAGGTGTTTTTCTGTTTCTAGGCTTCCAATTAATGAAACTGATAAAGAGTTAGTGTTGATTAATGTTCATCTTTCGGCATATGATGAAGGTGGAAAAATTAGGGCTAAACAACTTGAACTGTTAAATAGCGTGTTAACGCAAGAGTATGAAAAAGGAAATTATGTGATTGCAGGTGGTGATTTTAATCATGATATTGCAGGGACCATTAATAGTTTTACAACTAATAGAGAAGTGCCAGAATGGGTATTTGCATTAGATAACAGTAATTTAGCGGAAAATTTTTCATTTGCTTCTAGTGGAGTAGTTCCTACTTGTAGGTCTACCGATGCACCATATGTTGAAAATGAAAGTTATACAGTTACATTAGATGGTTTTATTGTTTCAAATAATGTTGAGGTGGTATCGGTTGAAAATATTGATACAGATTTTATGTATAGCGACCATAATCCCGCAACCATGAAATTTAAATTGATTTAGTTAATTCTAATTTAATTTTATTTATTTTAAACTAAAAAAAATTTAAAAAATTAATATTAAATTGAGTGAAATATTGTATTAAAAAAATTATTAATATTTATAAATTAATTATTTGGTTAAACATAATAAATATGGTAGAATGGTTTTAGATCAATTCAAGGAGAAATTTATGAGCGTTTATTTTACAGATAGTGATTGTGAAATTTGGTGGACTGATGTTGATAAATATAAAATTAATTTTTTACCAATGCCTTATTCGATTAATGGTGAAGAATTTGCTTACGATATGGGAAGAAATACAGATTTTCATTCACTTTATGAAAAGATAAGAAAGGGGGCTATGCCAACAACATCTGCATTAAACCCACAAGATTATATTGAAGCGTTTGAACCTTATTTAAAAAAGGGACAAGATATTTTATATGTTCACTTCTCAAGTGAACTTTCAGGAACTTTTAATCATTTAAAAGTTGCAAAAGAGGAACTAAAAGCAAAATATCCTGATAGAACTATTAGAACATTTGACACTAAATCTATTTGTTATGGGGCAGGAGTTATTGCGCTAGAAGGTGCTAAATTGCATCAACAAGGTTTAACAGATGATGAGATATGCACAAGACTTGAAGAATTAAAGAAGAAACTTAGAGTTGAATTTATGGTGGATAGTCTTTTGCATTTAAAAAGGGGTGGAAGAATTAGTGCAACGAGTGCAGTGTTTGGCACTATGCTTAATATTAAGCCAGTTTTAAAATGTGATGAATTTGGAAAAATTGTGAAAATTGGCACGCAAAAAGGAAAATTAAAAGCCATTAATTTTATTGTGGATAGGGTTTGTTCTTCTTATGACTATGACATAAATCAAGAACTTTATTTAGTGGATGCCGACGATAAAGAACTTGCAGATAAAGCAGAACAAATTATAAATGAAAAAAGTAATAATAAAATTAAAATTAGAAGATTGCCTGTGGGGCCTGTTATTGGTGCACATTGTGGGCCATCTACTATTGGCTTTATTTGGTTTCAAAAATAGTTTGATAATTAAAATTTTTGCAAGTTTAGTTAAATATTTTATTGCAAATTATATTAATTAAAGATATAAATCTTTTAATTTAAATAACCTAAGTTGTATATTATAATTTAAGTTATATATTAATAACGCTTTACACTAACTTTGTGAATTTGTTAAAAAATCGCAAATAATAAAATTAAAAAAAAATTTTAAAAAGATTGTCAAAAGTGTTGACATTCTTTTTTTATGGGTATAATATATTAGTGTAAAGTTTGACTTTCTTTGACCTTAGTAAAACAAATTAATAGTAAATAGAAGGTTAACTTTAAATAGTAGTTATTAGGCATTGGTTATTTTAATTTTATATAAATCAATTATTAAATCTTTAAAAGGAGAATAGTATGGCTAATATAAGTGATATTATTGAACAATTTATTTTGGACAATATGGGAGAAAGTGATGAAATAGATATTTCTAGAAATGAACTTGCCAACTTTTTTTCTTGTGCACCTAGTCAAATTAACTATGTATTACAAACAAGATTTACTGTTGAAAGGGGATTTATTAAAGAAAGTAAGCGCGGTGGCGGAGGCTATATTAAAATTTCTAAAATTCCTTTTAGTGATGATGATGCGGTGTCTAATTTAGTTTTGAAAAATGTTGGCGATGAGTTAACCTTTAAAAGGGCTAATCAAATATTAGACAAACTATTTAATGATAAGATTATAACTAACCGTGAGAAAAAAATTATATTATCATTACTTTGTGATAATGCACTTGCTATGCCATTTTCTTATAAAGATAAATTAAGAGCACAAGCTTTTAAAAATGTGTTAATATTTTTACTTAGTGATAAGGAGGGATAATTGAGTGTTTTTCAATCCATTCAGTTCCATAATTAATTTTGATGATTATGATGAAATTTTAGAGCAAGATAATGAACCAAAAGACATTACTTGCCCAAAATGTAGTCAAAGACTTAGCGACCTTAATGAAACTCTTTTTGTTGGGTGTCCTAATTGTTACAAGGTGTTTGCAACTTATATTAAAGATTTGGCATTAAGATATCATGGAAGATGCGCACATGTTGGGAAAGTAATAGATGTTAATAGAAATAAAGATAGATTAGAAAAAGAAATAGCAGAACTTTCTAGGCAAGAAAAACAAGCTGTTTTAGAAAGAGATTATTTGAAAGCAGAAGAAATTAAGCGAAAGATAAAATCATTAAGGGGGCAAAGTGATGGGAGTTGTTGATGTTAGTTCGATTGTTGTTTCTTCAAGAATAAGACTTGCAAGGAATATTGATAAAATACCCATGCCACCTAGGCTTAATGGAGAAAAAGGGTATAAGGTTTTAAAACTTGTGGCAGATAGTGTTGCGGGGCTTGATGAATTTAAAATTTATACAATGAAACAACTTAGCCCAACTGATGCAAAGGTTATGCAAGAAAAGCATTTAATATCTAATGACCTTTTAGAAAAAAAAGAATTTGGAGCAGTGATTTTAAATAGTGATGAAACTATTAGCATTATGGTTAATGAAGAAGATCATATTAGAGAGCAGTGTTTTTTGAGAGGACTTGAACTAGAAAAGGCCTTTGAGATTTTGAATGATTATGATAACAAAATGTTGTCTAAATTAGACATTGCATTTGATAAAGAATTTGGTTTTTTGACTTCGTGCATAACCAATCTTGGAACGGGAATGAGGGCATCAGTTTTAATGTTTTTGCCTGCATTAACACTTAGTGGCGAAATTGATGCTATAATCAGTGCATTGTCTTCTAAGGGGTTATGTGTGCGTGGGGTTTATGGCGAAGCCACTGATTATGATGGATATATGTATCAAATATCTAATGGACGCAGTTTAGGAGTTAGCGAAAGGGAAATAATTGGGGCAGTTAAAGAAGCAGTCCTTAGAATTTGTGATTTTGAAAATAAGGCAAGAATTAAACTGATTGCCGAAAGAGAAATTGAAATAACAGACAGAGTTTTTAGGGCTTATGGCGTTTTATGTAATTGTTACACTTTATCTTCAAGCGAATTATTACGCCTCGCAGGTGAAGTGAAAATGGGCATTGCATTAGGGCTTTTAAGACTTAAAGACAACGGACTATTAGATAAACTTAGCATAGATTGCATGCCTTGCAGTTTATCTAAAATTGCAAAAACAAGTCTAGAAGGAGAACAAAGAGATTTGTTTAGAGCAAAATATGTAAATAGCATGCTAAAAAATCAACGAATAAAATAGGGAGGAAAATATAATGAATAGTAGTTTATCAATGACAAGTAATTCAAAAAAAGTGTTAGACCAAGCACAAAAATTAGCAAGTAAATTTGGTGATAAAAATATTGGTACTGAATACTTACTTTATGGGCTTGCAAGTGTTAAGGATAGTGTTGCTGGCAAACTTTTAAGAGAGGTTAATGTTACGGCTTCGGCAGTGGAAGAAGTTATTGCACAGCAAAGGGCTTATAGTGGTTCAGTTTCAAGTTTATCTAAACAAGATTTTACACCAAGAGTTAAAAATATTTTATTGCAAGCACAAAATATTGCAATAAATTATGGACAAGGGTATATTGTTACCGAAGAAATTCTATATGCTTTGCTTATAGATACTAATAGTCAAGCAGTAAATATTTTAAAAGAAACATTTAAAATTAATATCACTAATTTTACAAAGCGTGTTAGAGATGTTATCGCTGGTGCAGACTATGATGATGATTTTTATTCTATGGGTTCATTCTTTGATGATATGACTAATATCTTTAACAATATGTCTAATGCACCTAGTTATACACAAGCAATTTATAACAATGGTAGTGAACCTGAACAAAAGCAAAAAACTGCTAGTGCTAATACTGATTATAATGCTAACTTACCCGAAGTGCTTAGAGATATGGGGGTAGACATGACTGCCAGAGCAAGAGCTGGTAAAATGGATCCAATTATTGGTAGAGAAAAAGAGACATCTAGAATTATCGAAATTTTGTGCAGAAAAACGAAAAATAACCCTGTGTTAATTGGTGAAGCAGGAGTTGGGAAATCGGCAGTTGTGGAAGGATTAGCGCAAGCGATTGTTAAAGGTGATGTTCCTGAGTTTTTGCAAAATAAAACTATATTTAGCCTTGATATTGGTTCGCTAATGGCGGGCACTAAATATAGGGGAAGTATGGAAGAAAAATTAAAAAATGCAATTAACACAATTATAAGTGCAAAGAATATTATTGTGTTTATTGATGAAATACACATGCTTGCACAAGCAGGTAGTAAAGAAGGCGAAGTAAGCCCTAGTGATATGCTTAAACCTTATCTTGCAAGGGGAGAAATGCAAACTATTGGGGCAACCACAACCGAAGAATATAGAAAGTTTATTGAAAAAGATAAAGCCCTTGAAAGAAGGTTTCAACCAATTATAGTTGACCAACCAAGCGAAGAAGATACTATTAAAATTTTAAAGGGAATTAGAGATTCTTATGAAGCATTCCATAAAGTTAAAATTACTGATGAAGCAATTGAAGCAGCAGTTAAACTTTCTGTTAGATACATTATGGATAGAAGTTTGCCAGATAAAGCCATTGACCTTATTGATGAAGCAAGTAGTAGAACAAAGGTAAGAGGAAGCATAACTCCAGAAAAGGTTAAAGAACTTGAAGCAAAGTTAAAGGAACTTGAAATTCAAAAGCAAGAGGCAAGCAGAGCAGAGAACTTTGAAAAAGCAAATTCTTTTAAAGAAGAAGCAAATAAAATTAGAGCAAAAATTGAACAGGCAAGGCAAGAATGGAAAAGTGGTAAAGCTAATCAAGATGGTGTTATTACCGCCGAAGATATTGCAAGTGTTGTTTCAAGCTGGACAAAAATTCCTGTTAGCAAATTAACTGAAACTGAAAAAGATAGACTTGTTCACCTAGAAGATATATTACATAAAAGAGTTATTGGGCAAGATGAGGCAATTTCTGCTGTTTCTAAGGCTATTAGAAGAGCAAGGGCAGGACTTAAAGATCCTAAACGCCCAATTGGTTCGTTCATATTCTTAGGGCCAACAGGTGTTGGTAAAACTGAACTTTGCAAAGCCTTAGCAGAAGCAATGTTTGATGATGAAAATATGGTTATAAGGCTTGATATGAGTGAATACATGGAACCACATTCAGTGGCAAAACTTATTGGTGCCCCTCCTGGATATGTTGGATTTGATGATGGCGGACAATTAACCGAACAGGTTAGAAGAAAACCATATTCAGTTATACTTTTTGATGAAATTGAAAAAGCACATCCAGATGTGTTTAACATTCTTTTACAAGTGTTAGATGATGGGCGATTAACTGATAGTCAGGGCAGAACAGTTAGTTTTAAAAACACAATTATAATTATGACTTCTAACTGTGGGGTAGCAGATTTATCTAAGACAACAAAGAAATTAGGCTTTGAAGAAGATGATAATTCACAAAATCAATCTATGAAAGAACATCTTATGAAAGCATTGCGTGAAAAATTTAAACCAGAGTTTTTAAATAGGGTTGATGTTATTTGTATTTTTGATAATCTTTCAAAAGAAGATATTACTAAAATAGCAACAATCATGATTAACAACTTAAATAACAAGTTACAAGACAAAAAGATAACTTTAAGGCTAACAAAAGGTGCTATTGAACAAATTATTGAAAAAGGATATAGCGCTGAATATGGTGCTAGACCACTCAAAAGATATATTGAACAAAACATTGAAGATGAACTTGCAGAAAGAATTTTGGCAGGGGAATTTGGTGAAAATTCAATTGTAACCGTTGGTTTTAAAGATGGTCATTTTGTGTTTAATGCAAATGATAATTAAAATTTGCTAGACGAGTTTATTTTAAATGTGCTAAAATATAAAAAACTAAATAAAAAGGGGACTAAATATGAAAGTTGAAATTTTAGAAAGGGGATACAAAGTTAAAGATAAACTTCGTAATCTTATTCAAAAGAAATTAGAAAAAATGGAAAAATATTTAGGTAACGAAGCAACTTGCAAAGTTGTTTGTTCTAAGGTTAAAGACCGTGAAAAGATGGAGATAACAATTAATGCATCTGGGCTTTATGTTAGAAGTGAAGTTGAGACCGATAATATGTATGCTAATCTTGACACATGTTTAGCAAAAATTGAAAGACAAATTGTTAAATACTCAGATAAATTGGTAGATAAAAAACGCAATGCAATAGACTTTAAAGACTTAATGTTTTTTGATGAATTGCCAGCATTTAAAAAACCACAAATAACTAAAAGAAAACAATTTGAACTTATTCCAATGACAGATGATGAAGCCATTGAAGCAATGGAACTTTTAGGTAACACTTTTTATATTTATTTAGATAAAAAAAGTGGAGCAGTGAAAGTGGCATATACTAGAAATGATGGCGATTATGGTGTTATTGAAACAATATATTAATATCAAATTTTAAAAAAATCTCACTGAAAGCAGTGAGATTTTTTAATAGTTTGTTAGCCCCAATAAATAATCGCTAGTAATATTAAAAAGTTTGCAAATGTTAACAACACTTAAAACATCAGGATAACTTTTACCAAGTTCCCAAAGTGAAATGGTATCTTGCGTGGTGTTAAGTTTCTGGGCGAGTTCTGTTTGTGTCCATTTATTTTGTAATCTTAATTCTTTAATTTTTTTACCTAATTCCATTATATATAATTTACGAAAAAATTTCGTTATTTACTTGACTTACGAATATTATTCGTATAAACTATAATAAATATTCAAAAAGGAGAGAACAAAAGAATGAAAAAATTAAAAACATTAATAATTTCGCTAGTTATGTGTTTATGCATTGGTGTAAGTTGTTTTGGATTGAGTGGCTGTGCTGACACAAAAACAGAAGAGGAACTATCAAGTTTAAAAACGCAGGTTGAACAGTTGCAAAATGAAAACAGTAGTTTAAAAGAAGTAAGTGCAATTGATATTGCAAGAAATTTTCTAGCATTGTCAACAAAAATGCCATATTATTTAAACGCTAAATTTGGTAGCAGTGATAGTGAAAGTGGGGAAGATTTATTAGGTAGTTATTTAGAAAGTTTTGATAGTTGGCAAAATTTAGATGTTGGTATTGTAGGATATTTTTTTAAAACAAATGTAGTTTATGAAGTTTCAAATTATTATGAGCAGAAGTATTTATTTGCAAGTGATGGTAATTGGCAAGCCGTTGTTATTATTATAGGCGATTGTTATTCTATAATTGAATATTCATTTTTAGAAAATAATCTAATTAATTATTTTAGATTTATTTATAAAGATTCTTATGAAAGTGAAGGAAATATTTATAATCTTTATAAAGAATTTGAACTTACTTTTAATTACGATGAATCATATAATGTTACTGCAACATTTAAATTAAATAATTATGAATATTATTTAGATAGCGAAACAAATGAACTTGCTACTGATAAAGTGGCTGAAAGCCAGTTTATTAAACTTGAAGGTACTTGCACAAGAGCACAAAATGTTGAATTTGATACCCCTAAACAAGGTCTTGTTGGTATAATTGAAAGGGCAGACCTTTATAACGCTAAATCTTATGCTGCAAACATAGAAGAATCTAAAACTAATTATCTTTATTCTAATACAGCAGTAGAAGCGCAATTAAAAGTAAGTAATTTGCAAGCCTTAATTAATAGCGAAAAAGAAGCAATAGATTTAAGTAAATATGAAACTGAAGTTGTTGACACTACTACAATTGAATAAAATAAATAAGGAATAACTCCCTAACACAAACAGGGAGTTATTTTTTGTAGAGATTAATTAGTTCTTGTGTCCAAGTGCTGTTGGGTTGTTCAACATTAATATTAGGTTTATTATCTTCTTCGTTTATAATAGGCGTAAGGTAAACAACAAAACCTACTCTTGTGTTGTTATTTGTTATTGCAGTGTAAAAATTTATACTGTCGGCATAACCCGATTTGTAAACAAGAATGGTCATTTCGCCCCAATTTCTTTTTAGAGATTGATTAAAGTTATCATTTGGAAGAATGGGAACGATAATATTTTCAGTTAATCCTTTTTGATTAGTGCTATAATATTTACGGGTTTCTATTATGCACACAGTTGCATTATCTATTGGGTTCAAAGTGTTTGCTTCAAGCACTGTTACAACAATTTTGCCCATTTGGGCATTTGCTGATGTGGGTTTTATTAGGTTTGAAGACTTTAAAAGAAAAAGTGCTAAAACAATATTAGCAATTAATGAAAATGAAAATAAAACAATTGCAAGTTTATTTAATTTCATAGTAAAATATATACGAAAAAGAGTTTAATTATTCGAGGATTAAATGTTAAATTACAATATAAATTTTTCTTATTATAAACAAGATTATTTATTTGAAAATGCTAAAATGGATTTATGTGCCAAAGATAAGATTGCACTTATTGCAGATATTGGCAAAGGTAAAACCACATTGTTTGAAATATTATGTGGGCTTAATAATGATTGGCAGGGCACAATAAATGGAATATTTAAAAATGAATTTAAAAAAGATAAACAATTTACATTTTTTTCAAGTGTTCCGGTGTTTTTTGAAAATAAAAGCGTTTATAAAAATTTAAAATATGCTTGCAATGTGTTAAAATTAAGTAAGCCTTATGATAATGTTATAAATGATGCATTAAACGAATTTAACATTTTTAACTTAAAAGATGTTAAAATTAAAAAATTAACATATTTGCAAAAGCAAACAGTTGCTTTTGCACGGAGTTTTATTAAAAATCCAGATGTTTTGCTTATTGATGATTTATTTTTAAATGTTAAAAATTTAGAAGAAGAAATGGGATTATCAAAATTAGTTATAAAATGTTTGAACAGTGATAAAATAGTTGTTGTGGCTTCCACTGGATTTTTAGATAAGAAATGGTTATTTAATAAATTTATGACGATTTATAATAAACAAATTCATACATTTAAAAGTTTAGAAGATTTAAAAAGTAAATTTAAAGAATTAACAATAAAAAGAAAAATAAATATGTGTTAGTGAAAAATTTTATGTTTATAATTAAACTTGTTTTTTTTGTTGAAATTTGTTAAACTAATTTTAAGGGGTAACAAATTATGGCTAAAACAAAAGATGGTACTAAATTAGATGAGGTTTTGTCTTTATTAAAAAAGGAATTTTTTAAAAATGATAAAGCAAATGACTGCTTTAAGATTATGAAAATGCTAAGTGCTGATCAGGTTATTGAGCTTTATAATGAGAACATAACTTCTGCCTTTGAAAAGTTAATGGAAGACATTGATTTAGTAACTTCGGTTGTTGATTTATTCAAAAATAATTTGAATGTTAGTGAAACTAGCAGAGATGCATATTTGCATAGAAATACTTTGCTTTATAGGTTAGATAAAATTCAAAGACTAACAGGATTAAATATTAAAAATTTTGAAGATGCTGTAACTTTTAAAATGTTATTGGTGATTTATTATGAACGAAAGAAAATTATTAAATAATGAAATTATATATAAATTAAATGAAAAATATAAAGATGCAGAATGTGAACTAAAATTTAATAGTGATTTTGAGTTATTAGTTGCGGTTATTCTTTCTGCACAATGCACAGATAAACGCGTGAATCTTGTGACCGAAAAACTTTTTAACCTATATAATACACCAATTCAATTTGCAAATTTAAAACAAGAAGAATTAGAAGAATTGATAAAGCCATGTGGGTTTTATCATAATAAGGCCAAAAATATAATTAACGCTTCAAAAGATTTAGTTAATAGATTTAATGGGGAAGTTCCTAAGAAAAAGGAACAATTAAAATCGCTTGCAGGGGTTGGAGAAAAAACTGCTAATGTGGTTTTATCTACCGCTTTTAAAACTCCTGCTATAGCAGTGGATACTCATGTGTTTAGAGTTTCTAAAAGATTAGGTCTTGCAAGTGGAAAAGATGTTAAAAAGGTGCAAGCAGAACTTGAAAAAGAAATTCCAAAAGAATTGTGGAGCAATAGTCATTATGCTTTGGTGTTACACGGACGATATATTTGCAAAGCAAGGAAACCTGATTGTGCTAATTGCATGCTTGCAAAGTTATGTAAAACTAAGTTAAATGAAAATAAAAATAAATAGAAAGGTAATAATTAAATAAAAGGGAATATTTATGTTTTTAGACAGAGTGAAAATATTTATAAAAGCAGGTGCAGGGGGAAATGGTAAAACTTCATTTCACACCGAAAAATATGTTAGAAAAGGTGGCCCCGATGGCGGAGATGGCGGCAAAGGTGGCGACATTGTTTTTGTTGCAGATTCGAGTTTAGATAGCTTGGTTGATTTTAGATTTACTAAACATTTCAGGGCTGAAAATGGTTCTAATGGTGGGTCATCTAATTGCACAGGAAAAAGCGGGGAAGACCTTATTATAAAAGTTCCACTTGGAACAGTTATCATTGATGATGAAACTAATCGTATTATTGAAGATATGACATATAATGGACAAAGGAAAGTGGTGCTTCGTGGCGGAGAAGGTGGAAAAGGTAATGCTAAATTCAAAACAAGCAAAAGACAAGCCCCCGCATTTTCTCAAACCGGACAGTTGACCGAAGAGAAATCTGTTTGGCTTGAACTTAAAACGATTGCTGATGTAGGGCTAATTGGGTTTCCTAATGTTGGTAAAAGTACTTTGCTTTCAATGCTTACAAGTGCAAAACCAAAAATTGCGAATTACCATTTTACAACACTTACACCAAATTTAGGTGTGGCTCAGGCAAAGGGGAAAAGATTTGTTATAGCAGATATCCCTGGACTTATTGAAGGTGCAAGTGAAGGCGTGGGACTTGGACATTATTTTTTAAGGCATGTTGAGAGAACTAGATTATTGCTTCATGTTATAGATATTAGTGGTAGTGAAGGGCGAGATCCATATAACGATTTTAAAATAATTTTAAAAGAACTTAAAAAATATGGTAAAAGTGTTTATGAAATTCCACAAATTTTGGTTTTAAATAAATGTGATATGGTTATTGATAAATCTCAAATTACTAAGTTTAAATCTAAGGTTGCAAGGCTGAAAACAAAATATAAAATAGTTGAAATTTCAGCAATTTCAGCATATAACCTTGATGAATTGCTTTCAGTTGTTGTTGAAGAGTTAGATAAATTACCACCTAAAAAGCCAATTGAATTTGAGCCGTTTGAATATACAAGACCAGACCCAAATAAATATGAAATAGTGCGTGATGATGACGGGGCTTATGTTGTTATTGGTGGATTTATTGACGAACTAATTAGAAATATTGTGTTAGATGACCCAACAAGTTTTGCTTATTTTCAAAAAGTGCTTAAAGATAAAGGTATTATTAAAGAACTAAAAAAACGCGGAGCAAACGATAAGAGCACCATTAGAATTGGCGATATTGATTTTGATTTTGTTGAATAGTTTAATTAAACCCAAGATTAATCCAATTGAAAACCCTATATTGACAAAATTGCAAACACATGTTAAAATCTTAGCGGTTTAAGGAGATTTTAATATGGAAGATAATATCAATAGAAAAATTTGCTTGAATTATGAGGCTAAATATATTTTAAGGGAAAAAGATATTTTTGATTACACTATTTTATGTTTAAATAAATTAAAAATAGATAGATTTAGTCTTGATGATTTTTTTATTGCATTTCGTGAAGTGTGCAATAAATATAATAATGAAAGATTTGTAACTGAGTATGTGCCTAGAAAAGATGAAGATGGCAAATTTTATAATTCAAAATTGGTTTCTTATCTTCAAATATTTAATAAAAATAGATATGTGTATTACAAAATGATTAAAGATGGCGATTTTAGTAGATATAATGGAGGAAATGGGAGAAATGCGGCAATTAATGAAATGTTTGAGTGTGGCTTTGGAATATACAAACCAGAAAAAAACGAAGTTGTTAGTGTGTTTGGCAAAATCTTTTCACAACGCCGTGCCGATTATTTAATAAAACATATTGATAAAGGCCTTGAAGAAATTTTTGATGAAGTGGCACAAGGAATAATCGAAAATAAAAAAAATAGAGAAGAAGGAGAAAATTGTGTTAACAAGTAAAGAAAGGGCAAAATTAAGAGCAATTGCAAACGGTAAAGAAACAGAAGTTTTAATTGGTGCAAATGGAATAACTGAGAATTTATTAAAACAAATAGAGATGAATTTAGATGCTCATGAACTAGTTAAAATTGGTGTTCTTGCTAATTGCGAATTAGATTGCAAAAAAGTTATTAATGAATTAGCACAAGTTTTAAATGCTGAACCTGTTATTTGCGTAGGCAAAAAAATGGTGCTTTATAGATATTCAAGAAAGGTAAAAAAACATATTGAGTTCTAATGCTTGACCTTTTTTAATAAATGAATTATACTTATTAAAAATATGTAAAGACTATGATGGCGATATAGTAAAAATTTGAAACGCTAAAAGAGATGACAGGTCGTGGCTGAAAGCCTGTTTTAGAAAGTTCAAATTTTGAATTTCTAAGCCGGAGTTGCTTAAAGAAATTTAAGACAGACAAAACTGTAAAATGTAATGAGGCACATAATAAATTGTGCGAAATTAGGTGGTAACACGCAAAATTAGCGTCCTATGTATAGGGCGTTTTATTTTTTTTAAGGAGAAGGTTATGAAAGAAAAAATTGAAAATGTGAAATTGCAATTTGAGCAAAAAATTAAAGACATTAAAAATTTAACAGACCTTGAAAATTTAAGGCTTGAATTTATGGGTAAAAAGGGCTTGGTGAATGCATTAATGGAAGAATTTAAGCAGATAGACAATTCGCTTAAAAGGGAAATTGGGCAACTTATAAATAACTTAAAAAATAATATTGCAGAAAGTTTAAACAGTGCAAAGAATAAACTTGAAGAATTAAAACTGAAAGACGAAATTGAAAACGCAAAACCAATTGATGTTACATTGCCTGTTAACACTAACACAGGGTCTCTTCATCCTAGAACACTTGTTTTAAAAGAAGTCGAAGATGTGTTTACAAGCATGGGTTTTGCTATTGAAGATGGATTTGAAATAGAAACCGAATATAATAACTTTGATGCTGTTAATGTGCCTGCAAATCATCCTGCAAGAGATATGCAAGACACCTTTTGGCTTAGTAATGGGCAAGTTTTAAAAACGCACACAAGCGCAGCACAAAATAGAATTCTAAGAAAATATGGCCCACATTGCAAAGTTATATTCCCTGGGAGATGTTTTAGAAATGAAAGTCTTGATGCTGGGCACGAAAACACATTCTTTCAAATGGAAGGAATTGTTGTTGACAAAGAGGTTAGTGTTGCAAATTTAATTTATTTTATGAAAGAAATGCTTAAAGGCGTTTTCAAAAAAGATGTTAATGTTAGACTTCGCCCTGGCTTTTTCCCATTTACAGAGCCATCTTTTGAACTTGATGCATCTTGCACTTTTTGCGGTGGAAAAGGTTGTGCATCTTGTGGTGGATCGGGCTGGATTGAATTATGCCCTTGTGGAATGATTCACCCTAATGTTTTAAAGAATGCTGGGATTGACCCAGATAAATATTCGGGGTTTGCCTTTGGACTTGGTGCAGATAGATTAGTTATGCTTAAAAGTGGTTTGAATGATATAAGACATTTGAATTCAGGTAATATTGCATTGCTTAAACAATTTGGGATAAGAATATAAGGAGAAGAGTATGAAGATTTCACTTAATTGGATTAAAGAATTTGTTAATCTTGATGGAATTACTGTGGAAGATATAGACAAAAATATCAACCAAATGTGTGCTGAAATTGAGAATATTGAGATTAAAGGTAAAGATGTATCGGGAGTAGTTTTCGGTAAAATAATAGAAGTAAAAAATCACCCAGAATCTACTAAATTACATATTTTAACAGTAGATATTGGCAATGAAAAACTCCAAATTGTTTGTGGGGCACCTAATGTTTATGAGGGTATGGTTACTTGCGTTGCAACTGTTGGTGGGAAAGTTTGCGGGCATAAAATTAATGTTGCCAAACTTGCAGGCATAGAAAGTTTTGGTATGTGTTGCAGTGAAGCCGAACTTGGAATTGGAACTGATAATTCTGGAATATGTGATATAGATTTTAAAGTTAAATTGGGACAAGACATTAAAGAAGTGTTGCCTATTGATGATGTTATTTTAGAAATTGATAATAAAACTTTAACAAATAGGCCAGACCTTTGGGGACATTATGGATTTGCAAGGGAATTTAGTGCTATTTTTAAAAGAAAGTTGATGCCATTAAAAATGTTAAATCTTTCTAAATTTGATGGATTAGATAACGTTAAAATAAAGGTAGAAACTGATAAATGTTTAAGATATAGTGCAATAACTGTTGAAAATGTTACAGTTAAGAAATCGCCAATGCCTATGAGAATTAGACTTAATTATACTGGTATGAGGGATATTAATTTGCTTGCAGATATAACTAATTATATTATGCTAGAATTAGGACAACCAATGCATGCATTTGATAACAGGCTTGTTGATGGAATTTTAGTTAAAGAAAGTAAACCTGGGGATAAATTAATTACACTTGAAGGTGAAGAACATGAATTGCCAGAAAACTCGATTGAAATTTGTGATAAGCATAAGGATATAGTTGCAATAGCTGGAATTAAAGGTGGGCTTAAATCGGGAATAACAGATAATACTGATAGCGTGTTATTTGAATCTGCTACTTTTGATGCAACTGCAATTAGAAAATCAAGTAGAGCAATGGGGCTTATAACTGACGCAAGTTTAAGATATGAAAAATCATTGGATCCAGAACTTACTAAAATTGCACTTGCAAGAATTTTATATTGCTTGCACAATATTGATAGTGGCATTATTGTTACATCTTGTTTTAGTGATTGCTATAACAAAAAATATCCACAAATTGAAATAAATATTACTCCTGAATTTGTTTCTAAACGAATTGGCCTTGAAATAAATGATAAATCAATTATTAAAATTTTATATAGTTTGGGATTTAGTTGTAAAAAGTTGAAAAACGAAATTAAAGTGACAGTTCCAACTTTTAGAGCAACAAAAGATATAAGCATTAAGGAAGACTTGGTTGAAGAAATTGCAAGAATTATTAACTATGCTAACATTGAGCCAAAACCACTTAAATTTGAAGTTGAACCTGTAATGCCTTCCCTTGAACACACCTTAGAGTTTAAAGCTAAAAAGTTGTTAGCTAGTAAATATGGTGCAAATGAAGTTCATAGCTATATTTGGAATTTTGCTGAGTTTAATAAAGAACATAAAATTGATACAAAACAATATTTAACCTTGGTTGATTCAAAAAATGCGGGTCAAAATGGAATTAGAAGTGAAATAGTTCCAACTTTATTAAAATTTATTGATGAAAATAGGGAAGAGCAAAATGGGTGTGTAAAAATCTTTGAAATTGGAAGGTGTGTTACTAATATAGAAGAAAATGGTCTTGCAAAAGAAGAGAAGCATTTAGCAGTTGCTTTTTCTGGGCATAAAAGTGCCGAAGATTTATTTATTGAATTAAAAACTTTTTTAGTAGACTTTGCGTTTAATTATGTTGGTGCAACATTAAAGTTTGTTAGGGCTCATAATTATTCAACAACGATGCATAAATTAAACACAGCATCTGTGATGTTTAATGATGTTAACTTAGGATATATTGGGGTAGTTTCGCCAATTGTTACAAACACCATTGATAAAAAGTTAAACATTGTAGCTTGCGAAGTTAATTTTTCTAAACTATGTGAATGTAAAGATTATCCTAAAAAAGTAAAAGTTCCAAGCAGGCTTCAAAGTGTGAAATTGGATTTGAATTTCTTGGTTGAAAAAAATAAAACTTATGAAGATGTTATAAAAATACTTTCTAAAATTAGAAGCAAACTGCTTGTAGGTTATAATTTAGTTGAAGTGTTTGAAGCAGAATCTTTAGGAGATAAAAAAAGTATGCTGTTTAACTTTGAAATTAATGGGAAAGACCATACCTTAAACGGTGCTGAAATAGATGATTTTATGAATGATGTTATATCACTTATGGCAAAAAATGGAATTGCTTTAAGATAAATAAAATGCAAAAATAACGGATAATTATTAAAACTGATTGGAGTTTTAATTGCAATTATCCGTTATTTGCATTATTTTCAAGTATTAATTCGTAATTAGATTTCTGTTTTGGGTTTTTTGCAAATATTAAGCAAATGGCAGAAATTAAAAGGCAAATGGAGGCAATTATAATATAGTATACTTTGTATGGGACGAATAAGCTTGAAATATAAAGCATGATACCACAAAACAAAAATGGTTTAATTTTAGCACGGCTTAAAAAATTTTCCTTGTTTAATAGAGCATGAATTTTTTTATTTTTTAAAGTTGAGTTTTGCTTTTCAATTGGGAACATGTTGATTTGTTTTAATAAACCATAGGTTTCATAATCATTTAAAATTATTATTTCTAAATTGGTAATATTTTGTAAAATATTATTAATTTCTTTGTCTTTATTAACGCAAAATATTATTAGTTTTTTTGCGTTTTTTGTTTTTGCTTGTTTAATGCAAGAAAGTAAATTATTAATTGTTAGAACAGTATTTTCAAATTGTGGTATAATTAAAATATGTTTTTGTTTGTCGTTTAACATAGTTGTAGAATTGTCAAAATTATAATAGTTACTTAATGTTTTTTTAAAAAATGCGACATTTTCTTTATGTTGTGATTGTAAAAAATGCCATATACATTGTTTTTGAAATTTAAGTTCTTCATTTTTTAGGTTTAAGCGATTGGTGCGTTTTTTTGAAAAATGATGAATTTCTGTTGCTATTATGGTTAAAGTCATTGCTGTAATAATTATTGTAACAATTTGATTATTTATTATTTTTTTGCACCATGCAAAAATGACAAGCCCTAAAATAAATAGGGCAATAATATTATTTATTAATTTTGCAAATTTAGATGAATTCATAATTACTTGAATTAATTATAAACAATTTTATAATAATTATACTATAATTGTTGTTGCATAATTGGGCTAAATCTTGTATAATTTTTATGAGGATAAAACAATGTTTAAAAGTAAAAAGCGTGTGCTTGTAGCAGATGGCATGGGTGACTTAAATAGTAAGGTTGAATTAACTTTGCTAGACCCCAAAGCAACTGAAAAGGATATTATTAGCATTTGTAACATTGCTTATAAAAACAGATATTTAGGTGTGGTTGTTTACCCAATGTTTGTAAAAACAGCAAAAGATTATGTTTTAAAGAAATTAGATGGGGCAATAAAAATTATTTCAGTTATAGATTTTCCGTTTGGGGGAAGTTTGGCATCTTCAAAAATTAATGAAGCAAAAAAATGTTTTGCAGATGGGGCAGATGAAGTTGATGTTGTCATTAATGCAGGTCAAATTATAGACGAAAAGTTTAGTGAAATAAAATCAATGGTTTCTAGAATTGTTAGAAGTTCTCATGGTAAAGTTGTTAAAGCTTGCATTGAAACAAGTTTTTTGAATAGAGAGCAACTTGGTAAGATTACAAGAACTTTGATAAAAACTAAGGTAGATTTTATTATGACAAATACTGGTTATGGTGATGGTGGAGCAACGCCAGAGGTGGTGGAAATAATAAATTCAATTTGTAAAAACAAGTGTTTTGTTAAGGCTTCAGGTGGGATTTCTAACAGAGTTATTGCAAATGATTTAATTAGAATGGGTGCACAAAGAATAGGAACAAGTAGGGTTATATAATGAAAAGTTATTTAAGTGATAGTGTTTTAAAAACTGCAAAAATTGCAAAACAAATTGCAAAAACCTGTAAAAAAGGCGATATTTTGCTTCTTTTTGGAGATTTGGGAGCCGGTAAAACCGTTTTTGCAAAAGGTTTTGTTTCTTATTTTTCTAAGGCACAAGTTGTGTCTCCTACGTTTACAATAGTGAACACTTATAAAGGGGACATTAATATTTATCATTTTGACTTATATAGAATAAACTCAGTTGAAGAACTTGAAGAGATTGGGTTTGAAGAATATTTATATAGTGATAATATTTGTTTAATTGAATGGCCAGAGAGAGCAAAAGAATTATTGCCAAGAAATTTAATAAAAGTTTCTATTATAAAAAAAGGTGATAACCAAAGAGAAATTATTGTGGAGAAAAATTAATGAAAATTTTAATTATAGATTGTTCACAAGGAAATAGGCTGGGGCTTATACTTGATAATGAGTGTTATAATGTTGAGCCAAGTGATTGCGAAAAGAAAAGCGATAACATTTTACTTAAAATTGATGAATTATTAAAGTTGCATAATTTAAGTTTAAATGATTTAGATTGTTTGGCAACAAATATTGGCCCTGGAAGTTTCACTGGGTTAAGGGTTGCAATAACACTGGTTAAAGCGCTATCTATTTGCAATAATTTAAAAGTTGTTGCATTTAACAGTTTTGAAGCGATTGAATACAATGACAATAAGGATAAAACTATTTTTATTATAGATGGGTTTGGCTCTTTTGTTTTTACTAGTTTTAAAGATAAAAAAGATTGCATGGAAATTTGTGAAGTTAAAAAACTAATTGATAAATTTAACTTAAAGGTTTGTTGTTCTAAAAATGTGGCTGAAAAATTAGAGATACATAATTTTATTGTTAATTTACCTAACATTTGTAAAATTGCACAAAATAAATATAACAATGGTGAGTTTTTAAATGTTGATAAATTAGAACCACTTTATTTAAGGGCAAGTCAAGCAGAAATTGAAAGAGAGAAAAAGTTAAAAAATGGAAATAAAATTTGAAAAAGCAAAAGAAAATGATATAAATGGTTTGCTTAAACTTGAAAACTGTGTGTTTGGAAAAGAGAGCATTAATAGTTTAAAGCATGCTTTAAGTGTTCCTTCTTATTATTACTTATTGGCTAAATATAACGATAAAATAGTGGGATATATTGTTTTAAATCTTCTTAAATTTGAAGGTGAAATATTGTCGCTTGCAGTTGACAATGATTTTAGAAGACGGGGAATTGCAAAGAAATTAATAAATTTTGGTTTTAATGTGTTTATAAAAAATAATATTTATGAAGTGTTTTTAGAGGTTGATGAAATTAACAAAGTTGCGCAAACACTTTATAAAAGTGTTGGGTTTGAAGAAATAGATATAAGAAAAGGATATTATAACCATAAAAATGGGCTTACTGATGCAATAATAATGAAGAAAACTTTAAACAGCTAAAAAATTACATTATGGTTACCAAAGAAGGATTAAGGAGTTGTTATGGAAATTATAACATTTGGTGACCATACTAAACCCGCAATTGTATTTTTGCATGGTTGGGGTGGTGGTTTTTCATCATTTATTTATTTTGCAAAAGTTATGGCTAAGAATTTTTATTGCATTGTTTGCGATTTTAATGATTTAATTAATAGTGATAAGGTTTTGGGAGTGAAAGATTTTGCTGATGCTCTTTATATTAAACTTGCTGATTTAAAAATTAAAGAAATTTGTTTAGTCGGTCATTCGTTTGGTGGAAGGGTAGCTGGAAAATTTGCTTTTTTATATCCTAAACTTGTAAAAAAAATTATTTTAGTTGATAGTGCAGGCTTGCCACCAAGAAGAAATTTATGGTATTATATTAAAGTAAAGCGATATAAACTTTACAAATGGCTTGCTGGAAAAGGGTTAATGAAAAAAGAAAAACTTTTAAAATTTGGTTCAACAGATTTTAAAAATTTAAAACCAGAATTAAGAGCCACTTTTATTAAAATTGTAAATGAGGATTTAACTAATTGTTTTTCAAGCATAACTTGCCCAACCCTTATTTATTGGGGAGAGAAAGACAAAGATACTCCTATTTATATGGCTAAAAAGTTAAACAAGATAATAAAAGATAGTGGTTTGGTTGTTGTTAAAAATGCAGGGCATTATAGTTATTTGGAAGATGTTAATAAATTTATAATAGTGATGAATAAATTTTTAATTTAAATTGGAGATTTAATATGAATTATTTACTTGCTGAACCTGTGAATATGCCTGCTCCTTTGGGGTTTGATAGTTGGCTAACATTTTGGCTAGTTATTGTTGTTTCGGTTGTAAATGCTGGAATGTTATGTATGGCTGGATATAAATTTTTACAAATTTTTCAGTTATCTAATTATCGTTTAAGGGGTTATTTTGGCTGGATAAAGGAAGACCGTGGGGCTTATTGGGGAAGGCTTTTAATTTTAACATTTTTAAGCTCGGCAGCCTTACTTATTACTAATGTGCTTTTAGAAAACTTTTTTGTGTATAAAATTATGACCTATTTAGGTTTGGTGTTTTATTTTGTATTTGTAACTGTGTTTGTTGTTAATCAATTTAATGTTACAAAGAAAACGCCACTAAAATACACTCATAGAATGAATAGAATGATTGGTGTTTTATTTGTGCTAGTTTTTGTGGCAACAATGTTTATGTTAAATTTTACATCTATTTATATTCCTTATTTTAAATATGGTGCAGTTGGGTTTACACCTGTTTTGCTTCCAATTTTCATATTACTTGCTTATTTTATTACTTGGCCATACGAAACATGGAAAAACAAAAGATATATAAAAATTGCAAAGGCTAAGCTTAATAATTTTGATAATCTAATAAAAATAGGCATAACTGGAAGCTATGGGAAAACATCAGTAAAAAATATTTTAACAACTTTGCTTGCTGAAAAATTAGAAGTGTGTGCTTCACCTTACAGTTTTAATACGCCATTAGGCATTGCAAAAACAATAAACGACAATTTAAAGCCTAATCATCAAGTGTTTATTGCTGAAATGGGGGCAAGATATGTTGGAGATATTGCAGAACTTTGCGACATTGTTAAGCCTAGCATTGGAATAATTACTGGCATTGGTAACCAACATCTTGCAACATTTAAAACGCAGGAAAATTTGGAAAATACTAAATTTGAATTGGTTTTAGGGCTAGATAAAGATGGCGTAATGTTTTTTAATGGGGATAATGAATTAACCGAAAAATTGATTAAGAAAACTGAAACTAAAAAATATGTTTCGAGCATTAACAACAAAGAAGGCTTAGCATGTATAAGTGGATTAAAAACAACCTCTAAGGGTAGTGAATTTACTTTGCATTACAAAGACCAAAGTGTAAAATGTCAAACTGTGTTACTTGGCAAGCATAATGTTTCTAATATTTTATTGTGCGTGCAAGTGGCTTTGTATTTGGGGCTAGACCTTGAAACAATTAAACATGCAATAGGAAAACTTACCCCTGTTTCACATAGACTTGCATTAATGCCTTCTGCAAATTCACTTATTGTTATAGATGATGCATATAATGGCAGTGTTAATGGTGCTAAGGCTGCACTAGATGTGCTTAGCAATTTTGAAGGCAAAAAGTTTGTTATAACACCTGGACTTGTGGAACTTGGTGAACAACAATTTAACTGTAATTTTGAATTTGGCAGAGAATTGGCCAAAGTTGCTGATTATGTTATTATTAATGGAATAGTTAATTATGATGCTATTTCAAGTGGATTATTGTTTGCAGGTTACGAGGAAAGTAAGATATTAAGAGCTGGAAGCATTAAACAGGCTGTGGAAGTTATGGCTAACTATGCAGAAGCAGGTGATGTGGTGCTTTTTGAAAATGATTTGCCCGATAATTATGCTTAATGCACAAAAGGGGTGAATAATGAAAAATATTGCTTTAATATTTGGCGGTAAGTCTGCCGAACATGAAGTGTCGGTTATAACCGCAAAACAAATTTATAATGGTTACACTAAGGAAGAATTTAACATTCTTCCTATTTTTTTGGATAAAGAAAATCAGTTTTTTTTAGTTAAAGATTTTACAGATTTAAGCGAATTTGCAAAATCAAATTTGAATAGTAAAATATTTACCAAAGTTAAGTTTGAAATTGGTAGCAATAAATTATATAAATCTGCTAATAGAAAAGAAATATGTGTAATAGACGCCTGCATTAATGCTTGCCATGGTGGAATTGGTGAAAATGGTAATTTGGTTGCATTATTTGAAATGTGTAATATTCCTATTAGTTCTGGCGACACAATGGCACTTGCAGTTGGCTTTGATAAAGTTGCTAGTAAACTAATATGCAAAGCAAGTGATATTGATGTTTTAGATTGCATTTGGTTTTATAAAGAAGAATGGGAAAATGCCCCTACTAAAATTTTAAATGATTTGTCTAAACAAAAATATCCGTTAATTGTTAAACCTGCAAGACAAGGAAGTAGCATTGGGGTGACAGTGGCACATAACGCAAGGGAACTTATTAGTGCCGTTAAACTTGCATTTGAATTTGACAACAAAGTTTTAATTGAAAAGTCTTTGCAAAATTATAAAGAGTTTAATTGTTCGGCAATTGGCTTTGCTGGTGGGCAAATTGAAACAAGCAAAGTTGATGAACCGCAAAAAATACACGAAATTTTAAGTTTTGAAGATAAGTATGTGAATGGTGGGAAGAGCAGTGATAAAAATAATAAACTTGATAGTTGTTCTTGTAAGTTCAATAATGAAAAAAATTTGGGAATAAAAGGTTCGCTTGCAAATGCAAAAAGAGAATTTACAAAAGATTTAAAATTGGAAACAAAAATTAAAGCAATAACTGAAAAAGTTATGCGGATTCATAATTTAAGCGGAGTTATAAGAGTTGATTATTTGTTTGATATAAAGAAAAAGAAGTTATATTTTAATGAAGTTAATACTGTTCCTGGGTCTTTAAGCTTTTATTTTTGGGCAAAGGAGAATTTAGATATAAATGCACTTGTTGAGAAACTTGTAAGCATTGCTCAAACTTGTTTTATGAAAAAATTTGAACTTAAAAATGAATACATTACAAAGTTGCTTTAAATTTTACGATTTAATTATTTCAAATTATTATTAACATGATAATGTATTTTTATATTCATTTGCTATTGTGGTGCAAACATTAACTAATTTTTTTGCAACTGATTTTGGGGATAAAATTTTTATATTTGCGCCAAAGTTTAATAATCTTGAAATTAGACCATCATTATTTATTACATTAGATTTTATAATTATGCTTTCATTTGATTTATAACTTATTTCAAAATCACTAAGCCAATCGTGAATATCGGGTAATATTATGGGCTTTATCTTTAAATTTAGTTCTATTTTTTCTCCCATTTTATCAGTTTTATCTAGCCATGGTTTTTCTTCAATTTTTCTTGGGATTCTTTTAAATTCTTTATTGCATAATTCAATATTGTCTATTCTTGAACATTTAAATAATCTAAAATCTTGTTTTAATTGACAATAAGCATAAAGATACCAAATGCCATCTTTTAATATTAAAGAATATGGAAAAATTATTCTTTTACTTTGCTCATTATTTCTATTTACATAATTAATTGATATTACCTGATTACGATTACATGCATCTAATAATAATAAAATTTTATCATTATAAAGTTTTTCTACGCCCCAAGGCAAATTGTCTATTATTATTTGGTCACACAAATTATTTGTTCCCCATTTAAGCATGCGCCTATTTAATGTGTGATTAATTTTTTCTATAACGCTTTGAGTTGTTTTATCTATTGTGCTAATTTCGCAACTTGAAAGCAAAGTGCTTATTCTTGCAATTTCATCAGTTGTAAAAAAATTGCTTTCAAGGTCGAAGTCTGGTAAAATTTCAATCCCGCCATTTTTACCTTGACTTGCATAAATAGGCACCCCTGAGGCTGAGAGTTGATTGATATAGCGATATACTGTTTTTTTAGATACTTCAAATTTTTCTGCTAAAAACCCACAAGAGCATTTTTTGTGCTTAATTAGAGTTAATAAAATTCCAAATACAATATAGTTATTCATGCTTTCATTTTAACATTTTTTTTAACAATTTCAAATAAAAACAAACAAATGTTCAAATATTGTGCAAATTGAACATAAATTTTATATTAAAAATTAAAAGTTGAGTAATTTATTTGCAAAAAATGTTAAATATTTGTATACTAAATTTGAAATTGTTAAAGCAAGCGTAAGGGGAAATATGTTTGGCAAAATAAGTGAAAAGGCAAGAAGACGGGCTTATTTAAATGCATTGGCAGAGGATAAAGCAAAGTTAAAGCAACAAGAAAATAATGTTGCTAGTTTTGTTGAACAAAAACCTGCAACACAACCTAAACTTGAAAATATAATTGAACCAAGGCAAGTGTTATCTGGGAAAGAAGCAATTGTGCTTGGAAATCGTGAATTGAAAGTTACCACACCTTATAACAAAAAAGCAATAATTAACAATCATATTGCAGACATGAAATATTATAAGGATTGGAGAAAAAGAATTGGCGAATTAGAGTTAAATAATAATGAATTGGGTTCTTCAAATGGTAATTCTTTTAATAGTTCGCCGATTAAAAATGAAGTAGATTTCAGTGAGATTGGAAGAGAACGAGGGATTGATAGTGATGATACAACGCTTGAAAAGCGGGGTCATGTTACTTCTAAACAGTTATTAGACAATGCAATGCCAACAAACACAAAGGAAGAAAATGATGATGATGACTTTTCTTTCTTAGACGAATTTTTTGGTGTTAAGGCAAGAAAAGAACTGGAAGAAGAAACTAAAAAAGAAAAACAATCAACACAATATGCCCCTGCAAGACAATCTTTTGTTAATAGGCCAAGTATCATGCAATCAAGGCAAAAAAATGATACTAGTATTTTAACTAAGCCCGTGGAAAAAGATTATTCGCATGAAAATTTTGAAGAAAGTTTAAGTGATAACTTAAATTTTGATGAACTTGCAGATAATGCAACAAAGATAAATAAAAGTGGTGACGCTTTAGTTGAGAAACCTAAAAAGGCATCTGCACCAAGAAAGAAAAAGAAAAAATTTGATGCCGATATTATTGGTGCTTCTGGATTTTTTACTATTAGGTAATAACTATGAAATTTTTAAACAAACTGAAAGATGTAACACTATCTATTTTACCTATTGTGGTTATTTGTTTATTTATCCACATTTTTATTCATAGGTTTAGCGATAGTGTTATTTTTTCTTTTTTAATTAGTGTGGTACTTATTATTATTGGTGAAACTCTGTTTTTTTTGGGCGTAGATAGTGCAATTATTCCAATGGGAGAAATTGTGGGTAACACCTCGGTTAAAAGTTCTAAGTTTTTTGTTTTAATTTTATTTGCATTTATTTTCGGCTTATTTGCAACTATTGCGGAACCTGATGTTTCAGTTTTAGCCGGGCAGGCAACTAGCATGGGAATTAAAATTTCAAGAATAGTTTTTATGTTTATTATTGGTGCTGGGGTTGGCTTTGCTGTGGCTTTTGCAATGCTTAGAATTGTAGCCCAAATTTCATTTAGAGTTGTGCTTACAATAATTTTACTAATAATATTAGTAATTGCAATTTTTGTGCCACACTCGTTAATCGCACTTGCATTTGATGCGGGTGGCGCAACCACGGGAATTATTACATCACCATTTTTAATAGCAATAGCTTCGGGTATTTCTACTAATAGAAGTAAAAATGGCACAGATGATTCGTTTGGTGTAATAGGCATTGCTTCATTAGGTCCAGTGCTTGCGATGCTAATTTATTTTTTAGTTGCAAGAGTAAGCGGAAGTGTGGTAGTAACTGACAGTGCAGAAGTTTCGAATTTTACTAGTATTTTGCTTGGTGAACTTGAAGCAACTAGTTTAAGTATTTTGCCTTTAATGTTTTTCTTTTTCATTTATGAATTGATATTTGTAAAACTTCCTAAAAATAAACTAATATCATTGCTAATTGGCTGTGTTGTTACATTTGTTGGATTGTTTATGTTTTTACTTGGCATTGATTATGGCTTTATTTCGATTGGTAAAGAACTGGGTAATTTCTTGTCTACCATTCCTAATTATGCAATTATTTTGTTCTGCCTGCTTCTTGGTTTTATTGTAACTTTCACTGAACCTGCTGTTAGAATTTTAGGTAAACAAATTGAAGATGTTACAAGTGGGCATATAAAGGCTAGAACTGTTTTAATATCTATTGCAATATCAATGAGTCTTGCAGTGGGCATTAATGCAATAAGAATTTTATTTAACATTAATTTCATTTATTTAGCATTAGTTGGCTATGGCATAGCAATAATTTTGATGTTTATTAGTGATGTAACATTTACAGGAATTGGTTTTGACTCTGGTGGTGTTGCAAGCGGGCCAATTACTGCTGCATTTATTTTACCTTTAATGCTTGGTTTAGCTGATGGTGCAGAAGGTTTTGGAGTTATTGCAATGGTTGGTATAATGCCGATTATTGTACTTCAAATTTTGGGGATAATTTACAAAATTAAACTTAAAGCTATTGCGAGGAAAGAAGAAAAACATGCATTACGTATTGCTTATGAAATGGATATGTTAAGTGAAACAAGCAAACTTAGAAGAGAGTGCAATAAAATAAAAAGGCAAAAGGCGGTGGAAAATGAAGAAGATTAAAGAGCCTAAACGAACTAGTAGTAAATTAAAATTAAATGAAATTAATGAATTAAAAATGTGCTTATTTATTGTTAAAAAAGAAGCCGAAGTTAGCATTAAAACAGACATTGAAAAAATAGGTGGAAGGGTGTTAAGTGTGGTTCCTGCAAGCGGAATATCTCATTCTTCTATGTTTGAAGTGATTAAAAGTATTAGTGAGCCGTGTATTGTTGTTTTTGCCATTGCAAGAAAAGAAGATGCCCATGATTTAATTGGGCATATTAGTTTAAAATATGAAATTTATGCACCAGGTAATGGCAGGGCATTTGCTATTGATATTGATGGTTACCTTGGAGCAAAAGCATTGTTTTTATAGGAGGGTAGTATGGAATTATTTGAAGAAATTTTTGATAAAGAAAGTTATAAATTAGTGGTTGCGGTGGTTGCCCGTGGATATTCTGGTGAAGTTATTAATATGGCAAAAGCCGTGGGCGCAAAGGGTGCTGTGGTTATTTCTGGCACTGGCGTTGGCGAAACTGAAAAAAAATTTTTTGGTTTAACTGTTAACCCTGAAAATGAAGTGATTATGATTGTTACAAAAACTGAAATTGTTATAGATGTTATAGAAAACATTTATAAAGCAGTAGATTTTAAAAGCAGGGCAAGAGGACTTGTGTTTGCCTTGCCAATTGACTCGGTTACTGGCATGAGTCATGTTAAAATTGAAGAAGAAATTTAACTTTAAGTGCTATATTTTAGAATTTGTTCAATTATTTTACTACAACCATTAACAAGCCCGCTATTTTTAAGATTGTTTTTTAAATTATTTGCTTGTCTTTGGGTTTCATTTACTGCCTTAATTAAAGAATCTTTATTTAATTCACTTTGCAATAAAACATTGGCAAAGTGTTTTTCTTTAAAATAGTTAGCGTTTTCAACTTGGTCACCTCTAGATGCTCCTTTGGGAAGAGGGATTAATAGCATTGGTTTTTGAGCAAACGCAAGTTCAAAAATGGTGTTACTACCTGCACGACTAATAACTAAATTAGCAATCGCAATTAATTCTTGCATATTATTTGCAAATTCAATTTGATAGTAATTTTTAACTTTAATGGAATTATCGAAATTTCCTTTACCTGTTACATGAATAACAAAATATTGCTTAGTTAGTTCACTAAGTGCGTTTCTTACAACATTATTAATTGCAACACTTCCAAGGCTTCCCCCTGTTACAAGCAATATTTTTTTATTTGATGGAATATTTAACTTTGTTTTTATTAAATCAATATTATTTATTTTAGTTTGCTTTATAGGGGAACCACTAAACACTGCATTGTGTTTTATTTGACTTGCCGTTCTTTCAAAGGTCGTGCAAGTGCACTTTGCATATTTTGAGCAAATTTTATTAGCAAGCCCTACCGACAAATCAGATTCATGACAAACTACTGGAATTTTTAAAGATTTAGCAGCCAAGACCACAGGCACTGCCACAAATCCACCTTTACTAAATATAACATTAGGTCTTATTTGTTTAAGATATATTTTTGCCTGATGTTTTGCCCTTATTAATTTAAAAGGAAGTGCAAGATTAGTTAATATTTTACCACGAACAAGTTTTACAGCATCAATTCCATAAAATGTGATATTGGTATTTTTTATTAAGTCTTTTTCAACACCAGAGTTTGAACCAATATAAGCAATTTTTGAAAAGTTTTTCTGTAAGTCGTTTAATAGAGCAAAATGTGGTGTAACATGCCCTGCAGTTCCGCCACCTGTTAAAACAATTACTTTTTTCATTAAAACACCTCTATTTTATTATATGAATTATGTTGACTTATTATATGGTTTAGTAAAACTTTTAGTATTTTTTCTAATTTTTAAAGATAATTTAATATTATTTAGTTAAAATTTTTATTTATTATTAAATTTAATCATTAATTGAGATTTCTTAGATAAAAAGGCTGGTTGAAGCCGTTTTTTGTTTGCGAATATATGCAAAATTTGTTATAATTTAATTATATTAAGGGAGAAAAAGATAGTGGAACATAAAAGTTATGATGCAAAAGATATTCAAGTGTTAGAGGGGCTAGATGCAGTGAGACTTCGTCCAGGTATGTATATTGGCACAACAGGGCCCAAAGGTCTTCATCATTTGTTGTGGGAAATTGTAGATAATGCAATTGATGAAGCAGCAAATGGATATTGTGATAGGATTATTATAACTTTAAATAAAGATGGCTCTGCCACTGTTGAAGATAATGGTAGGGGTATTCCTGTTGATATGCATCCAACTTTAAAAATTAGTGCTGTTGAAGTAGTTTTCACAAAACTTCATGCGGGTGGAAAATTTAATAACGATAACTATGCTTATTCTGGTGGACTTCATGGTGTAGGGGCTTCGGTTGTTAATGCTCTTAGTAAATGGCTTGAAGTTGAAGTTTGCAAAGGTGGCAAAAAATATGCCATCCGTTTTGAAACAACACTTAAAAATGGAAAAGTGCATGGTGGGGTGCCAATGGAACCATTAAAAGAAATTGGTAAAGCCATTAAAAGTGGAACAAAAGTTACTTTTATGCCTGATGACACTATTTTTGAAACCATTGAATTTGATTATGATACTATTTCTAAAAGATTAAAAGAACTTGCCTTTTTAAATAAGGGGCTTGAAATTGTTTTAATTGATTTAAAGGAACCAGAATTACATCCTTGTTTAACATATAAATATGATGGTGGAATAGTAGATTTTGTTAAATATATGAATGAATCTAAAAACACTCTTTATAATAATCCTATTTATATTGAGGGGGAAAGATCTGGTATTAAGGTTTATGTGGCAATAGAGCATACAGATGCTTACACAGATAATGTGTTTAGTTATGTAAACAATATTCCAACAACCGAGGGCGGAACGCATGAAGTGGGGCTTAGAAGTGGTTTAACTAAAGCATTAAATGACCTTGCAAGGAAAACAGGAGCACTTAAAGAAAAAGATGCTAACTATATTGGAGATGACTTTAAGGAAGGACTAACTGCTGTTTTGCTTGTTAAAATGAAGAATGTGCAATTTGAAGGACAAACTAAAACTAAATTAGGTAATCCTGAGGCAAAAAATGCAGTTGAAAGCGTTGTAATTGAAGGTTTAAATAATTATTTTAGTGGTAATAAAACTGGCAAAATTTTAACAACTATTTTAGATAAAGCGGCGGGGGCTGCAAAAGTTAGGGAGGCTGCAAGAAAAGCAAAGGAAATTACAAGGCAAAAAAATGCTCTTGATGGTGCGTCTTTGGTTGGTAAACTTGCATCTTGCACAGGCAAAAATGCACAAAACAACGAATTGTTTATTGTTGAAGGAAATAGTGCAGGTGGAACTGCAAAACAGGCAAGAGATAGATATTTTCAGGCAATTCTTCCACTTAGGGGGAAGCCTTTAAATGCCGAAAAAAAGAGAATAGATCAAGTTCTTCAAAATGAAGAATTTAGAACTATAATTACTGCCCTTGGGGCGGGCATTGGGGAAGATTTTAATCTTGAAGACCTTAAATATCATAAGGTTATAATACTTGCCGATGCTGACCAAGATGGTGCACACATAAGAGCCATTCTTTTAACTTTCTTTTATAGATATATGAAGGAATTAATAACCGAAGGTCATGTTTACATTGGAATGCCACCACTTTATAAGGTTTATAAAAAAGATGTTGAAGAGTATGTTTATAGTGACAACGAATTAGATGAAGCTATTGCAAGGGTTGGTAAAGGTTATGGCATTCAAAGATATAAAGGTCTTGGGGAAATGAGTAACGACCAATTATGGGATACAACAATGAACCCTAAGGCAAGATCACTTATTAGAGTTTCAATTGAAGATGCTGCCGAAGCAGAAAAAATGATAACTGTGCTTATGGGAGACAACATTGAAGCTAGAAAACAATATATAAGCGAAAATGCAGATTTTAACAAAGAAGATAACTTTAAACCTGTGGGGAAGAAAGATTAGGAGATAGTTATGAGTGATAGAGAAAATGAATTTGAATTAGAGCAAGACCAAGGTGATGAAGCAGAGCAACAAGATAAAAAGCGAAAAAATAAAAAGAAAGGACAAGATGGAACCGTGCTGGCAAAAGAACTGTTTTTTAAGCCTATTGAAAAAGTAATGCATGATTCTATGATGCCTTATAGTGAGCATGTTATTCTGGATAGGGCATTGCCAAGAGTTGAAGATGGGTTAAAACCTGTTCAACGAAGAATTTTGTTTACACTTAGTGAACTGGGAATTACACCAGATAAACCACACAAAAAATCAGCAAGAATTGTGGGGGAATGTTTGGGTAAATATCACCCACATGGTGATACTAGTGTTTATGATGCAATGGTAAGGCTTGCTCAACCTTTTAACATGAGAAATGTGCTTGTTGATGGCCATGGTAACTTTGGTTCGGTTGATGGTGATGATGCCGCTGCTATGCGTTACACGGAAGCAAGAATGGCACCATTGGCTCTTGAAATATTAAGAGATTTAGACAAAGATACTGTGCCTTGGATGTTAAACTTTGATGATTCAATTAAAGAACCTGTAACTTTACCTTGCAGATTTCCAAACATTTTAGTTAATGGTGCAAGTGGGATTGCAGTTGGTCTTGCAACAAACATTCCAACACATAATTTAGGTGAAGTTATTGATGGTGCAGCTGCTTATATTGACAATAGTAACATTACGCTTGCAGAGATGATGAAAAAAATTAAAGGGCCAGATTTCCCAACAGGTGGTTTCATTATAGCAGGTGATGAACTTAAAAAAGCTTATGAAACAGGTAAGGGCAAAATCATTTTGCGTGCAAAGGTGCATATTGAAAATGGCGACAATGATAAAAAGAACATTGTTATTACTGAATTGCCTTATCAGGTTAATAAAGCTTTGTTGCTTCAAAAAATTTTAGAATTAAGAGATAGCAAAAAGGAAGAATTAGCGGGAATAGCTGAAATATGTGATGAATCTGATCGTTCGGGAATGCGAGCCGTTGTTAGAGTGAAGAAAGATTATGATGCTAATAAAATTTTGGATATTTTATTTAAGTATACAGCACTTGAAACTTCATTTGGGATTAATATGGTGGCTATTGCCGATGGCAGACCTCAACAAATGGGATTATTAGATATTATAGCCTATTATGTGCATTATCAAAGAGATGTTATTTACAGACGAACAAAATTTGAACTTGATGCGGCAAAAGAGAGAGAACACATTTTAAAAGGTTTAGTTATTGCAGTTAAAAATATTGATGAAGTTGTGAGAATTATTAAAAAGTCGGGTTCGCCAACAGAAGCAAAAACTGCACTAAGAATAAGATTTGATCTTAGTGATAGACAGGCACAGGCAATTCTTGATTTAAGGTTAGCAAAATTAACTAGTCTTGAAATATATAAACTTGAAACTGAACTTAAAGAACTTGAAAAGCGTATTGCAGAACTAATTGAAATTTTGGGTTCTAGGAAATTACAATTAGATATTGTTAAAAACGAAATGCTTGAAATTAAAAAGAAATATAAGGACCCAAGAAGGTCAGTTATAATTTCTAGCCAAGAAGAATATGATGTTCCTTCTAGTGACACTAGTAAACCAGTGGAAGATGTGTTTGTAACAATTAGTGAAAATGGCTTTATTAAATATATGACTGCAAAATATTTTGTGGGAGCAAGCAAAGGATTTGGTGAAAGAAGTGGTCTTGCAGAAGTTTATAAAGAAATAGTTAAAACATCAACAGATAAACAAATTTTAGTGTTTACTAATTTGGGAAATGCTTATAAAATTGATGTGTCGGCATTGCCAGAATGTAAGTGGAAAGAAAAGGGAACAAGTTTAGCAGATTTGGTTGATGCAGATAAAAAAGAAATGCCTATTCATGTAATAGAAATTAGTGACCCAATGCCAGAAGGCGATATGCTATTTTTTACAAAAACTGGTATGATAAAAAAGACTGCTTATAGTGAATATACACTTTTAAAATCTGCTTATCAGGCAATTAAACTTAAAGATGGTGATGAAGTGGTGGCAATTGAACATGATGAAAAAGACACTACTATTGTTATTGTAACTAAATTAGGTATGGTGCTTAATGCTCTTAAAAATGATATTCCAGAACAAGGAAGGATTTCGGGCGGTGTTAAGGGAATAAGTCTTGCAGACGATGACCAAGTGATTTTAATTTCTCAGGCTAGAAAAGGTGATAATATTATTGCTATTACGAATAATGCTTATGCTAAAAAGGTTAATATTTGTGAAATAGATGAAACAGCAAGATATAGAAAAGGAATTAAACTTTATGATTTAAAACCTAATACAACAGGTGATTTTCTTGTTGGAGCATTTATTGAACAAAATAATGCTGAGATTGTGGTGCAAACAGAAAGTGGCGAATATAATGCAATAAGTGTAAATTCAATTATTGAAGATACGCGGGGAAGCAAGGGTAAAAAATTAAGTTTAGATGGTTTAAAGTTGACTAATGCATTCTTAAGAAAAATTGGTGATTAATTTTTAAAAACCTATTGAAAGTTTTATATTAATGTGGTATTATACACTTGATTTTAATTATTGGAGAAAATGATATGAATAATAGTAGTTTATTTTTGCAAATGGAAAAGAAAAAACTTGAAGATGCTTTAAACCATAATCTTGAAATTTTAAAAAATAATGAAGTAGAAGTTAATAAAATTAAAGAGTATCTTTCTACTTTAAATCTTAGTGAAGATGAAAAAGAAGGTTTTGAGTTTGATATAAAGGTTTTGAATGTTCAAAGTAGAGAAGCAAATAAAAGAATCGACGAAATTAATATAAGGTTAGACTATATTAATGAAGAACTTTCAAGTTTAGAATTAAATAAATAAAAAATATAATTTATGGAAACTTTAATATTTAAAGTTTCCTTTGTTTTTATTTGACGCTATTTTACAATTTTGGTATACTTATTTTAGAATAAATAATAGTATATTTTATGGTGTTTTTTGCTAAACTAACAATAATTATAAGTGGGAACGATGGATAAAAATAAAAAAGGGAAAAACAGCAATAATAATATAAATGCAGGCAATAGTTCTGCTTCTTTTGATGAATCTAACTTTTTTTCTATTAATCGTTTTTTAGAAAGTCTTGGTGGCTCTAAAATTAAAGAAGAAGATAATAATTATAATGAAATTAATAAACCAACTAATAATTTAGTAGAGTTAAGTGAAGATAAGGCACAAAAAGAAGATGAATCAAAAGAAAATAGTTTAAACGAAAATAATGTAAAAGAAATATCAACCGACAATTTTAATAACGAAAACAATGAAATTGAAAGTAAAGATAAATTAGAACAAAAAAATGATTTGGAACCTAGAATGCAGTATGCAATTAATAAATTTTCAGGTAAAACATGGTTTAGGAAAAAACAAGAAGAAAAAGTTGACTTAAATAGTGAAAATAATTTAGATATTGACAATAAAGTTAATGAAACAAACAATGATTATCGAAACGATTTAATGCAAGATGAAAATAATTTGGATAGTAACTTAATAAATTCATCAGCAACAGAAAATGATAATATAAATAACTCTGTTAAAAATGATGATAATAAAACGGAATTTGATGATTTTGAAGCATTTTTAAATAGTTTAAGTAGTTCATCTACGCCAATTAAAACTGAACCTAACAAAACTGTTGAAAGTGCTCAGGTGGGTAATGAACCTATTACAAGCATAGAAAATAAGCAAAATTTAAATGATAATAATGAAAATAAGTTAGAAATAAAAGAAGAAGACAACACACAAACTCAATCTAAAAATGCAGAAGATACAAATCACGAAAGCGAACCTAAAACAAAGAGAAAAAGCATTTCTAAGTTAGATTACTTTAAGTTTAGATTTTTGTCTAATAGTGCTGTTGGGTCTGATGGAAAGGCTAAAGTTGAACAACTTGCAACAAGATATGGAAATAATAGAAAAGATAATGCGGGCGTTATTTCAAGTGACCAAAGTGCAGATGTGCAAGTGCATTATTCGGGTGATTTTAAGCAAAATGAAATTAATTTAGATTTTTCTAAAAAGGGTAGTGTTAAGGTTTATAGAAATAGTAAGTTACTTTCAATATTGTGCAGTGTGTTTGCGGTTATTTATGCAATTGTTGGATTTACGTTGTTCTTAATAATTGGCAGAGTTCCAACAGAACCAGTGGTGGCACAATCAATTGAAATGAATTATAGTGGTGTTATTTATCAAGAAATTGGAACAAAACTAGATTTAACGGGCTTAAAAGTGGTGACTAATTATTCTAACGATAAAGACACAGTTGTAAACTTAACTTATTCAATGATAACAAATTTAAATAGTGTAGTTGATGACAATTATAATATTATTATTGAAACCAACACTGAACCATTTAATTTAGAAGTGAATTTAAACGGTTTTACTACATCTTTTAAATTGTGGACATTTAAGTGGGAAGTAGATGATGTTATAGTTAAGTACTTTAAAACATCTAATGAAATAGAAACAAGTGAATTTAATAATGTGCTTTGTTATGCAGTGTTTGAGAAAGATTTAGGAGGCCACATTATTTCATTTAAAAAGAATATTGTATTATCTAGAGAGAGTTGTGAGTTTACAAATACCAGCATAACCAGAGTTTATATACCAGAAATAAACGCTTGGAAAGTAGCGAATTTTGTTTCTATTTAAACAACTATTAAAATGAGAAGGCAAAAATTTTGTCTTCTTATTTTTTGTTAAGCATATTTTATTTTCTAATTTAATATAATTTGAAAAAGTCCCACTTGAAATTAGATAAAATAGTGCAAATTATTACAAATTAATTTCCTGCGCGACAAAACCTAATATATTTCTTATGTGGGTTTTTTCAACAATTAAAATAAAATAAAGGAGCAATTACATTATGAAAATATGTAGCATAAATATTAGACCATTTAGATTTGTTATAGTGTTTTTATTAATAGTTGCAATGCTTACTTGTTTACTTGTGTTCAGTAAATCTCAAACCGTTTATTTTGGCTACACAGCAAGAAAAGTTCCAATTTATTCTGTTAAAACAACAGAAAAAAAAGTTGCTTTAACTTTCGATGCTGCTTGGGGTGCAGATAAAACGAGTAAAATTATTGAAATCTGCAAAGAAAATAATGTCGGCGCAACTTTCTTTTTGGTTGGGTTTTGGATTGAAGCTTATCCCGACAAAGTAAAAGAAATTTATGATGCTGGATTTGATATTGGAACACATAGTAACACGCATCCACAAATGAGCAAACTTAGTGCCAGCCAAATAAGCGCAGAACTTCAAACATCTTGTAAGTTATTAACTAATATAACTGGTCAAAAGGTTAGGTTTTTTAGACCACCTTATGGAGATTATAACGATTTATTAATAACAACGGCATCAAGTTTAGGTCTTCAAACAATTCAATGGAGTGTAGATTCGCTAGACTGGAAAGGGTTATCTGCAAGCCAAATTTTAACAAGAGTTAATAGTGGGGTGCATGATGGGGCTATTATTCTTTTCCATAATAACAGCGACCATATTATAGAAGCATTGCCAACAATTATAGCCAACCTTAAAGAACAGGGTTATAGCATGGTTAAATTAAGTGATTTGGTTTATGAAACTGACTACAATATTGACAATAATGGTGTGCAATTTAAAAAATAATTGGAGGAAATTAATGAGCAACAATTTTGAAAAGAACAATCAAGTAACAATCAAAGGAGAAGTGCTAAACGAGCCTGAGTTTAGTCATAGTGTTTTAGGAGAAGGATTTTATAACTTTAATATTAAAGTGCCACGACTTTCAAACGAAGCAGATATTATTCCAATAACCATTAGTGAAAGGTTGATGGATAACATTTCTGTGGGCACAGTAGTTGCTTTTAGTGGGCAGTTTAGAAGTTATAATAAAATTGTAGGGCAAAAAAGCAAATTAATGCTTACAGTGTTTGTGCGTGAACGCTTAGACCCTGATAGTTGTGAAGAAATTAATAGCATATCGTTAATAGGTTATGTTTGCAAGGAACCAATTTATAGAACCACTCCGTTTGGCAGAGAAATAAGTGACTTATTAGTGGCTGTGAATAGAGCATATAACAAAAGTGACTATTTACCTTGTATTGCTTGGGGTAGAAATGCAAGGTTTGCCTTAAACTTAGAGATTGGTGAAAAAATAGAAATATTAGGAAGAATACAAAGCAGAGAATATCAAAAAAAGATAGATGAAAATACCGTTGAAACAAGAGTTGCTTATGAGATATCAATAAATAGCATTGGACTTGCAGAAACGGGCGAAGCAATTAATAGTAGTAGTGTTTATCATAGTTCGCAAAATAACAGTAGAGGTGCTAGTGAAAATATTATTTAAATTAAAAAAATCAATAACTAATCGTTATTGATTTTCTTTTTTACAAATAATAGCACTATTAAAAATATTACATTTAAAGCTACAAATATTAAACCAATTATTTGTAGAACTGTCCAAGTATCTCGTGTAACATGATCAGCCAACACATAGCCAGTAATCTCTTCACCATTTTTGTTATTATAGGTTATTTTTAAATATTTAGAATTGGTTTTTTGATTGCTTTCAATTTTAATTCTTTGACCTTTTTCTAAGGTATCTATAATATCACTATCACTATTTGGCTCTAAGTAAACATTAGTGTCTTTTTTTATTGTAGCATTATTGGTTATCATTTCACGAATTTCAGTTGATGCAAGAGTTTTACTTGCTTCAACAAACCCAATTTTACCATCTTCGGTTTGAACAAGAATAAACTTATTAGCACCCGCTATGTAGTTATTATTTACATCATTAGCAATAACTGTTAAAGTGGTAACTTGTTCAAAGGTTAAAAGTTTTGTGTTGGTTTTATCAATTAAAATAGTTGGCAAACTGTAAAGGTTAGAACCAGAATAAACTTTAACTTTTTCTTGATTATATGTGCTTGATGGTAATGCTCTAAGATTTGAACTTTTAATAAATCCATAATAGTTTAAATTATTCGAAGTATAAACACAATATATAAATTCTGTTAATTCTGCTTGTCCTAAATTACTTGTAGCAATTTGACAAACATTAGCTCCTTGTGGAATTTCACAAATAGAAGTTTGTGAAAATGGAGAAGCGGTCATTTGGCTTGCACTAGTTGTTATATAATAATTAAATTCTTGATTTCTTAGCATGGTAGTGTTTAAATCTTCATTTTTAACAATATCATAAATATTAAAATTATAGTTTAAATGTTCACCTTGAAGATTAAAACACATAACTTTTTGTTCATTTGGAATGCTTGCATACAAACAATCATTAAAACTGGTAAAATTTGTTGCATTTAACAAAGTTTGCTCAATGGTTGTAAATTCTTCAGTAACTTTAAAATCGTTTGATATTGATTCTAGATAAACCTTTATACTGCTTTCTGTTAATACTATCAAAAAAGAATTATCATTTAAAATTAATCGTTCTATTGCTGTAACGCTTTCGATTATACTTAAACCCAAATTATTTATAACATAACTTGTGCTTGGTTGACTAAGTGGACTAAACACTAAGTAATATATCGAATTTTCGCTTAAAAACACCAAATTAAACTTACTTTCATCAAGAGTGGGGCAAATATAAAAGTCGTTAATCTTTGTAGGTAAATTGAGCCCTCTTTCTTTGTTAATTGTTGCAGATTCTTCCGCAAAATTCCAGTTAGCACCGTCATTTTGGAAATTAAAAATTTCAAAATAATTTTGACCATCTACGAATTTAGACAAAACTACAGTTATGTTGGTTTCACTGGTTTTGTAAACTTCAAAATTATTAACTTGCGAAAGGCTTGAAATATTGTCTTCGCTAATAATAGAAATTGAACTATTAGTAGTAGTATCTATAACATCTAGTTTTGCTGGAAGATTTGATAATATAAATAGAAAATTATCAATAACTGCGAGTTTTATAACATTCTCATAATATATAGTGTTATTTTGTTCTACAAGGTTCAGTGTTGATTTATCATAAATTTTAATTAAACTGTCATATTGGTCGTAAACAAACAGATTATTAGCATTAGAAGCAATTGTTGTTGGGTTATAAACCAAAACGGCACTGTTACTGGCATTTACTGCATTGCCATTAAAGTTAGCAAAGGTTGATTCTTTGCTAACTTTAAAATTAAAGGCAATTAAGCAGAGCATTAATGCTGAAATAATAGATATAATTTTATTTATTTGGTTTTTCATTATGTTCTCCTTTACCATGGTAAGTTTGACCAGTTCACTGCAACAAGTTTTTGAGTTATTAATTCAGCAATTATTAACGTTCCAAGTGCTGTTATACCGAATACTGCTATGCCAACTACTGATTTTACGATAAATCCAAATGCTCCTTTAAGAGCAATTGCTCCAACACCTTGCAATCCTGGAATAACTAAGAAAGCAACACCAGCAGCTATCAATATAGTTCCAACTGCTAAACCAACATTTGAACTTGATGTTGGAACCCATTCTAGCCAGAAAGGTAATTCCATAACTGCAAGTCTATTATTGTCGTTTGTTGTAAGCACAGTCACAATTCTTTCTGTGCTTTGCAAACCTTCACTAGTAGGGTAGCATGAACTTATAATCTCTTGTATATATGTTCCTTGAAAAGCTTCTGCTGTGTTAAATAAAACAGCTAATAAATTAGATATTTTTTGCCAAGTGTTAGGAACACTTACATTAGAAATTTGTTCTATAACTCTTTTAATATTATTGTCATAATTCAACATTAATCTTCCAAGATTTTCAGCAGATTTATAATCTAATCTGGCTTCATTATAATAAAGCTTTGCCTTTTCAGCTGTTTTCCAAGAACCATCTCGATTTTGTTCTTTACCTTGCTGATGTTGATATTTTAATGATAGTTCAACATAAGTAGTTAAGCTATCACCACTTTTTATGTAAAATTCGTTAAAGTTTTCACTAGTTTGATTATAATATTTTGTCCATTGATTATCAACATTAACTGTAGCAGTAACTAGTTCTTGATCTGTTCCAATATCTTCGCTAATATAATCTAACACTGATTTGGTCATCTTTTCGCCTGTAAACCATGCCAAAACATCAATTTCTTTAATGGTAAATGACTTAGTATAGTCAAAACTATCGTCTATTAAATTTTTGCTTTTTAATGCATTAAACAAGGTGTTTAGTTCAGTTTCTCCAAGTTGATAACCTGTGGTAGCACTTGCTTCATCTAATAAATCATTTATTGTGATATTATTTACATCAAATAAGTTTATTCCATTAAGTGAATTTAAATTTTTAAGTGTTTGATATCTTGGGAAATTGTGAAGTAAATCTAGGAAATAAGTTATATTTTCTAAAAGCATTGTGTTATTATCTTTTAATAGTTCTAGCATTTTATTTGCAATGCTTGCACCATTTTCAACAATATAATATTTATAAACTACCACATTTTTCTTAACAAATTCAATATCTTGAACTTGTGACCTTTCTGGTGCACGGCTTGTTAATGTTACAGTTTTACCTTCTTCATCTTGAATTTGTGCAACCAGTGGGGTTGAAGTTCTTGCATATATCAATTTTAAAGTAAAATTACAATCATCAATTGAATATTCAGGGTTTGTTAACATTTCAGTATTTTCAAACATTCTATTATAAAAACCTGAAACAACATTTAAATCGTGATTGTTATTCCTATCGTAAATTGAAAGGTCTTCAAGACTTCCTGATTCTTCATCGCTAACAAAATTTAATAATTTATTTAAATAATCAGTATCATCAAATGTATAAGGAATAATGGTTGTGTCGTCAGTTGGGCTACCCATTTTAATTTTTATAGAAGGGAACCCAACATTTGCTTTTGCTGAAATGATTAAGTTAATTCTATAATTTACTATCATTTGTTCTGGGTTTACTGGATTTCCATAATTATCTAATTCCACAATATTGCCATCTTTATCTATTGGCACAGCAGATATATTTTGTGTTGCTAAATCTATTGCTTGTTTGTTGTTATAAATAATACTAATTAATCCACTTTTAATGTAAACAGCATTAGAACCAGCACTATCATAACGCTTATTAAAGTAATTAGAAAGGGTAGAAGGTGATTGATAATTATATAGTGAAATATTACTTTCTTTATAAAAATTAGATGAATTAAGCTCAATATATTCATAAATAGCATTATTGTTTTCGTCCAATTCGCCTGTTTTGACTTGTTTTGGAATTATTTCAATTGGTGCATCATCATTATTTGCATTGAAAACTCTTTCACCAGTTACATATCTTAAATAGTAAGCATAAACTTGGTTACCATTTTCATCTAGCACTGGCACTTCTTCTCCAGATGGTGTGTAATTTACTTTTGGTGTTGGAATTAAAGATTGTTCAATGCTAATTAAATTACTTTTGATTTTATATTTTTGTCCATTACCAAATTCAAGCCCATTTTCGTCGTAGAAAGTTTCAATAAATTCAGCATTTCCATTTTCATCTATAACCGAAACATAACCAACTTGATTTATTGTATTATCCTCTTGCACATCAGCTGCGAGTTCGGTTTCATTAATTTCAATTGAAATAACATAACTCATTGGCGCAAAGTAGGCACCAACTACAATATTTGAAGTAACATGTTCAATATAAAGATTATTTCGTGCATAATTAGGGTTAACTAAAAGTAATTGATTGTTTGCAAATTTTACATATTCTTCAAATGTATCTTCAAAAGATAATTCTAAAAGGGTTGAGTATGCCCGAGTTGCAACACCACTTTCAATAGCAAATAGGTTAGTAGATGTGTTATCTGTTGCAAAACCGATAAGATTTCCAAATGGATAATTTATTGTGGTTACTATTGCAGGCGAATTATATGGAACGATAGTTGTGGTTGTGCTTGCAAGTTTTCCACTTGAAGAGTTAGGGTCGTTATCTAGGTCTATTCCATTTATAGTTTGCCCTGCAAGGTTTTCAAGATTAGTTGCATTTTCTTTTAATAATTCATTGTATTCGTTCTGCACTTGATCATTATTATTTTTTAATCTAACTTCAACTTGAAGCAATGCTTTTTCATAAAGAGCAATTATTTGAGTGTCGCCACTAAGGATTACATTTTCGAGAGTGTAGTAACCGTTTTCGTCTTGTGTTAGATTTTCTCTTGAAATAACCTTATATGAATTATAACTTGAAGTATGTGTTAACTGTTTACCATCTGCAAAAAGGTTAATGTTATTAGTTGATGCAGAGTTTACAATTAAAAACCCTTTAAAGAAGTAATTATTAGCACCAGTTAACACTTTTGTTTTAATATTAACAACAGAGCCGACTTTTAAATATGCTTGAACATAACTTTCGATTACTTTATTATAATTGATTTCATCAATGTTATGCACATAGTTTGAAACTGTATTAATGTTTGAATTACCAGAATTATCATCACTATTATAATAATCTAATAAAACTTGAACATCATTAACCCAATTTAATTGATTACTTAAGTTTTGAATTGCAATGTTATTTCCTATAATACTACCAATAATATTACCCAATCCGCCTTGATTGCCAATGTTTGGTATTGATGAAGACGCAAGTTTTGATAGTTCACTTGTGAATTTTGCAAAATAATCGTCAAATAGGGTGTTATAATGATTTAAAATATATGTGCTTTCACCAGTGCTATTTGTTGTAGCGTTAGAATAGCCTACTTTAATGCTTACATTTGCAAGTTGTTCAATTATAGCATGAATACCATTTTCACCAAAATCATGATTAGCAGTGTCAAAGATATCGTTAGTTTGTTTTGAATTAATGTCGTAATATTCATCATAATCTTCATTTTCAATTTTTTCATACCAAGTTAACGCACCAACACTTTCGTTTCTGTTACTAACACTAATTAAATTGTTATTCTTGTCTAGTAAATTTAATATAGTTGAAGTGTTAGATTTAAATTCAAACTGCACATTTGAATCTGGTGTGCTTGGGGTAATTACAAAACTATTACCAAATGATGAAGAAATGAAATCGTTTGTTAAATTATTTGCCTTATCTGTTACCGAAACAACAGCGTTTATGAATTTTCTATCGTATTCAAAAATTGGAATATAGTCTGCAATGAAATACATATTTTCATTTGCGATGAAACTATAATTTGAAATATTTGCAAGATTTGCATCTGTATTACCTTGTCTATTAAATAAGTTCACTAAATTAGAGAATCCACCAATGTTTACAAACTTTTGCCAATCTTCAAGTGATAAATCGGTAACAAGGGTAGTTGTAATATTATAATCCCCATCAATATTAAGCAGTGTATTACCATTTCCATCTGATTTAATTAATGGCCAATCTTTAGAATAGCCAATGGTGTTAAATGGTCCAGTTTTAGAAGCACTAATAGTTACAATGTCTCCTTCTTCAACCCAAATGTTCAATAATGCTTGACTAAATGTTGAATTTGCAGATTGTTGTGTTATTTGATAAGTAGTTTCATTGTTAACTATTATTTTTAACACAATGTTTTCAATGTCGTTTAAATGTGCAGACAAAATAGCATAAGTGTATTGAATATTTATAAGTTTAACTGTGTTTAAATTTAAATCTTGATTTTGATAAAAATCTTTTAACTGAACAGTTGCATTAGGCAGATTATTACCACTAGGAGTGTAATTATAACCTGTTATGATTTTACCATTTTGTTGAGTAAAGTTTTTAAATTTATAAACATTATCATTAAAATTATAGGTATAATAATCACCATTAGATTTAAAGTTTTCATCTGCAATAAAGAATGTGTCTTTTAATTCGCTAGATGCTACTGAATAGGTAATTGCATAATATTTTTTATTATTTCGAGTTACTTGTGAAATAACTATATTTCTGCCAGAAGCAAGAGAAATTGTTTTATTAATATTATTATCGTCACTTAAAATGCTTTCAAGTGGCTGTGCATTTGTGTTTGATGCACCAACACTAATATTATCGCCTTCATAATCTGGAACAATAATCATAGTTCTTGTTTCTTCATAGAACACTGCTTCAAGTTTAGTAATATTTTCATAAGAATTAGGGTTAATTGCAGCATTATTTGAAATTACTTGATTATTTTGATTTTTCCAGCAAGCAAATACAAAATAATTATTACTAAATGCATTTAATACCAAATTATTATTATCGTAAAAGCTTACAGTTGCAGTTTGAAGAGGGTCATTTAATAAAATAGTAGTTGAAACATCAGTATGCCCACTTGTGTCGGTTGTAAGTTTTGTTACATCAATTCTAAATTCTGTGAGTGGTGTGTTAAAGATTGATGAATAAGTGCCAAGAGGATTTAACTTTTTGGTTCCAGTTCTATCATATAATCCAATTGAAACTTCAATCTCATGATATTTGGCATAAGTTGCAATAATTGTGTATCTTGTGTCGCCAGTTATATCTATGCCAAAGTCTTTAAGTGCTTCATTATTATAATAATAAGCAAGGAATTTAGGGTTTCCATTAGGGTCACCTTCAACATCTTTTTTATTTTTAATATCTTCTGGGGTTAAATAGTCATCAACCTTCGTAAATTCATAAGAATTTGTATCTGCATTGTAGCCATTAAAGGTAATAATGCTATCATCATAATAGATGTTATATGTTGGAGTTTTACCATCATTTTCACTAATTGCTTCAGGGTTTGTGTTCACAAGTTCAATGTTAACCACTTTATTATAAACAAAAGCAATGTTGACATCTTCTTCACTAGTTATATTTAGTTTTAAGGCTTTTATATATTGTTGTGGAGTTTCTGCTTGGTCTGGGTCACTTAAAGTAACACTATCAATATAGTATTTAGATGGGGTAGTAGGAAGAGAAGCGTTTATACTATCAATATTAGCATTATAATTTAAAGTAATAAATTCATTATTAATAATAATGCCAGAAATTCTATAATTTTCATTTGCCACCACAGTTACTTGTTTTGTAACTTGGTCTGCGTCAGTTTCAGTTATATCTTCAGTTATAGTATTCCCTTTATCTGTTACATTTTCAACTGTATTATCAATAACAACATCAAAAGATTTTCTAAATACAGCCGTTATGCTAATTGCACCATCTAACACTTTAAATGAAAAGTGTTTTAAGTGAACTATGTAAGTTTGAGTTCTTGTCAAATCCATAGTTCTAGTTATTTCAAAATGAGATAAATAGTAATTATTATTTGGTTTTGATGAAATTAGCAGATTATTTAATACATCATCAGCACCGTTTACAGTATTAATGGATTCATCTTTTTGGTTGATAATAGTAACTGTGCCGTTTTCGCTTTGATTAACAGAAATCCTAGCTTCTGGGATAGAGGTGGTTACATCTAATATTATAGTATCAAGTTCAGTATTATCATTTGATGTTGAAATATTATTATCGGCAACAACAGCAACTCTTTGCTCATTGCCATTTTGATAACCTTTTAAAATAATATGTTTAACAACTCTTTGAGTATTTATAGTTTGACTATTATTTGGACTCGCAAGAGTGTAGCCATCTATTGCAGAAACATTAAGAACTAAACTAGAATTTTGGAAGGTTATTATTGATATAATGTTGTTATCATTTTTAATCATAAATGGTCTTACACTAGATTGACTGAAAGATAGTGTGCTTGTGAAATTAAATGAATTGGCATGAGACCCTGAATCAAGTGATATATTATGAGTTGATATTGGTGCAAATACAGCAAACATATCGTTAAAACTATTATCGTCTGCTTTAATTGTAAGTTCATTTGAATAAGGCAAATAATGATAGCCGTTTTCTGCCAAATATTTAGCGCCCGCAACCCAACCAATGAATAAATATCCTGCTTCAATTGCTGAATCATAATTTATTGAAAAAGTTTCTGGCCATTGATTATCGCTACCTTCTTTATATTTTACATTTATAAATGCTTGCCCAACTTCACCTAAAGTTGTGTAATTACTCCCATCTGGAATTATTCCATTACTAGCAGTTGTTGTTACTGCAATTGGGTTTATGCTGTGGCTAAAACTGCCAACAGAAGAACCGCAAAGAGCATAGTATGTTTTATCTTCTAGTGGAAGAATAGTCATTACGCTTTTAGTGTTATAGTATGCAACAAGCCTATCTGATTCATCTGGGTTAGGCAATGCCCATGCCGAAAATCCTGCAGGGCCAGTTATTGTGGTGGTTACACCATAGGCTAGCGTTTGTGTTGAAGAAGATATTTGAATTCCTAGAGAATTATAACCTTTAATTGTTATAAATATTTGTTTAGCATATCTTGCTTCAATAAATATTTGATTATTTAGTGCCAAACTAATTAAATTTGCATTATTTATTGAAAGAGTAGTTGTATCACCAATTTTATTTCCAGTTAAATCATAGTAACCAACAAATATTAAGTTGTCGTTAGCTGTTGCTGTGATTTCAGTTGAGTTTAACGCAGAGTTATAAGCACTTATTGTTTTAGGGGCATTAATATTAATTGTGCCTTCTGTGCCCATAACTGTTCCTATAACATTAATTGTGTATTGTTTAGAGTAATATGCTTCAATTTCATATTCGCTAATGCGAGTCGTTATTGTTTCGCCATTTACGATTTCTTGGTAATTTCCTAAATAGTAATAAATAACATCATCTGTTAAGTTATTATCATTATTGTCGGTTATAAATTGACTATAAATGGTTTCACCATTACTAGTTTTGCCTGTTACTTTAAAACCAACAAATTCGTATCCAGCATATCTACTTGCAGTTAGAGCAATTGAAGTGTATTTATATGCACCTGTAATTGTTTTAGAATTTATATTATCTTGCAAAAGAGATACATTTGCAGTTGTTACATTGTTTTGACTTAATGTGTTATAGTGAGCACTTACAATATATTTAGATAGGTCAAGACTTTCAGCCCCATCAATACTTCTTTTTAAAGTTATGTTTGCTAATTCTGCAAAGCGTGCTTCAATATGTGATATTTTAGTGTTATTTATATTTACTAAATTATGATAAGGGTCAGTTATAGTTAATGTATTGTTTTCAGTTTGACAAAATGCACTAAAATTGCTATCTGTTATAGGTTTATTATTTATAAACCAGCCAATGAATGTATAATTGTTTTTAACTTCGTCTTTTATATTGTAACTGACAACAAGATTTGAAATTGTTCCACTAGAATTAGTTGGTTCTCTAAATCCTATTTCAATATATTCTTCATCTCCTTCAAGAGTTTTACCAGACAATGAAGATGGGTTATAATTTGCAGTTAAAGAAATTGCATCACCAGTGTAAGGGTCATCATTTAACCTTCTTGTTATAGTTATAAGGTTGCCTTCCAAAAAGTTTGCTTTAATAATTGTGCCACTTGAAAGGTTAGATGCTTGTATTTCATAATTTTCTTGATAACTTCTTATTGTTCCATTAACCCAAAACCCTTCAAAGAAATAAAGTTCTTGATTATCTTTTTCGATAAATGCTTCAAGTAAAATATTTGTGCTAGTTTTTGCATTAATAGTTATGTTTGAATTTTTACCAAGATTTGTTTTAACTTCATTTCCATAACCATTAGTGTAAGTAACATAAACATCAAAGTTTAAATTGCCTTGTTCATCTTGAACTTCATGTTGAAGTGTTTTTTCAATAGTTATTTGTTTTGTGTAAGCAAACACTGCAACAAGAGTTATAGTATTATCTACAATATAAGGATTATCTGCATTAATTGAAAAGATATAACTATATTCTGTTGAAAGAAGTTTTGCATTTTCTTCGTTGTTTGTTAAATAATACCAACCTAAGAAAGTTCTGTCTATGCTATCTGCAATAGAAACTTCTAATTTTTCACCTGCTAAAACAAATACACTATTATTGTTTAGTGGAGTATTGCCATTATATAAATTTTCGCCACTTGTTAAACTATCTAGAATTACATTAACATTTAGATTAGTTCCACTTTGTAAATAAGTGTCTGATGCTTTTATGTTAATATAAATATTTTTAACAATTCTAAGTTCTACAACCGTGTTTTCTGTTAATTCAAATTCGCAACTGTTTTTATCTGTTGCACTTGTTATTAATTTGTCGTTAACATACCAGCCAATTAAAGAGAATGGCAAATTATTGGCATTAAATGTAAGTTTAATTTTAGAACCTTGTGCAAAAACTGTAAAGCCTCGTTTGTCTACATATTCACCATTTTCTAATTTATAGATGTTATAGAGCAGGGCAGAATTATAAAGTGTTCCTTTTGTTGTTTGGTTAAAATCATTAAATTGAATTTGATTTACTGTTAATGTGAAACCTTGACGAATATTTATTTTAACTATTGCATCATCTTGGAAAGCAATAACAAAATAAGGATATCTATCAGTTGCATATTCAATTTGTGCTGTTAAAAATTCTTCTTCACTTGTGCCAGAAATAAATTCAGGGTTGGTGTAAAGAACCGATTCAAGCACATAGCCATCATCTGGATAAACTTTTGTTTTAAGTTCATGCCCAATTAAAGCATAGTAATAGTTTCCATCTGGATAATAGCCAAATACTGTTGATTTCACAGATGCTTTATTTGTTAGATTTACTTGGTCTTCAATTTCAAGGGCTTGCATATTAATTAAACTGTTGTCATCACCATTAACAAAAGTAATTTCAGCAATTTTTGCAAACCTGGCTTCAATTTTACCTGTGCCATTAATAGTTGTGGTGAAACTTAAATCTGCTGAAACTATTTCACCATCAATAACCCAGCCAACAAATGCATAAACATCTTGCGCAATTAATTCGCCATTTGGATAACTATTAGAATTTTCTATAACAAGAAATTTGTCTGTTATTGAAAGCACAAAAGTTGTGCCTGTTCCAAATCTTGCCACATGATATTTAGCACTAACTGTTCCGTTAGCACTATCATTATCTTCACCTTCGGTTAAATCTATAAACCTATCGCTTGAAAGAGAAGTGTATTTTACACCAGTATAAGTGTAGTTAATAGTGTTTACAAATGAATTATCTGTTTCACTTTCTGTTCCAAGGTCTACTAAAGAGTTTGCGTTTTCATTTACGTCATTTTGTAAAGTAATTGCAATTGTTTGAACATTTTGTTTTTCAATTGTTGCACGCAAATGATAAACCAAGTTATCTTTTGATAAAACATATTTTTTATTATATTCTTCATCTTCACTTTCAAAACTTATGCTTTGAATGGTAGGGAAGGTTACATTTTCGTTTAGGTCTGTTCCTTCAGTTGCTCCGCTTATTGAACTTGGTGTTTGAGCATTGATATACCAGTGGTCTATTGCCTTTTCTTCGCTGTTGCTAATGGTTGTAACATTAAGTGTGTTACTATCTGTAAAATCATTATCAAAATAACCATAGAAAATTAAATTATTATTTTCTATTTCAATATAAATATATGCATTCGCACTAGTCTTTTCAAATTGACCTAAAAAGTCTTTATATTCTTGTGAAGCAAGAATCATAATTGTCAATTCTTCAACGGTATAATCCTTATATTGTTCATCTTCCATTTTTTCTTTAAGCATTAGGTTAAATACCCATTCGTCTAAGAACCCACTGCTCATAGCATAAACTGGTGCTTCGCCTTCATAGTTATTAGGAAGCAGTGATAACAATTTGAATGCACCTAAAACACTTTCACCTTGGTCATTTAATGTTGTTTCTCTAAACAATCTTGTATCAAAATAAACATTAGACACATTTGGAGTTTTATTTCCATTTTCATCAGTTTCTATTGTTGCAGTTTGAGATAACACAAAATCATAGTCTTTTGCAACATAAGAATTATTATCTGTTCCGTCGCAAAAACCTTCAATTTGAGTGTAGGTCATAATAACCCTGTTTGCAGTGAAAGCAATATGTTTTAAGTTGTCTTCTAAATTACTTGTTTCATAAAGATTATTAATAACAAAAGTTGCATAAATATTTCCTGCTAAATTCGTTTTATCGAATGTGCTTTGAGCAACGCCATCAATTAATGTGGTTTCTATGTTCGTATTTTCTAAACTATTATTATTAGAAAAACTAACTATTGTATTGTTATATTCGTCAAATTCATTTAATAATTTTTTACTTTCGTAATCTATTACACTGTTAAGCCTAAAACCACCAACTGGTGAAATGGTTAGCGTTGGTGTTGCATCAATATAGTAAGAACCGCTAACGGTTATTTCATAAGTATAGTTGGCGATATAGTTTTGCTGAACTAAATTGTAAGCATCTTGCTTATTTGTTAAATTAGCACCAAGAATAGTTGAATTATTACCATCAAACATAGTAACAGTGTATTTAAGTGGGTTACCTAAACTATCAACACTTGTGCTTGAAGTTACACTTAGTTCTAATGGATTAAAACTATAAGTAAAGTCTACAGTGCGTTTGAAAAGGGCAGTTATAATTGTGTCTGCATTTGCAACCGCAACATAAGGATATTTATAAGTTGTGCTTACAAGTTCCATAGATGCCCATTCACGATATTCATAATTCTCTGCATCTATTTTAGTTCCGTCTTGTCTATATAGTTCTAATGTTTTAGTGTCTATATAGTAAAGCCAATTAGACATAATGTCTTTTGTTGGCGCTTCAACTATATCACCTTTTTTGTGGTCTTCGGTTGTGTCATTATAAACAATAATATTTTTCCCATCTTGAACATTTAAGGCATATTTTGTGCTTTCGTTAACTATTGTTAACTTATTGCCATTTAAGTCGTAATATCTATCATAAATAGAAGTTATTCTTTTTTGTTGATACCAACCCATAAACTGATAACCAGGTTTAGTTTCTTGTTCTTTTAAGCCTTCAATTAAAAGCAAAGAGTCTTTTGCTAAAAGAAAATCTTTATAAACAAAATTAGGCAAATCTTTATCTTTTTGGTAATCTGGGTTATTGTCTATATATTGATTGGTAAATTTTATGCCAATTGATTGATTTGTTAGTGCACCATTGTAATAAACACCTAAGAAATTTTCGGTTGGACTAACACCACCCATATAAGTTCTATTGTTTGTGCCAACAGCAGTGTAGAAAACAAATGAACCATTTTCATCGCCTAACTCGTGAGCATTAATATCACTATAAATAATGTTACCATTTTCATCATAACCATCTATGGTTAAAGATTGAATAGAGAAGTTATACATTGTTATAGCTGTAAGATTAATAATGTTAACAGAACCATCACCAACAGGTTCATAAGTATATTTATTCACATAAGCAAAGTTATCATAATATTCGTCATCATGATTATTATTAGGGTTAAAATATGTTGAGCGTTCATTTTCAACTATTAAAAGTCCAAGACTATCAAATAAAAGGTCAACATAATATAAGTCGTTGCTAGATTTTATGCTTATTGCTTTTAAGTTGTTTTGCTCGTCTTTTTCAATTAATCCAGCAAGTTCTAATTCAAGCACTTTATCTTCAAGATTGGCTAATTGTGTTCCAGTTAATGTTTTTAATGCATTTGATAAAGCATTAAGGTAATTGTTGCTTAATTGAACACCAGTTATGTTTAAATTTTGTTTAGTGTTCTTTAAAACATTAGCATTAATATAATCTATAAAATCTACTAATCTATAATAATTAGCATTATTCAAACCTGTAATATTATTATATATTTCATTATAGCTAGCCGAATCTTCGCTTATTATTCCATCAAGTAAAGGTTTTATAACTTGATCAACAAATGCAGATTGATTTTTAAAGAAGAAGTTAAATTTGCTTGTTCCGCTTTCGCTATTTATGGTTTTTGAAAAATCAAAGTAACTAGCAAAATTAAATAAAACAGTGTTAGTTTTAGTTGTGCTTGGATTTTCCATGTTTATGCCAGTATAAGACAATTCAATATCATAAAATTGAGAATAAGTATCTAAATAATTACCCGTTAAAATATCAAGAGCAATGCTAATTTCTCTTGTTGGATGAATTAATAAATCAGCATACTCATTTTCTGGGTCGCGGTTAAAGGTAAGTTCAAAAACATAATATAAATAATCTGCCTTATAATCATTTGCATTGCCCACACCCTCAGTTAAAGATGGCTTTGTTGAATTTGAAGTTATATATTCGTCGCTTGGGTAAATTATAGGTTGAAGGTTGTATTCACTTGGTAGCCCCAAAGTGTGTAACTGCAATGGGTTAGTAGAAAGAGTGCGAACTACAATTAATGCAGTTGTGTTATCATCAAAATAAAGATTTTTTAATGCAAAGGTTTCTCCTTCTTGATTTGGCATTGCTTGTTTTCCTGCATTATTAGTGGCATCAGTCATGCCGTTGCCAAGCACAAAATTATACCAAGCATTATTTTTATTTTTGTAATAATCTTTTGTTAGTGCAATATAACCATTATATTTACTATCACTAATTTCACTATCGGTTGAATTAATTAAATTAGAAATTGTACTACCATAGAAAACATGGTTTTGGTCGTCTAGATTAAATAGTTTAAATAAATTTGCATCAACATTTTGTGCTGATTTATCAAAACCATATTCTTCTTCGGCATTATCGTCTACTTCAATAATTTCACCATTGTTATTTATTCTGTTAGCAAGGCTATTGCTTTCATTATTAAAATAATAAACAGCTTCAATTGAAATTCCAAATTCATCTTCACTATCAGTTAAAATCATTGATTGGTATACTTCTCTAAACACTGCCACAAATTCAATGTTAGAGTGTAAAGATTTTATGATGAGATTGTTTCCTTCAACTTCAATATTTCCAGTGCTATATGCTCTATAAAATTCGCCTAAATGTTCATAAACTTCAAGTTCGTTTAAATAATATCTGTTTTCTTTTGTGTTTTCATCATAAACAGAAGTAATAGCATTTACATGTGCCATTTCCTTAACAATAGAAGTTGCAATTCCATTAACATATGCAGTTGTATATTTATCTTCAACTCTAATGGTATATGTTGAATCATAATAATAAGCATCTTTTGCGCTAGAATAGAACACCTCAACATAACTAGGTGCTTTTTCTGTGCCTTTATTAATATAAAGTCCTCGAACTCTATAAAGCAAACTTAAAGGAACTTTTTCAGTTAAAGTTACTTCGCCAGTTTCAGCGTCTATTTCGCCATAATAGTATTCACCATTTGATTTATATGCTCTAATAATTTTATCGTTTTCACTAAATGTTTTAACCCCTTCGCCATATAATTCTTCAAGTGATTTACCATCTTTTGTGTACCAACCAAGAAGTCTATAACCTTCGTCTGGAAGGGCAGTAAGCATAATTGAGCTGGCTCTATCTATGTAACTAGTTTTAAAGTTTAAACGAGTTAAAAGATTGCCATTTTCATCATAAGCATTTTCACCTGCAACTAAATCATTATCTGGATAATGATAATAATCATTTTCACTAGAAGAAATGCCTTTCAAAATGTTTACTATATTTATAGCACTCATATTTGTTTCAGCAATTGGGCTTGAAACATCAAAAGTTATTGAAATAGTATTAGAATTATCTATTTCAAGGTTTGTTATGATGTAAAGATAATTATTTTCTTGATAGAGTGAAAGAGTTTCAACTGAATTGTTGGTAGCAATTGTAGTTTGAGAAAATTGGCATGTGAAACCAAAGGCTAAACCAGTAGTGATTTCAACACTGGTAGTCCTTCCATTTTCGTCAGTGCTAACTAAGAAATATTTAATACCTTCATATTCAAGTTTAAATAGTTTATTTTTATAATCATTTTGTGATCTAACATTTGAAATGTCGCCGAGTTCTACTTTTTTAATTGTTGGCTGAGCAGAGTTAGCATTTTTAAACACACCATAATAATTTCCATTAAATTCAATTACTTGAAGAAGGTTTTCATCTGGTGTAAGATTACCATCTTTGTCAAATGCATTTTCACCAAAATAAACATAAGGAGTAAATGTTAAGTTCTTATAGTAATAACCTAATCTGCCACCAACCAAAGTTTTTAAATATTCAACAGTGTAAGCGTTTCTAAGTTCAGCATTTTCTATGTCTACTGCAGAACCATCTTTATAATAAGTAATAACTGAACCACCCTGGTTTTGTGGCCCATTTTCAACTTCAGTAGCAACTGAAACTTCAAAAACTCTTTCATAAACAGGAAGAATGACATAATGACCTGCATATTGAGGAGAAAAGAGTAATGTTGAAGAATATTGTAAATAATTTAACTTTTCTGTTTCGGCTCTGTCGTAATATAAAATTCCAGAGTTATATCTTGAATAAATTCGCCACTCAAGGAATCTGTAATAAACTTTACTTTCGGTGTTAATAATTGGGTCTGCAATAAGCATTAAACATTCTTTACCCATTAAGAAATAAGTATCGTTAGTATCATAGGCATCTAAAATTGGAATTGCCCCTTGTTGTGTCAAGCCGAAGAAACCATTGTTACTTTGGTCAAGCGAAGCAACATATTGAGCATATTCATAGCTCGTTCTATAAGCAGAAGTAGTTCCCGCTATTATAACTTCGTCATAATTATAGTCGCTTGCAATATTATTAACAGTGCCCAAAACTAAGCCATTCAAGCCCATGCAAACATCGTCAATATCTAGTTCACCAGAATTGAATATAATAGTTCCAGTTATGCCATCAACAGTGTATCCATGCACATCAAAATAACCAACATCTTTAACATATTTTTTGCTAGTTCTCCATGCAAAACATTCATTTTCTGTTAATGGACGATAATATTGATTATCAATTCTAACATCTGTAATGCTGTCAGTTTTAACATAAACTTTGTTTGTATAAACACCATTAGCATCTATGCCATCTAGCCAATAAAGCGTGCCATCATCTGCCACAACAATTTCATTAACTTTAAGTGTAAGCCCGTTTTCATAGCCTTCTTGAATACTTAAAAAACCATCTTTTTCAATAATTTTATATCCAGTGATATGAGATAGGGTAGAGCGTTCTAGAACATAATAAATATTATTAATATAGTCGTTAGCATCTATATTAGCAAGAGTATCTTTAAATGAATATGTAGAGAAATCTAGCACAATGTTAGAAGAGTCATTTTCTAATTTGTCTGCCATTATTTCTGCAAAGAATGCACTTTTAATGTCTACTGCAATATTTACTTGTGCAAATTCATTTAGTTTGTGGCGAACAGAAAGATAAAGCACAGGATTAGGATAAGGAGAACCAGCAAGCCAGTTTGCGCCAATAAAACCTTCTTTAATGGCTTTTTCACTGCTATAATCTATGTCATAATAATAACTTTCTTTTGGGTCGAATATCCAAGCATTATCTTCTTGTTCTAAATAAATAGAAAATGTTGGGTAAATTATTGGATCGTTAGGGTCGCTAGTAGGGATATATTTTCCCCAAATCATTATTTGAGTTTTTTGGTTATTTTCATTTAAAGTGTATGCTTCTCTAATAGTTTTGTAAACTTTACCATCTTTTGCAATAGCATAAAGTTGATGCTTTTCATTGTTTTCATCAATATAATAGTAGTTTGCAATAACAGTTTGGCTTTCAGTTGTAACCACGGCAGAAGATTTAGCATCTGTTGTGCCAGATTTACTTATTTTAATAAATGCGTCCTCGCCATTAATTTTAAAATTAGGGAATATAAAATATTGTGTTAAATCGTTTATTTCATTTCCATCAATTTTCCAGTTCCCGTCATAAGTTATTGTATTAACTTTTTCACCTGTTTTAATATTAATTGCAGTATAAGAAATTTCAAATGTTATACTACTTCCTGTTGTATTTTCTGCAATTTCATAAATGCCTGAATTTTTAAAGGCATTATTATTTATATCAAAATTATCAAAATCACTTGGTAAAATTTCGTTTTTACCAATGTAAAGTGGAACTATTTCACCATTTTCATTATAAAGCATGCCTCCTGCATATTGGCTAATATCTCCACTTCCAGCAATGCTTTCAATATTTACTAATGAAAAACTAATGTCGTATTGTGTGGTAACATCCTCACCTTTATTATTATTTATTTTAAATGTGAAATACGAAGGATTAAATGTAATCCTAAGTTGTTCGTTGTTGATTGTAATTAACTTATAAATAGAATCTGTTGAATAGTCTAGTTCTATTTCATAATTTCCTGTGTAAAGTTCATTACCATCTGGGTCTGTATAAAATTCAAATCCCACTTCACCTTCGACGGTTGTATTATATTGTCTTGCTTGAACGCTTGTTTTAGTTACAGGTTCAATGTAGTAGTAATAATGATTGACAATTTTTTCACCTAACATATTGTAATAAGTGATATATCGGTCTTTATTTTGTAAAATTTCTTGACCTTTAACAATATGCAAATTAGAAAGGGTATCGGTTAAAGAGAAATGGTAGAACCATTGGATTTCGCCATCTGCTAGCTCTCTGCCAAGCGGAGCGGTGTAATAATAGTTGGTAGTTCCGCTTTGAGTATGACTTTTAATGTCGTAATAGAAGAAAATTTGTTGATTAAACTCTTGTCCACCTTCATCTATTCCTTTATAGTAAAGGCTTGATGCATAAGCAGAAGCATTTGTTGAAATATCGGCATTAGAACTATTGTCGTAAATGTATTTCTCAATATTGTCTAAACTTATTGTTCCATCTGCATTTCTTTTGAAATGGAAGAGAGTAGAGTAATAAACTAAGCTATCACTTTCATTACTAATTAAAATACCTTCCATAACATTAATCAAATTAGATTGTAAATAAGATAATGCTTCGTCTTGGTTATAAACAAAAGTAATTTCACTTTTTGTCAACTCACCTTTATCATTTTTTGCTTGGTTATTATAAGCAGTAGTTGAAAAGTAATAAGAAATTGGTGTGTGTGTTCTTAATGTGTAAGTTGTAATATTATTTGTGGTTGTTACTACAATGCTATCAAATGAAATAATTTGAGATTTATTTGCGTCTGCATAAACATAGTTGCCATAATAATAACTATGGTAAGAGATAACACCATTTTTAATTGAACTATTGCGATAATTATAAGTATAAAGATTATCGTTATAAAGAATATAATTGCTTGTTCCGTCGAATGTGATTCCGCTTGTAATATTGCTTGTTTGTTCGGTTTTATAATATTCGTTTGTTGTTGCATTATAGTAAATAAAATTATTTTCATCAAAGATGCAAGTGTGTTTATCACCTTCACAATTACAGTATTTATATTGAATTTGAGTAGAAATTATAGGTGTATCGACATTATAACTAACTAAAATATGATTTTCAGGAACAATAATTGAAAGGATAATATTAGTTGTTACATATCCATGAATATCCTCTTTAGTGGTTACAGATTTTATAATTTCATATTTAATGTCATTACTGATTTCTCCTACATTATTGTCGTCGTCAACTTGGCTAATTATAACTTCAATGTTAGAAGATTCAGCATATTCAGTTCCAATTACTCCACATAAAACTCTATCACTTTGGGCAACAAACAAACTGCGAACAATGCTTTCGCCAAGTAAGATAGAACTCATTGTTGCATTGTGGAATGAATATTTTGTTTCAATTCCTGCCCCAGAACTTGTGCTTGAAGATGTTTTGTCAAACACTAAAGTCATATTGTGTTCAAGCCCAGTAACTTCAAAAGAAGAACCATTAATGATAATATTAATCTCTATTATTCTTCCATCAGTAGTTGTGTAATCAATTGAGTAAGTTCTGTCTGTTTTGACTATATGATTTGAATTTTTTAAAGTAAATACATCATTAGTTTGAACAACATATTCGCCATCTACAAGCACTTCATAAATCGAAATGAAGTAACCAGTTAAATAGTGGTTAGTGTTACCATTAAAAAATTCGTCACCAGCAAAAACAGTTCCACTTTGAGTGAAATTTTTAACTTTACTATAATTTGCATAAAAAGTATAGCCTGATAAATTTCGTTGTGCTACCACATTTATGGTTGATGATAAATACTCTGGGTCAGCGTAAGCATTAGAATTTATTGGAGTATCAATATTTAATTTATCGTAAAATAATTTACTGCTGTTAATTGTGGTTAAACTAGTGGTGCGGTTTACATATTCAAGGGTATATGTTTCATCATTGTAAATAGAATTAACATTAAATGCACCTGCATTATCACTTGCTAAAATTGCAGTGTTACTGCTGTTTACAAAATTAAAAAAGTTACTAATATTAACAGGAAGAGTTCCACTTATAACTGGACTAAACTGAGCCTCTTTATTGGTTGTCCAATTTGAAAACGCATAGTCGGTGTTTTCTAATTGCATTCTTGAAACTTTAACAATTCTACCTTCTGGGAAATAACCTTCAAGATAAATAATTTTAGCATCATCGGGATTGCTAGTAACAGTTGTTTTTATTCTGTTGAAGTAATAAGCGTCTTCGTTATAGGTAAGATATCCAACATCATTTATAGCATCTGCTGAGTTTTTGCTGTAAACTGAAAAGGCAAGTCTTGTTGCTTGATAGGTAATAGTAGTAGAGTATGGGCTGTCGCCACGGTTAGAACCACTTTTTGCAAGTGCTTTAACTTTAATTGTCCTTGAAAGGCTTGTGCCTTTAAGTTGTGGATTAAACACAACAGAGTATTTTCCAAATGGAATGTTTGCTTCCGCTGAACTTACATATCTGTTTGGTTCTTGATAGATAACTCTAATATATTCAGGAGATAGTCCTAATTGTTCATTGCCACTTTCGTCAATATAAGTATTGTTTTCACCTAAATATGTGAAATAAATTGCATTAGTATTAATTTCATAAGTATTGGTTTTTTCGTTATAATAAATTAAATTTTCAGTTGGTTTAATGTGACTTTCTAAAATTAGAGAAGCACCATCAACAACAACTTCATAATTAGGAAATTCTATATTTGTTGTGCAAAGGCGATAAAGTGTTTGGGCACCATCTGTCCAATTCCCATTTACATATTTCACATTAGAAAGATCGCCTTTATAAATATAACTTGCAAGTTCATCTTTTTCTTCGCTAGATAAATTTTTGTTATTTAAAAGTTCCAAGGCTTTGCTATTTGTGTAAAACATTATGCCTAAATATTGTTCGTCGGCTTCAGGAGAAACTGCATCTTTTGCATAATAAGAAAAATTCCAAGTAATTGTGCCTGATAGGTCGTCGTAGATATCGTTTCCATATTCGTCTTTTGATGTATAATTATAAGCAATGTTAGGTGCTAAAATTCTTAAATTGCCTTGAGAATCAAAAGAAGCATTAGAAGAATGTTGAATATTTGGGTTGCACCCTATAAAACAAAATATAGAACAAAACAAAACTGCTATTGTGCCAAATAGTTTTGAAATAAAGGCTGTTTTGCTTTGTGATTTTATTGTTATCTTATTGCTTGAATTTCCCATTTTTTTGTCCTTTTGTTTAGTGTTTTAATTTTGAGTTATATAAATACTTATTTATATAAAAATATATTATCACATTTTGTCGAAGAAGCAAAACAAAACAATGTGAAACTTTAAATATTTTAAAAAATTTTTATAACTAGACAACCTTGTGTCTAGTTAATGATGTTAGAATAAAACCGAACAAATGTTCAAATAAAAATTTAAAAAATTTGTCAAAAAAGTGTCACAAAACCGATTGAATTTAAAAAACTCATAGTAGAATGGTGCTGTGAAACAAAAAACAGCAAAAATAGCGCGCAATAAAAATATTTTATTTTTGCATTTTTGATTTTACAATTTGACAAAATTCGATAAAATTGGACACAGGGAGTGAATATGTTAAATTTTAATTGGGAAGAGCAAAATAATAAATTAATAGATGATGGGAAAACAAATATTAAAAATAACAACGAAATTAATAAAATTAAATTGCTAAATACAATTATTAAAAAACGCAAAAAATATTCTAGAAACTCTAAAAATAATGAAAATATAGCAAATATTAAAGCATTTGAAAAAGTTGTAAAAGTTTCTAGAGCAGTAAGTTTAGAAGAAAAGAAATTAATTTTAACAGAATATGAAGAAATGCAAGTTTGGATAAAAACCTTACTTTCTATTTATGGAAGCATTCCAAATATAATAAAAATTATTGACCAAATAATAACAAATCAAGCCACTAATCCATTTGGGGCTTCACATTACTGTGCAATTAATACAATGGGATTAATAGAAAAAGTTATAGATTTTTATGAAAGAAAGAATAAATTATTAAATATTTACATTTTAATTGAGAAGTTGCAAGAAAGAGCAAGTGATTTGGAACTGAAATTGATTAAAATGAAATATGTTAATAAATTGACCATAGATGGTATTGCTCAAAATTTAGGAATGGAACGCAGAAGCGTTTATAGACGATTTGAAAGTTTAAATAAGAAACTAGCAAGTTATGCATTGTCTAAGGGATGGACAACTTTATTTATTTCAACTCAGTTAGAAAATGAGCCATGGGTTGAAGAGCAATATAAGTTTTATAAACAAGAACTAACTAGATTACAAAAAAGACGAGATAAAATGATGTTACAATAAATCGTCATCTTCTTCATCTAGCATGTCTAAATTAACTACATTTTTTTTACCAGAAGATATGGTTTTGCTTGATATGGTTTCGATTGCTGTTTTAAAATTATCGGCTCTTGTAAACTGCTTGTCTTTAAAGGCTTTAATTGTTTTTCTTTGTTTAATTTGACTAGTGCTATTTTCTTGTGGTTGAGAATAAGAGTTTCCAATAAAATTATGATTTAACTGCTTATTTTTGCTATCATTAAAATTGGCTGAATTTTCAAGTTGATATTTTTCTTTTGTTGATATATCATTGTTCTTTTTATTTTTTGTATGTTTAAATAAAAGTGTTAAAAAGATAATAAGAACAGGTAAACAAATCAAAACAATTAAAATTATTTTAAGTGTAGGATTAATAGTTATAAAATCATCATTAACGCTTGAAGATGTGTTGTTTTGATTTATCACAACATCATCTTCTAAATTTGTTGGAATATTTGTTAAGTTATTTGTTCTTTCGCTATAAATATAGCCAGTGTAAACAGTTGTGGGGCTAGTTTGTGGAGTATATTCTGCATAATACCAAACCTCACTTAATCCGCCAGTTGGCACAGTTGCAAATATTTTTGCAATGTATTTTATGTTTTTAGTATTCTCAGGAATAGTGGTTAAGATATTTTCGGGGCTTGATGCATCTGGTGTTTTTCTAATATGAGTTCCCGCATCTTCATTAATGTTAAAGGTTATGCCTTCCAATGTTGGTTGTTTGGGTGTTAAGTTTACCATGGTTAAATAAGAAGGGTTTACAAAACCAATAATATTTGCATATTTGACTTTTAAAACATTTGGTGATATTTGAGATAGAACGGTTACGAAATAACTTTCTGGAATTTCAAAATAAATGTTATTAAACTGGGTATTTGTAATCTTTTCACTTTTAAAAAATAAGCAATTAGATTTTACTTTTGCATAATTAGTTAGAATTTGGTTAGATGCAAAAGAAAATTTTACATTGCATTTTTTTGACTTTAAAGTATAAGCAAAATTAAAAGATAAAAATGTAATAATTAAAATTAAAAGTGATAAAATTTTAAAACAATTATCGATTAATAAATTTAATTTTGATTTAACTTCATTAAAATTTTTCATAATTTAATTATATCAATTAAAAGTAAAATTTTATAAATTTAAAATATTAAAATTTGTCTTTTAATTGTTATTTTTTAGGAAAATAAAATAAAAATGCAGATTATTAAAATTTTTAATATATGTTAAAAATTCATAAAAATTTAACAATAATTTATATTTTTTAACAAAATTTTGCAAATTTTTGCGAGGTAAGAAATGACTCAAAATAGGGAAAAATTGGAAAATTTGGCAAACTTAATGACAGAATTAAAAAGAAGAAAAATGCTAAAAATTTCTAATTATAATGCTGGAAATGTTGTTCATAAAAAACAAGTTAATTTTCATAAATGCACAAAAAGAAATAGATGGGTTTTTGGTGGAAATCGGTCGGGAAAAACTGAATGTGGTGCCGTGGAAACTGTTTGGCTTGCAAGGGGAAATCACCCTTATAAAGAAAATAAACCTAATGTTTGTGGATGGGTTGTTAGTTTGTCGACCAAGGTTCAAAAAGAAGTTGCACAACAAAAAATATTGAGTTATTTAGATCCTAGTTGGATTGAAGATATTGTTATGAATACTGGCAAAAAATTAAGTCCTGAATATGGAGTAATAGATACTATTATTGTAAAAAATGTTTTTGGTGGATTAAGCAAAATTTCCTTTAAAACTTGTGAAGAAGGTAGAGATAAATTTCAAGGTGCGTCATTAGATTTTGTTTGGTTTGATGAAGAACCTCCAAAAGAAATTTACTTTGAATGTGTTATGAGAGTTCTAGATAAAAGGGGAGAAATTTTTGGAACCATGACACCGCTTAAAGGTTTAACATTTGTTTATGAAGAAATTTACTTAAATATTCATAATGACCCAGAAGTGTGGTGTGAGTTCATGGAATGGGCAGACAATCCTTTTTTAAGTGAAAATGAAATTAAAAGGTTAACGGCAAGTTTAGGTGAAAGTGAACTTGAAGCACGAAGATTTGGTAGATTTACTGATATTGCAAATAGTCAGGTTTATTTTGAATTTGATGAAAATGTTAATGTTATAGACCCATTTAATGTTCCTATTGAATGGTTTGATAATATTTCCATTGACCCAGGATTGCATAATCCATTAAGTTGCCATTTTTATGCAGTTGATTATGACAATAATATATATGTTATAGCAGAGCATTATTTGGCAAATGCAACTTGTGAAGAACATGCAAATGCAATAAAAAGAATATGTAAAGAATTAAATTGGCCAATAGGTGCTGGGGGGAATTATGAAGCGCTTATAGATAGTGCTGCAACGCAAAGAACACTTGCAAGTTCAAAAAATGTTGTTGAACTATTTTATGAAAATGGGATAGCTGTTAATCCTAATGTTAACAAAGATTTATGGACCGGGATTAGTAGGGTAAAAAGATATTTAAAAGATGCTAATGGTGTGCCTCATTTATTTATATTTAGAAATTGCGTGAATTTAATAAGGGAAATTAAAGGTTATTTTTGGGGAAATGGTGATCAGCCTATAAAAAAAGATGACCACGCATTAGATGAACTTAGATATTACATTATGACTAGACCTGAAAATAAATTGCCACAAGAAAAGCCTAACGAAATTCAAAGAGATAAAGCAAAATTATATAGGCAAATTAAAAATGCAAGATTTAGAAATTATTAATAATAAAATGCAAAATTTAATAATAATAATAAAAATATTATATAAAAACAATAAAAATAAATAAAAAGTGCAGAAAATAATATGATATGAATAATCAACAAATAATCAAAAAATTACATAAATTATTACTTAAAAAAGCGCAGGGATTTTTTTACAAAGAAGAATGTTTAGAATATTGTTTAAACGAAAAGGAAAATAAAAAATCTAACAAAAATCAAATATCAATGTTTGACAATTTTAGCAATAATGAGAATAGTTTAGATAGTTCATCTAATTTAATTTTTGAATGTGCAGAAAACGAGAATTTTGAACAAAATAAAAAAACATGCAAAAAAAGTGTCACAAAAATGAAACAGATTAAAAATTGTGATGTAGAATGTGGGCAGAAGCAAATAAATAAAATTATAAATAAGGAGAATGTGAATGTTGTAACAACACTTGCAAACAACAATGAAGATAAACAATCGCTTACTCTTTCTAAAAAGAAAATTACCACGCACTTTGTTCCGCCTGATATGCTTGCTATTAAAATGTTGCTTGAAATTAATTCAAAAGAATTAAGTCCAGAACTTTTTAATTTAACTGATGATGAATTGAAAAAATTAATATTAAATTTAAAAGGCGAATTAGGAATTTAATTTATTTGCTTTTATAATTCATTTTTGTAACTAGCAATAGTTACATTTTTATTGCAAAAAAGGAGAAATAATGGAAAAAGAAAAAAAGATTAATAATAGCATAGAAAAGTATTTTTATGATAGCACAACCGATGAAAAAATTGTGAATGAAATTAAAACCGATTTTGAAAAACGCAGACAAGAACGCCGTCCGTTTGAACTTGCTTGGGAACTTAACATGAATTTTGTGCTGGGCAATCAATATAGTGCTATTAGTCCTAAGGGTGATATTGATGAAATTGACAAAAACTACTATTGGGAATGCAGAGAAGTTTACAATCATATTGCACCTATTGTTGAAACTAGACTTGCTAAACTTGCAAAAGTTAGACCTATACCAAATGTTAGACCCACATCTAGTGAGCAAAGTGATGTTTATTGTGCAAAACTTTCTAAAGCAATATTAGATTTTGCACGAAACAAATTACAAATTCCAACCATTGTTAGTGATGCTACTGTTTGGAGTGAAGTGACAGGAACTGCGTTTTATAAAATTGTGTGGAATAGTGAACTAGGTGATGTGATTGGAAAAGAAAACAACAAAGACATTTATTCTGGTGATATTGAAATTTCTGTTTGTCCACCTTTTGAAATTTTTCCAGATTCTTGCTGTGCAAATGGTATTGAGGGTTGCACAAGTATTATTCATGCAAGAGTTATGCCAGTAAGTGAAGTTAAAATGAAATTTAATGTTGATGTTAAAGGCGAAGATATTGATACTTTTTCATTTGATAATCACAGTTTTTTAGCTGGTATTTCTGGAAGAAGCAATGTTACAAAACTTTCAACAATGATTAAACATAATCATTGTTTAGTTATTGAAAAATATAGTTTACCAAATGTAAATAATCCTAATGGCAAACTTACAATTATTGCAGGCGATAAACTTGTTTTTGATGGTGAGTTACCTTTTATTATTGGTCAAGATGGTAAAAGAGGTTTTCCTTTTATAAGACAAATTTCTTGTGCTCAAGTTGGAATGTTTTGGGGATCAAGTGTTGTTGAAAGATGTATTCCAATTCAAAGGGCATATAACGCCATAAAAAATAGGAAGCATGAGTATTTGGCTAGGCTTGCTGGTGGTGTGCTTGCTGTTGAAGATGGTTCAGTTGACATTGATAATTTGGAAGAAGAGGGATTAGCTCCTGGTAAAATTTTAGTTTATAGAACAGGCTCAACTATACCCAAATTTATGGACGCAGGTGATGTGCCTTATGATTTTAATAGAGAAGAAGATAGGTTACTTAATGAATTCATAACTGTTAGTGGTGTTAGTGAATTAATGCGTGATAGCGTGGTTCCATCAACTGTTTCAAGCGGAACGGCATTAAGCCTTTTAATTGAACAAGATGAAACAAGACTTTCAGTTACTGCTGAATATATTAGAGATTCTATTAAGAAAATGGCAGATTATATTTTAAAACTATATAAGCAGTTTGCAACCAATAAAAGATTATGTCAAATTAGTGATGAAAACGGAGATATTGAGTTATTTTATTGGACAGGTGCAGAACTGAATTCTTGTGACATTGTTTTAGATACGGTGAATGAATTAACTGAATCACCTGCTCAAAGGAAAACTTTAATGCTTGATTTATTTAAAATGGGCTTATTCCATGATGAAGATGGAAAACTTTCAAATAGAGTTAGATATAAACTTTTAGATGGTCTTGGTTTTGGAATGTGGGATTACGCACAAGATGAAAGGCATATGCAAACCAAAAGAGCAATTAAAGAAAATTTGAATATGACTAAAAATACAATTCCAAGTGAAATAGATGATCACAAAATTCATATTGAAGAACATAGAAAATATTTGCTAACTGATGAATGTGAAAACAGAGGAAAAGAGTATATGGATTTAATTAATGCACATATAGTTGCACATAAAAATATGAGTTTGAGTGACGATATGTTCAAAAATTTAACCAATGGTAATGTGAGCAAAGTTTAAATTTTGTTTTTAAATTATGAAGTTTAAAATCTAATGAAAAATGAATAATAAAAACACAGTTAACAAGGAGATAATATGACAGAACAAAATTTAAGTGGGGAACAACCCAATGTTACTTTTAATGTCACACCTGCAAGTGCAGACAAAGACAATGGACAAAATGTTGTGGAACAAGTTAAAGAACAGGGCTCCTCATATGGAAAGTTTAAAGATGCAATAAGCTTACTTTCTGCTTATAACAATCTACAAGCGGAGTTTACAAGAAAAAGTCAAAAATTAGCCGAACTTGAAAAGCAAAGTGCCCCAAGCAAAAATTTAGATGCCTCACAAAAAATAAATGATGTGAGTGAAAATGGGGCTAATTTACCCTTATACAAAAATGCTGATTGGCGAAAAATGGTTAATGATTTTTTAGGTGAACACCCAGAAGCGCGTGATGAAGCAAAAGCTATGAGTAAAATTTTGCTTGAAAATAGTGATATTGCACGCAGTAAAGATTGTTTAATGCTTGCTTATAAATTAAGTTTAGCAAATAAATATGTTAAGCCTGCACTTTTAGCTAATGATGATGAATTTTTAAATACCTATATCGTTAATAATTCGCGCGCAAAAGAATTGATTATTGATGAATATATTAAGTCTTTAAAAAATCGTCCTACCGCTCCTGCAATTATTTCGGGGCAAGCAAAATCTATTAGTCCTACTCCTGCGAAAAAAATTACTTCGCTAGATGAGGCTAAAACTACTATTGAAAAAATGTTTAAATAAAAGGAGAAAAAATGGTTACATTATCTAATGCAGATAAAGCCTTAAAAGAGGTTTATTTAGGAGTAGTTAGCGAACAGCTTAACACAACCGTAAATCCACTTTTGGCTAAAATTAACCAAACAACTAATGATGTTTGGGGAAGTGAAATTAAAAAAGTTGCACCATTTGGCTTAAATGGCGGTATTGGTGCAGGCACAGAAACAGGCGATTTGCCTGTTGCTGCTGGCAATAATTATGAACAATTTACATTATCTTTAAAAAACCTTTATGGTAAAATTGAAATTTCAGATAAGGCAATGAGAGCTTCTATGAATAGTGCGGGGGCATTTGTTAACCTTTTAAATGCTGAAATGGAAGGGCTTATTAAAGCAAGTTCTTTTAACCTTGGAAGAATGCTTTATGCTGATGGCACAGGTCTTCTTGCAACTATTACCGATAATGGAACTGCTAGTGTTACGGTTGATAGTGTTAGAAATTTAATGGAAGGAATGGTTGTTGATATTGTTGATGGTTCTGGAAATGCTTATACTGGTGCGTCTGCTAAAAGAATTACAAGTATTGACAGGACAACCAACACCGTTAGTCTTGAAGGTATTTCTTTAAGTGCAAATGCTTTGAAAGTAACAGAATCACAAACAACAACTTACTACCTTTGTGTGCAAGGTTCTTTTGGAAAAGAACTTACAGGACTAGGAGCAATTTTTACAGATTCTGGAAATCTTTATGGACTAAGTAAATCTACATATAAATGGTTAGTTCCATACATGAAAGATTTAAAAACGGATGGTTCAACTGTTCAAATAAATGATATAAAAATTCAAACAGTTCTTGACGCACTTGAAGAAACTTATGATAGCAAAATTGACTATATTTGTTGTTCTTCTGGCGTTAAAAGAAATTACCAAGACTATTTTAGTCAATATCGCACAAATATAGATTATTTAGATTTGAATGGTGGATTTAAAGCAATTAGTTACAATGGTATTCCTATTGTAAGTGATAGATTTATTGAAAATGGAACTATGTATTTACTTAACACAAAAGAATTTAATTTACATCAATTGTGTGATTGGAAATGGCTAGAAGGGGAAGATGGCAGAGTTATTAAACAAAATGTTAATAAGCCAACTTACAGTGCCACCCTTGTTAAATATGCCGATTTAATTTGTAATAAACCAGGTGGGCAAGCAAAACTAACTGGCATAAGCGAGTCGTAAGGATTAAAGGTTTTATGAAAGAGTATTTAGAAAATTTTTATGATTTATATAATCTTTACGCAAGAATTAAAGAAATTGATAAAAATTATAATTTGGTTTTTAATAAGAAAAACAAAAGGGCAGAAGTGCATAATTTTAATCAAAAGGGAACAAGTTTTGTTATGGTTGCAAATCCACTTGATGCAAGATTAATTTTGAAATTAAAGCAAACAAGAGTGGAAAACTCTGCTAAGTTTTTTAAAGAAATTGAAGAATATAATTTAAACTTGCAAATTAAACAGCAAGAACAATTATTAAATAAAGCGAAAGATATAAATTATGAAATTGCTAATTACTCTTTTGTTAAAAACCAAAATCTAACTAGTGAAGAAATTCACAAAATAATAAACATATAGGAGAAAAATATGCTTAAAGACTTAATTTATGCCGTAGCAAGTTATTTGAGAATGGATGACGTTTGTGATTATTTAGATAGTTTAAATCAAGAAGAAACTGGAATTATTGTTACAGATAGCGAAACTTTTTTAACTGAACCCAAAGAAATAAAATTATTAACTAATTTAACAAATTTAGTTTTAGGGCAAATATTAAGAGAATATTTGCCTCTTTATACAGAAGAAATTGTATCTAGTAACGCTAATTGTGAAATAGCATTTTCATCATTTTCTAAAAAGGTTAATCAAATAATAAATGTAAGTTTTGTGGATGGATTAAATTCAACTTTTAGGATATTTCCTGAATATATCAAAGTTGGTTCTCCTCAAGAGAAATATGTAGTTAAATATTCATATCTTCCTGAGGAAATAACTAATTTTAATGCACCAATTGAAAAGCCTATTAGCCTTAGTGAAAACACAATTGCATTGGGTGTTTGTGCAGAATACTGTTTAATTGAAATGCTTTATGATGAGGCTGATATGTGGGAGGCAAAATTTAAAGAAAGTTTACAAAATACTATTAGAAAATTAAGAGAAAAAAGGCTTCCTAGCAGGGGGTGGATTTAAGTGTTTAAAATTAACATTCCTAAGCCTAGTAGCACACGAAGCAGAATAAAACTTACCACTTTTGAAGGTGGACTTAACTTAAAAAAAAGTGAAAACATTATGCCTATGACTTATGCTTTTACCACCTATAACTTTTCACACACTAGGGGAGCATTGGAAGCGGGACTAGGAATTGCCGATTTATCTTCGGCAATTTTTAGTGATGAAAATCTGCAAACTCAGGTAAGTATTGGACTATCTAGTTTGGGTTCAATTATTGGTTCTTTCCATGCAAAACGATATAACCAAGAGACATTAACAAGAGAAGATAAATTGATGTTTTTAACAAGTGATATGAAACTCCATTACCTTCCATTAAATCCACAGGAAATAGAAGAAAATGCAAGTGGAATTAAGACTATTTCAAACTTGATGTTTAGTGCTAAGCCAACAGCTATTAATTATAGATTAAATGGACAAGATTGCACAATATTTTCTAGTATTTTAGACCCGATGATTGTTTGGGGACTAACTGAAAATGTGATGAAGGTTGCAGATGCTCCGCATATATCAAGTATGGCAATGCACTATGAACGTCTTTTTGCAACAGTTGATGGAGAGCAATCTAGCATTTGGTTTTCAGATGACCTTGACCCAACAAATTGGAGTGTTAGTTTAACAGAAGCAGGCTTTATTGAAATGCTTGATGAAAGAGGGGCTTTAAAAAAAGTTCTTTCATTTAACGATTACATTTATGTGTTTAGAGATTATGGAATTACGCGAATCAGCGCTATTGCAGACCAAACAACTTTTAGTGTTGCACATTTATTTGTTGCTAGTGGAAAAATTTATCCTAATACGGTAATATCTTGTGGAGATGTGATTTTGTTTTTAGCAAGTGATGGGCTTTATAAATTTGACGGAGTAAGTTGCTCTAAAATTTTAACTAACATTGAAAATGGGTTTAGCAAAATGGATAACACTTATGCAATTGCTGGATATTTTGAAAATAAATATTATATTGCTTGTTCATTTAATTTTCAAGATGAACTTATGGAAGGTGAAAGCGAAGCTAAAAATAATTGTTTGATAGAAGTAGATTTAAACACAATGCAAGCCATATTTTTAAGAGGTACAGAAATTGTGGATATTAATACAGTTTTAAGCGATTATTTTTGTGGTGTAGTGGTAAGTGCCAAGCAATTTGGTAGTGACTATTATAGGCTTGGAGTTATTGACCATAGTGGGAAAGTTTTTAATAATATAACTCATAAGGTTTGGAAAACCGCCCTTACAGATTTAGGATATCCTCAAAAACAAAAGTGTGTTAGAAACATTTTTATAAACTCTAAAAGCGATTGTAAAATTATTGTAACAACCGAGGAAAATAATAAAAAAGAGTTGCAAGTTAAGGCATCAAATAAGCCTATTTCTATTTCAACAAGGATTTATGGCGCAAAATTTTCGTTTGAATTTAGTTGTGATAGTGATGATTGTGAGATTACAAACCCTAACATAATAATAAAAATGGATAATAGATATTAGGAGAAAATTTTATGAATTATGGAAAACTTGCATATTTAAAAGTTAGTGAACTAGAAAAAGAAATGGCTTATGATGGGTCAAAACAAATTCAATCTAGTGCATTAGATTGTTTTGAACTTGAAAATGATAATTTTAATGAAAATATTTCTTCTAATTTTTCTTTAGAATTTGCAACAATAACGCCATCTAATAGCAGTGATTGTTGTATTTTTTTAAAATTTAAAATTACAGCAACAACAGCCACCACAGTAACTTTGAATTTAACTTTTGACGATATGTTAGTTTCAACTTATACAAGAAACATTGGAGTTGGTGAAAGCGAAGTTAGTATTTCAAGTGTGGGTTCTGGAGTGATTACTGATGTTGGCACACTTGCCGTTTCAATTTCAACAACCATGCCCGTTGTTGCTAACGGCTATCATTTAATGGTTATTGGGGCAAGCACAACCATTGCCACTAAAAATATTGAACTTAAAGCAACAGTTTTTGGAAATAATGTTTCAATTAGTTATATTAAAAATAAAAAAATCTATTACTATCAGTGTGGATTAGATGAAATTAATTTAAATAGTGCAGAGTGGATTGAATATAAACCTGCTAAAACTCATTCAGTTTGCTATGATATTTACAATTCTAATAATCTTTTAACTTTTGTTTATGTGGGGTTAGATGATAAATTATATTTAAGTAGGGTGAATGAAAATGAAGAAACACTAATTGATGAAAATGTTTGTTCTGTGTGCGTTGGTAATAGTAATAATACTGAAGATGCAAGTTTGTATATAGTCTATATTAAAAATGGTGAAGTTGTCTATAAAACTTTAAAAAACCAATTATTAAGCAATATTCAAAGTATGGGTTTGCCAAATGCGAAATATATAACCGTTAGTAGTTTAGTTAGCGAAAGCCAAAAAAGTTATATTATTGCAACGGACGAAAATTTTAATAACTATATTTGTAGTTCAGTTATGGCACCAGACATTGCTAAACTTATTGAAAATGTTAAATTTGACATAAGTTTAACATTAAATACTTTTGTGCGACCATTATCTAAGGATAATTCAATTGAATATTTAAGTTATGAATTAGCATTTACTGCATTATGCCTAACAATTGCCGATAAAGTTTATCAATTTAAAGATATTACTAATTTAAATTTAGAGTGTAATGTTAAATTTGATTGTTTTGAAGTTGATGATTTAGATTTTATTAAATATGGTGTTGAATTTAACACATTAAGTGAAAATAATGCTGACCCAATTGGCAATTGTGTTTATGTTGATGATTGCGCAAACTTTACACCAGCATTAATCACCTATAATTTGGCAGGTGGAGAAGAACCCGTTTTTAGTGAGAATAGTTGGGAAGATAAATGGCCATTTAATCAAATAAAGCCATGTTTAATGAAAGACGGGCAGGTTGTGCATTATTTAAATCCAATTAATTTAACCGAAAGTGAAGATGGCACTGTTACAAATATAGATATAACTTCGGGAGAAAGTGGCGATGTTATGGTTGAAATTCCTAAAATTTATTTTAGAATAAATGAAACACCAGATAAAGTTTGGCAATTTAAGATTACAAATAAAAAAAGATTTGGCTACTTTTGTAGGGGGCACATGATAAAAGGCAAAGAAGTTGATAAGATTTATATTGGTGTTTATCCTAGCACTTTTATAAATAATAAAGCCTATTCTATTAGTAATGGTTTGAAGGCTTATGCCGATTATTTATCTGTTGGGGAATTAAGAGCTTATTCTCAAAATAAAGGCGAAAATTATGAAATGCCTAATTTGCATGTTAGTTTGATGCTTCAAATGCTTTTTATTATTTACTTTAAATCAATTAGTTATAAACTTTCAGTTGGAATTGGATATGGTGTTTCAAATTCAACATCATATAAATATACAGGCTTATCAGATAGTTATCCATCAAAGACTTATGCTTATTTGCAATACACAAACCAAAAAGTAGATAGACTATTTAATATAGAAGGCTTTGGCAGTTTTGCAAATTATTGTTTAGACGGCGTTTATGCAACTGAGACAACATTTGCAATCTTAGATCATGATAGCAGACATAACAATTGGGTGGGAGAAAGTCACAAAGATTATATGATGTGGGAATCGCCTTTTCCAACTAAAACCAGTAGAAGTCTTAGTCATATTGTTAATAACTATGTTGGGCTTCTTCCAACTTCGTTTGAATATACGGTTGTATCTGTTGGAATGGATTTTTTTAGGACACGATTAACAGCCCTAAATTGTGATTTTTATAGAGTTCATTATCCTTGTTTGGGGCCTAATCTACAAGGGGTTTTTAGTTATTTAATTACTGGTTCAAATTATTCAAACAGACTATTAGGGCATAGGTTAATTTATTTTAAAACTAATTAAGGAGATATAAATGAATATTAGATTACATAACAAATATGAAGTTATTTGTGGCGATAAAAAATATGTGGCATATAACACCATGTTAAAATCTGTATTTGATAAAATTAAAGCATTAGAACCTTACAATTCATATTTCGCATTTGGAACTGGCACAGGTGCGGTGGATTTTGAAAATAGTTCGCTTGGAAGTTATGTTGCTACTTATCAAAACACAACAGAACAAATTCAAGCAGATTGTTTTAAGGGTGATATGTTTGTTATAAAAAGCAAACTTTTTGGCGAAAACGAAGGGAATGGTTTGCAATTTAGTGAACTTGGCATAACTGATTCTATGGCAAGCAACCCAACTATTTATAATCATGTGGTTTTAACTAATGATAATGGTGAAGTGGTAACTGTAACCAAACTTGCAGGTCAAGAAATGGTTATAAGGCTTACTATTTATCTAGATGCATCAAATGATGGTAATGCAAGACTTGTTGCAGGAGATAATCCATTAGTTAAACAACTTTTGGGTGAAGATGTGCTTACAAATAAAACCTTAACTTTTGCTAAGGGAACCAATAATCAACCAAATGTTACAATTTATAGAGACTTGCCAAAAGATACCACAACTTATGAAAGTGAAAATATTACTTATTATTTGGCAGATTCTGTTGGTGTTGGAATTAAGTATAATGTTAATTATGGTGAAGGTGAACTTAGGGAAATGGTTGTTCTTGCTGATAATGTGCCAGTTATAAGATACAACTGTTTAGCAGAAAGAGAAGCAATTAGTAAAACTGAAACTTTAACTAAAAACACAAATAATTGTGTTATTTTAAGTGATGATGTTAAAGAAGTTATTTCTTGCACAAGTGAAGACGGGCTAACAAATATAAGTTTCAAAGTTGATAATTACTCACATAGTTTTGGAGACTATATAACGGCTCCTTTTGATATGCCTTTTAACAATGAAACCACAAGATTTGTTTCAAAGGAAGGTAGCTTAATAGCATTTATTTTAAATGGTAATGTTTATATATATAAAAATCATGATTATATTATTGAAAAAATAGATGCAACGGCAATTTCAGGTGCAGGGGTTACACAAGTTCTAATGGTTTTAGATTATGTTTTTACTAAAACTAGTCAGTCGCCTTATCTTAATTGTTATAAAATTGTTAATGGTGCTTGTCAGTTTATGGAAATTAACACTTCATTAATTGCCGATACTACATTTAATTTTAATTTATCTAATATGGATGTTACGCAATCAAAAGATGGTAAGATTAGAATAGCGGGCATAAATTCGTCGCAAAAAGGGGTATGTTTAATTGCAAGTGAACAAGATGGAATTTTAAAGGCAGAAAAATTGGTAACTGGTGCAAACTCACCAATTGAAGCAATTGCTTGTTTGTATCAAAATAATTTTTGTGATAGTTTGGTGTTCTTCTTAACCAGTTGTTATAACAACATTCCAAATATGCCAAGAGTTGAAATGGTTACGGCAGATGGCGAGTTAGATAATAATCAAATTCATGCAGCTGCATGGAATTTAATAAATAATTCGAGTAAGGTTTTTGGAACAGATAGAGTTATTTGCTCTAAAAAGTTAAGTGTGACAGAAAGTTCAATTTTTAACACTTATTTCTACCCAGAAAATTTAAGATATAACATTGCAAATGATGGAGAAATTGACTTATATATTTCACCAGATTTTAACACAATAATTAAAAAATATAGTAGCACAAGTTATAAAATTTTTAGCATTGTTGGTTATAGTACTCCTGTTGAATTTACTGATAGTTTCTTTGGCACATTAAATCAGGCAGAGTTTGTTGACTTTGCCTTTTTAAAGGATAGTTTGTTAATTTTTACTTCTAATGCAGATAGACCAATCATTGCAATTAATTTGAATAGAACAGGTGCTATGTTAGAAGGTCTTACAAGTAATGACCCAGAAAGTGTTGTGGTAAATTATAACAAATTTAATCCGTTAGGTGCTGGGGCAAAAGAACATGTTGAAGCAACTTTAACCCTTACAATAGGTGGATTTAATTCATAGGAGAATAAATATGGTTTTTTCTAAAAACATTGTTAAACTTGGCAAAGCCCAAATACTAAATGGGAAGGTAGATAGGGGTGATATAATAACTTTATTTTATTCAAAAGAAAACGATAAAGTTTATAAAAAAACTATAAGCATAAGCAACAAAATAAATGTTAATGCCACCAGTGTTGCCCTAAATTATACCGAGATTTTACCAATTACCCAAGATTTATGTTTATCTAGAAGGGGAGAAGTGATAGGTGTTATTTATGACTAAATATAAATTATTTAAGCAATTAAAACAAACAACAAATACAAATGAAATTTTTGAAAATATTATGCTAGATAAATTATTACAAAACTTACAAAAAATTGGAGGAATAAATGGCAAAAGCATGGAGCGAATACAATAACTTACAAAAATATGTAGAAGAGCAAAAAAAGAAAAAAGAAGCAGAAGAAAAAGCAAAGGAAATTTTAGAAGGAACAAATAGCGAAAACACAAATTCTAACAGCGAAAATAATTCAACCTCAACCGACCAATCAAATAAAGATACGCAAACTTTGGTGCCAACAGATAAAGAAAATAATTTTACTTACCCTGAAGATATTGGCATTGATTTCGATTCAAATAATCCAATAGGTGAACTTGAAAAAATAGACAAGTATTACCAAAATAAAAAGGAAGAACAATCTAATTTAAACTCATTAAACCTTGAAAAAATTGAAATGCCAACACAAACAAAAGAAGATATTGAAAACTCAGTTAAAGCACAACTAGATAGTAAATATGAAAAATTAAAACAGAGTGAATTAGAGCAATATGAAAAAGAGCAACAAGCAAAAGAAGAAGAAAAAATTGTGGCTAATAACTATGCAAAACAAGCGGAAAGTAAAGTTAATGAAATTTATGATGCTAGTGTGGTTAGTGCTGAAAATCAGGCGCTTAAAAGAGGACTTGCTCGTTCAAGCATAATAATTGGACAATTAGACGGCATTGAAAAATCTAGGGCTAGTGAATTAAGCACCGTTGCAACTGACTTAGCAAATGAACTTTCAAGCATAGACAAAGAATTATTAAGCCTTAACACAAAAAAAGAAAATGCACTTGATGTTCTTGATTTAGATTATGCGAGTGAACTTCAAACACAAATTGCAAGTGAACTTGAAAAGCTTGAAGAAAAGAAAAAAGAGGTTATTGAATTTAATAATAAAGTTGAACAACTTCAAAAAGAATATGAAGCAGAAAGACAAGATGAAGAATTTAACCAAAAGTTAGATTTAGCAGAATTTGAAGAAAAATATAATATAGATTTAACAGATAAAACGGAACAAGATGAAGTAAAGGTTAAATTTATGATAGATTATCTAAACAAATTGCCAAGAGAAGAAGCATTGCGTATGCTTACAGCCGATAATATGTTTGCTTATTACCTTGGGAATAATTATGACACAGTTTATTATTTGCAATATATGAGACCAATGAAATAATAATAGGAGATATTTATGACACTTAAAGATAAAATGAAAACTTACAACTTTTGGATAAGTTTAGTAAGTGCTATTTTACTTGTGGCTAGAATTATTGCTGGAAAGTTTAATGTTGAGATAGACAGTTCTTTAGTTATGGATATAACAACTGGTCTTTGCGGAATATTTGTTGTGCTTGGAATTATTTCTGCACCAACAAAGCCAGCAACAAAAGTTATAAGCCAAAATGCAGATGGCAAAATAACAATCGATGCAAATGCGGCAATTGTGCTAGATGCTCAAGAGCAATTAGCCCAAACTAATAAAGAAGAAACCGTGAATGAAGCTAAACAAATGGAAACTAAACAAAAAGAAGAGTTAGAAAAAGCAAATACGCAAGAAAGTGTAACACAAGCGGTTGAACCAAAATTAGATGTCGAAGTTGAAAATACACCAACTGAAGAAATAGCAATTAGTGATACTCACGAAAGTCTTGAAATTGAGCCGGTTTTAATTGAACAGGTTGAAACTGTTAATTACAACAATAAAAATGCTGAGCAGGATATAGAACAAGATGTTGTATCACCTGCTACAAGTTATCAAAAAGAACAATTACAAAATTTAACTCAGCAGGAATTAGTTGAAATTGTTTTAAAGTTACAAAAGTAAAATAAAAACCACCTCAAAATTTGGGGTGGTTTTTTGTTGCCTGTTTTTGCACGCAGGAATGTAGTTGCATTTTTTGCAGTTTTGCATATAACATAATAACAATTAAAATTTTCAATATTTTAACATTTTTTTATTATAAAATTATAAACGCTATTTAATCTTTTACTTATTATTATATTAAATATAATATTAAAAGATAATATTCAAATTTACTTAAATTCTTACAAATGTAAATATTAATTTTTATTTCTTAATGGGTGAGTGTAAGTTTATATTTTTTTAAGTGGAATTTTAAGAATATTAGGCAATTTTTAAAAATACTTGATTTTAGGGTTTTTGATGTGTATAATAATATTCAAGAAATATCTTTTTTAAATTTTAGTGGGAAATAAAGTTTATTATTTAATTGTTGTGTTTAAAACAACAAATTTATTTTTGCAAAATTTAGATATTTTTTAATTAAAAGGATATAATTATGTCTTATAAGAACTCAGTTAAACTTTTTAGTTCAAACTTTAATTTGGTTTGGAAGCAATTAGCGTTCGGCTGTGCTTGTTCGGTTTTGGTGGTGCTGTTGTCGCTTTTGCTCGCTTTACCAACCATAAGGTTATTGCAGGCAGAAAATTGGTTTGAAACATTTAATAATTTATTTAAAGTGGTTTACACAACACCTGTTGAAATAAATGCCACTTTTAAAGATATAATTTCGAGTTTGGCTAATATTTTATCGGCAAATTTTGATTCGTATTGGTTTAGTTATATTGGTTTTTGTTTATGTGCAATAATTTTGCCAATGTTTCTTGCGGGCATTTCTCGTTACACTTTATGCGTTTTAATTAATAACAAAATTTCAAGCTTAGCAAGCGTAGGGTATACTAATACATTAATCACAAATATCGGTAAAGCAAGTATTTATTCTTTAATAAAATTATTAATTGATTTAGCTTTTTCAATTGTTATTGGATTGTTATTTTGCTTATATTTAATACTTGCAAAAGGAGTGTTGCTAACAGTTCTTTTAATAGTAATTTTTTTAGCCTTTGCAGTTGTGTTGCTTGCATTAAAACTTGCATTAACTTCAAGTTTTGCGCCTATAATGGTTGAAGAAAAAATAGGGGTTATTAAAGCTTTTAGAAAAGGCGTAAAAATTAATTTTTCAAATTTTGGAAGAACTTTAAGTAATGCAATAGTACTTATTTTAACCATAATATTTGTTAATGTGTTTTTAGGAGTGTTCACCATTGGGGTAGGGTTATTTTTAACTTTGCCTGCAACCGCTGTAATATTAAGCATATTCATGGTTATTAATTACTACACAATAACAGGAAGAAGATATTATTTAACTGATAGTTTAATTGTTGAACCAAAGACAACCGAAACCAAAAATTTAGAAAATAAAGGAAATAAAAATGACGGAAATAATTCAAACACAAACAACTAAAAAGAAAGTTTTTTCTAATGAAGTAAATGTTGAAAACAAAACATATTATGAAGCAGGTGGAAAGACTAGAAAAAATTATAATAAAAACAATAGTAAAAATAATGCAACAAAAACTGAAATGATTGATGAAGTTGCAGACGCGATGTCAGATGATGATGTTATAGTAAGCAACATTAAGCAAAAAAGCAAAACAAAACACAATGCCTTAAAGGTTGTGTTTCTTGGAGGTGTTGGCGAAATTGGTAAAAATATGACAGCACTAGAATTTGGAGACGACATTATTATTATCGACTGTGGGTTATCTTTCCCTGGGGAAGACATGCCTGGGGTAGATTTAGTTATTCCAGATTTTAGTTATGTTAAGGAAAATGCTAATAGAATTCGTGGTATAGTTATAACTCATGGACATGAAGACCATATTGGTGCAATGCCTTATTTGTTTAAAGAGTTAAAAGTTCCTGTTTTTGGAAGTAAATTAACATTAACTTTGCTTGAAAATAAATTACAGGAGCATAAAATTACGGGCGTTAAATTAAATGTGGTTCGTCCTAGAAATGTTATTAAACTTGGAGTTTTTCAAGTTGAATTTATTAAGGTTAATCATTCTATTGCTGGGGCAATGGCACTTTCTATAACTACACCAGCGGGAATTGTGTTCCACACGGGAGATTTTAAAATTGATTTCGAGCCAATAGATGGCGAAATGATTGATTTGCCAAGAATAAGTGAAATAGGGGCAAAAGGTGTTTTGCTTTTAATGTGTGAAAGCACCAATGTTGAAAGATTGGGTTACACAATGAGTGAATCTAGTGTTGGGCAAAAGTTAGAAAGAATTTTTATTGACAATGCCGACCGCAGAATTTTTGTTGCGACCTTTTCAAGTAATATTTATAGAGTTGAGCAAATTGTAAACCTTGCAATTAAATATAATAGAAAAGTTGCAGTTGTTGGAAGAAGCATGATAAACAACATTGATGCAGGCATGAGAATTGGGGAATTCAAATTTGATAAAAGTGTGTTTATTGATGTTGAAAAAGTGCCAAACATGGAAGATAAGAATGTTTTAGTGTTAAGCACGGGAAGTCAAGGCGAGCCAACTAGTGCTCTTTCAAGATTGGCAAATGGTGAATTTTCTAGACTAGAAATTGGCGACAACGATACTGTAATTTTTTCTTCAACTCCAATTCCTGGTAATGAAAACATGGTTAATAAAGTTATTAATAATCTTTATAGAAAGGGTGCAATAGTAATTCACGATGATGTTCACACATCTGGTCATGCTTGCCAAGAAGAATTGAAAATTATTCACAGTTTATTAAAACCGCAATATTTTATTCCTGTTCATGGGGAATATAGGCATTTAAAAGAACATAGTAATCTTGCTATTAAACTAGGAATGGACAGGCATAATATTGTGATTCCAGAAATTGGAATGGTGGTTGAAGTTGGCAAGCGTGGTATTGCAGTAAAAGACCATGTTCAAGCAGGTGAAATGCTGGTTGATGGATTAGGAATTGGTGATGTTGGCAGTGTTGTTTTAAGAGATAGAAAATTACTAAGTGAAGACGGGCTTGTTATTGTGGTTATAGGAGTAAGTAATGTTTCGGGTGAGCTTATGAGCGAACCTTACATGATAACTCGTGGTTTTGTTTACACTCAGGAAGCAGAAGTTTTAGTTGAAGAAGCAAAAGGAGTTCTTTTAGATACTCTTGCAACAATAGACATGAAAGAAGAAAGGGATTGGAACGAGTTAAGAAATCAAATTAGGAAACCTTTAAGAAACTTTTTCTATAAAAAAACCAAAAGAAATCCAATGATTTTGCCAATTATATTTAGAGTGTAATATGAATAAAATAGACCAAATTATTGAATTTGCAAATCATAATAATGTGCCAATTATAAGAAGTGAAAGTGGTAATATTTTGTGTGATATAACAAAAAATAAAAGCCCAAAGTCTATTTTAGAGTTCGGCACAGCAATTGGGTTTAGTGCAATTCTAATGCTTTCTTGTTGTGATGGGGTTATTGATACAATTGAGATTGATAAAAATCGAGCACAAATTGCACAGCAAAACATTAATTTAATGAACTTTAAATCTAGGGCTAATATAATTTTAGGTGATGCATTAGAAATTGCAAAAAAATTAGAATTAAAAAACAATAAGTATGATTTAATTTTTTTAGATTGTGCAAAGGGGCAATATGTTAAGTTATTGCCAAGTATAATAAATTTGCTTTCTAAAGATGCAATATTAATTGCAGATAATGTTTTATTTAGGGGTTATGTTTATTCTAATGACTATCCTAAAAGATATAAAACCATAGTAAAAAGGCTTAAAGAATTTATAGAAAGTTGCAAAAATTCAAGCGAACTAAAAGATGTTAAAATTTTAGAAATAGAAGACGGCATTTTAATTGCCACAAAGGTTTAAAGTAATGCGAAAGAATTTAAAAAAAATTGAACTTTTAGCCCCAGCGGGCGACATGGAGAAATTAAAAACGGCACTTCACTTTGGAGCAGATGCCGTTTATTTTGCAGGTAAAAACTATGGGCTTCGTGCCTTTGCTTCTAATTTTGAAGATGAAGATTTAAAACAAGCAGTTAAATTAGTTCATGATAAAGGTAAAAAGGCATATATAACTTTAAATGTTTTTGCAAGGAATAAAGATTTTATAGGGCTAAGCGATTATTTAAAAGTTTTAGAAGATGCAAAAATTGATGCTTGTATTGTAAGTGACCTTGGATTATTTATGTTTATTCGTGAGCATGCTCCAAAATTAGCCTTGCATGTTTCAACACAAGCCAACACAACTAATATGTTTTCGGCTAATGCGTGGGCAAAATTAGGTGCAGAAAGAATTATTCTTGCAAGAGAACTTAGTTTAAAGGAAATAGAGGAAATAACAAAAAGTTTACCAAAAAATGTGGAAGTAGAGGCATTTGTGCATGGTGCAATGTGCATTTCATATAGTGGAAGATGTCTGCTTTCCAATTACCTGGCACAAAGAGATAGTAATCATGGTGAATGTGTGCAGGCTTGTAGGTGGCATTATAAACTTGTTGAAGATGAACGCCCAGATGAAAAACTTGACATTGAAGAAGATGAGCGCGGAGCATATATTTTAAATAGCAAAGATTTATGTTTAATTGAATATTTAGATAAACTTGCAAATGCAGGGGTGACAAGTTTTAAAATTGAAGGCCGAATGAAATCTGCTTATTATGTTGCAACAGTAGTTAATGCGTATAGAAGAGCCCTAGATTATTATTACGCTTGTCAAAAAACTGGCGAACAATTTTGCGTAAATAGTGATTTAATTTTAGAATTAAATAAGGCAAGCCATAGAAAATATACCACTGGATTTATATTTGAAACAGACCAATTAAAGCAGAATTATGAAAGTGCTAGCCAAGAACAAGAAAGTGTATTCAAGGCAATTGTTCTAAATGTTGAAAATGGAAAAGTGTTAGTTGAACAAAGGAATAAATTTAGTGTGGGGGATAGCCTTGAAATATTAAGTCCTAATAACTCATTTAATAAAAAATTTGAAGTGCTTGAAATTACAGATGAATTAGGCAATAAATTAGATTGTGCAAAACTTGTTCAACAAAAGGTTTGGATAACGCCAAGTAAAGATTATAAATTGGTGGCGGGCGATATTTTAAGAGCATAAATTAATAAGATATTAAATTAAAAGGTTTGATACTATAAAACAACAATAATTTTTTAAAGAAAAACTTAAAATCATATAAATAAATTAAATGCCAACAATAATGGCATTTTTTTGAATATTTAACCATATTTCGACATAGATTTTAATGTGTGAGGTAAAAAGTCTATGTTTATTTCTTGGCTAATTCAACTATTTTCTAAAATTTTCTTTTTTACGGGTTTGGTGGGTTCTAAAAACGCATTTGCAAAACCAATTTCTGGGAAAGAAGAAGATGAACTTTTTGAAAAATATCATAATGGTGATAAAAATGCAGAAGAATTACTTATAAAACATAATTTAAGATTAGTTGCTTTTATTGCAAAGAAATACAAAAATTTCAGCGACCAAGAAGAGTTAATTTCCGTTGGCTCCATTGGACTTTTAAAAGCGATTAAAACTTATCAAAAAAGTAAAGGCAATAGTTTTTCAACTTATGCATCAAGGTGCATCGAAAATGAAATTTTAATGCTTTTTAGAAATCAAAAAAAATATAATCAGGAAGTATCACTTGAAGAAACCATTGGCACAGACAAAGATGGGAATAGCATAACTTTAATGGAAATTTTAAGTGAAGACGGCGAAGATAATGTTGCTAATTATGTTGAAAATAGTATTATTTTAGAAAAAGTTAAAACAATTATTAAATCTAATTTAGATGCTAGGGAAAGGGAAATTATATCAAGGAGATTTGGCTTGTTTGGATTTATTCCACAAACACAAAAGGAAGTTGCAAAAGTATTTGGAATATCTAGGTCGTATGTTTCTAGAATTGAAAATCAGGCAATTGGAATAATTAAAGAAACAATAAACAATAATCAAGATATGCAAAAGTAATTGACGATTATAGACAAAATTTTTAATATATTTGATTATTAAAAAACTAATTAAAGATGAAATTTATAATTATTTATTATATAAAGTAAAACTATTTAAAACATTACTAATTATTAATAGTTTTTGTGAAATATAATATCAACATAATGTAAAAATAGGTAACAAAATGTAATAAAATTTTTACAAAAAATAAGTTCAATATTATTTTAAGTTAAAGTTTTTAATGGTTGTAAGGAATAGTTTATTTAAACTATATGTATTGACAAATATAATAAATAATGCTAAAATAAACGCAAAGTTAGCCAGACGATAGCGCTTAAGAATTTAAGTGAGGAAAGTCCGAGCACCATAGGACAAGTGCACTTGATAACATCAAGCTAGGGTGACCTAAGGAAAAGGGCAACAGAGATAAACCGCCAACCGCAATTAAATTGCAGGGGCAAGGGTGGAAAAGTGGGGTAAGAGCCCACTCAAAATTATGGTGACATAATTTTGCTGTAAACTCTGCACGGTGCAAGATGTAAGGCAAATAGGGCTGTCCGCCTGCCTTCAATATCGCATGAACATTATGGCAACATAATGTCAAGATTGATTATCGTCTAAAACAGAACTCGGCTTATAGACTAACTTTTAAAAAGCTCACAAAATTTATTTTGTGGGCTTTTTATATTGTAAAGATTTGAATTTTATTATTAATTTTGGGCATTATTTTTTTATGATATATTTACAAATATTATATTGTTTGATAATTTTTTTTATTGTGTTTTACTTGCTAAAACCTAGAAGATTAACTATGTCTTTTTTTAAAATAATAATATCACCAACTGCATTTTCAAACTATGTTTTACACAATAAAAAATACAAAATAATTAATAAAGACAGAAATAATTTTATAAAAAATAACAATAATGATATAAAAATGCGTAAAAATAATAAAGCATTAATAATAAAATACCATAGATTAAAACTGATAAATTATAATTCAACAAAAAAATATTTAATTGATGTCTTTGAAAATAATAACTTAAATTTTGCACTTAAATTCTTAAAAGAAGAAAAAGAAAATGTTTTTAATTTATTAAATAAAATTAAATTGTTAGACAAGTTAAGAGAGATAAAATTTAGAAGTAAAAATGGTGAATGTGTTATTCAAACACTTGCAAATTCAATGGCATTTAAAACAATTTATTCTTTTAAATTTAATGCAATTTCAGCATTTAATAGCATAAAAAGCACTATAAAAATTTATAAAAAAGAAGAAAATGCGTTTTATTTGCTTTATTTGCAAGCACTTTTTATTTGGCTTAATTTATTTATTTATGAAGTTCGTGCTAATGAAAAGCAAATTTTTAAAGGTGCTAAAGTTAAGAAAATTAAAAGTTTAAAAACTGCTAATCTTAATATTTTTAAAACTTATGGCATTTTAGTTTATAATGAAAATGCAAGAGTAATTACAAATAAAATATCAGACAATGAACTTATTAATTGTGTGAGTAAATCTTTATTATATTTTTACGACATTAAAGATAAATTTGCTATTATTATAAAGTGGTTTAAATTTTTAATGGAGAAAAATTTTGTTTAATAATTGTTTAATGAAATAAAAAAGTAATTTTAAATTTAATTTTTTTTGTTGTTTCATATTTGTTTGCAAATATACTTTTATTTGTTATAATATTCTTTGATTATTATATATAAAATTTTATATTGGTATAAAGAGTATGAATTTATTTTCACAAGAGCAAACAACAAGTTTACCATTAGCCGAAAGAATGCGACCAAGAAATCTTGATGAATTTTTAGGTCAAGAGCATATTGTTGGCAAAAATAGTGCATTAAGGCGAATAATTCTTGCTGACCGAATGGGCAGTTGTATTTTTTATGGTCCGCCAGGCACTGGCAAAACAACACTAGCTGGGATTATTGCAAAGACAACAAATAGCAGGTTTGTTGTTTTAAATGCTGTATCTTCGGGGGTAGGAGATGCAAAAAAGGCAATAGATGAAGCAAAATATAATCTTGAAATGTTTGGCAAAAAAACATATTTTTTGCTAGATGAATGTCATAGGTGGAATAAAAGCCAAAGTGATGCTGTGCTTGAAGCAATTGAAAAAGGATATATAATTTTCATAGGTTCAACCACTGAAAATCCATTTATTAGCATGACTCGTGCGATTGTTTCAAGATGCAGGGTTTTTGAATTTAAACCACTTTCAAAGGCTAATATTAAAACAGCACTTGAAAGGGCTTTATTAGATAAAGAGCGAGGTTTTGGTGAGTTAAATATTGAACTAAAAAATGATGCATTAGATTATTTTGTAAATTCTAGTTCAGGAGATGCTAGAGTTGCTCTTGGTGCACTTGAACTTGCAGTTTTAAGCACTCCTTTAAAAAACAAAAAAATAACTATAGATTTACAGATTGCTAAGGAGTGTATGCAAGGAAGAGTCCTTAGTTTAGATAATGACCTTTATTATGACATGCTTTCGGCTTTTTGTAAAAGTTTAAGGGGCAGTGCTCCAGATGCAGCACTTTATTGGGCACACAGATTAATAAAAGCAGGTTGCGATCCTCTTATTATATTTAGAAGATTAATTGCTCATGCAAGTGAAGATGTGGGGCTTGCTAATAGTGGAGCATTACAAGTTGTTACCAGTGCCATGACGGCATATCAACAAATTGGATTACCCGAAGGTTTGCTCAGTTTAAGCCATGCAATTATTTATGTTTGTGTTAGCCCAAAATCTAATAGCGTGCTTATTGCAATGCATGCAGCACAAGAAGATGTTGAAAATACTTTTTGTGATGCGGTGCCTGCCCATTTAAAAAATTATAATTATTTAAATGAGAAGCGGGCTAAATATAAATATCCGCATGATTATGGTGGATTTGTTGAACAACAATATTTACCAGATAGTATTAATGACCATGTTTATTATATTCCATCTCAAAATGGTGCCGAAAAAAATATAAAGGTTGCACCACCAGTTAAGGCAAAGAGCAAAGGAGAAAATAAATAATGATAAGTGAAAAAGAGTTAAAGGCAGAAAAAGATTACTTAAAAACAGTGCTTTATATTTTGCAAAAGAAAATTGAAGGGAATGAACAACTTTTAACAGATATAGAAAAGGAAATTGCACAAGACTTAAAATATGCGTGGGATAATAGCCTTGAAGACTATGAATGGGCAGAAGTGAAACTTAGCGTTAACAGAAGAGAGGCAACTTCAGTTAATGCAATAAATAGATTAAGAGCTTATAATCGCATGATAAAAAGTGCATATTTTGCAAGAATAGATTTTGACGATGGACAAGAAGTTATGCCAATTTATTTGGGCATTGCAACGCTTGATGATGGAAATTATTTTTATGTTTACGATTGGCGTGCCCCAATAGCTTCTATGTTTTATGATTTTGAGTTAGGGCAGGCTTATTATGATACTCCTAACGGAAGAATTACGGGAAATATTGTTTTAAAGCGTCAGTTTAAAATAAACGGAGATAAAATAGAACAAATTTTTGATACATCAGTTCAGGTGGTAGATAATATTTTAAGAGAAATGCTTGGCGGACACGCAACAGATAAAATGCGAAATATTGTAACCACAATACAAAAAGAGCAAAATAAAATTATTAGAAAATTAGATAGTGATATATTGGTTGTTTCTGGCCCTGCTGGTAGCGGAAAAACATCTGTTGCTATGCACAGAGTGGCATATCTTCTTTATGCTTATAAGGAGAGTTTAAGAAACAGTAATATTTTAATATTAAGCCCCAATGATATTTTTTCTAATTATATTTCTAATGTTTTGCCAGAAATAGGAGAAGATAATGTTTATCAGTCTACATTTGGTGATTTTGTTAGCGCATTTTTAACTGAATTTAAAATAAAAGGAACAATGAATGATATTTATGAATATGTTTATTCAATTTCTCCTAATGTAAAACAAAAGCCAATTGAATATAATTCAATAAAATTAAAACAATCTAGTATTTATATCAACCTTATTGAAACCTTTATTAAAAAAAGAAAATATAAGGTTTTATCGGTTGAAGATGTGGTTGTTGATGGCAAAGTTGTGGTTGATAAATCATTTCTTGAAAAATTTGCTGATACAATTGAATTGTCTGGGCAAACATTTAAAGAACAAGGTGCGCAAATTATAGATAAAATTTTATTGCATTTAGATATAAAATTAAATAGCAATAAAACTATAAGAAATAAAATTAAAAAAGCACTTTTAAACAATTTGAACAAGTTAAAACCAAAAGATATGTATCTTGACCTTTATTCAAATAAGGAAGAATTTGTAAATCTTATTGAAGAAATTTATAATTCTTCTGGAACAAGTAAACAGCAAAGATTCACCATTAAAGAACTTTCAGACATTTTCGATTACACCCAAAACAATTTATCTAAGGGAATTTTACCATTTGAAGATGTTTCAGGCTATATGTATTTAAAAGATAGATTAGTGGGATTTAGAACGCAACATAACATTAAACAAGTGGTTATAGATGAAGGGCAAGATTATAGTCAAATGCAATATAGAATTCTTTCACATGTTTTCAAAGACGCAAAGATAACAGTTTTAGGTGATATAAACCAATGCATTTTACCATTTTCTAGTTATAAAAGTTTTGATACGATTGCCAATATTTTAAAAGAAGATAGGCTAGACTGTAAGTGTGCAACCGAATATTTAAGTAAAACTTATAGAAGCACAACACAAATAAATACTTTTTGTAAGAAGATAATTGGCGAAACAAATTTATTTAATCAAGTTGAAAGAAACGGAGATGAAGTTCAAATTATAAAAGATTGTGAAGAATTTGATAAAAGTAGGTTATTAAAAGATTCTTTAAATTTAAAAAATAAAGATAACACACTTGCAATAATCACTCGAACCGAAGCTCAGGCAAAAGAATTAAAGTCAATTATTGATGCTAAAAAATTAGGCAAAAAGTTTAAATTATTAACTAAGGCAGACCGAACTTTTACTGCTGATTTAATCATGATAATTCCAGCCTATCTTGCAAAGGGGCTAGAATTTGATATTGCATTAATTTATAATGCAAATGAAACAGACTATCCGCAAGAATTTAAGCAATTATTTTATGTTGCATGCACAAGAGCATTGCATAAGTTAAATGTTTATTACACTAAAACTTTAACATCGCTTATAAATTAAAGGATTTAGAATGAGAAGAGATACAAAAGATTATAGCAACAATTATAATAAAAATTTAATATTTGGTGAAGTAACGGCAACTAAAGGTGCCACTAATACAAGAAGCCTTTATCAAATTTATGGAATTTCAGCCGGCAGAGCAGCCCTTGTTAGAAAGTTATTTAATGAATTTAAATTCAAAATTTGGTGGTATGTAATTTTTCTTTCTTTGGGCATAGTTTGCTTAATAATTGAACCAAGTTCTTGGATAAATGTTCTAGAATTATTAGTTCTAATGGTTTCGGTTGACTTAATTGGGCGTGCAAATAGATGGGGACAAATAATTGCAATTATTGAATGTTTTTTATATGCATTTATTAGTTTTTCAAATGGGTTATATGGTGAACTTTTTAAGTCGCTTGCAGTTAACTTACCACTTGCAGTTTTTGCGCTTATTAGTTGGACCATTAATTTAAAAAGTAAAAACAAAAACAAAAATATTAGCAAAGAATTAACAATAAAAAAATTATCAGCTGTGGGTTGGATAATTACAATCATCAGTTTTTTTGTGTTATGTGCAATAAGTTATTTTGTGTTAAAGGCATTTAACACAACGGCATTAATTTTAAGTGCCATAACATTAAGCATTTCAATTGTTTGCAAAGTGTTAAATGCAATGTGTTATAAAGAAAGTTGGTTCTTAACAACAGTTCAATGTGCAATAAGTCTTGGTTTGTGGACAAATGTTTTAATTTTAGGTATTACAAGTGGCGAAGTAGATTTAGAAAGTTTGCCAATGATAGTAGTTTATTTAGCAAATTTAACTAATTCTATTTATTCTTATATTCTTTGGAAAGCCATGTATAAAAAAGTGGCCGTTAATGGAGTGCAAATATTCAATATTAGGCCAGTGAAAATACATAGAATTGTTAAGTTAAGAAAACGCTATAAAAATTTAAAATGGAAAAAAGAAATAGATGTGTTAAAAAATAGTTAACAGATTTGACAAATTAAATTTTGTTTAGTAAAATAAAATCACTAAGGAGAAATATTATGAGTGCAAAAAAAGTTATAAGTTTTTTAATAGCTTCAACTTCTATTTTGGTTGCAAGTTTAATAATAACTTTTGCTGTTATCCTTCCAACTAGAACAGTTCCATTGCCTGATAGTATTAAATCTTATGCATTTTGTTTTAATGAAAGCAACGATGCAACAATTACGCAAATTTCAAATACAAGATTAAAATTATCTCAAAATGTGGAATTTAAGCCAAGTATGGCAACCACATGGCAAGACGGATTTATGACTTTTAAGGGTGCAACTGTTGCAGATGGAGTAGAGTTTAGCAACACTTTGTATAGTGAATATGTTTGTGCAATTCCTTTTTCAATTTTTAATAATCATAGTAGAGATATTTTGTTTAAACTAAATGTTGAACTTTCAGGCGATGAAACACTTGCAAATGCCATAGAATTTAAAATATACGATTATTTTGATAAATCATATAAAACAATGGAAGAAGTTAACGGCATTGTTGGTAGCGGGAAATATGAGATAAATAATAGACCATATAATGAGTTACTACAAACTCAAACGGCTAACTATTGCATTGTTGCAATTGCTAGTAAAGAAAAAAGTCAAAATGTGAACTTTAATGCAGATACTGCATTTATTAATATAAACATTTCAGTTTCAATGATTTAAAAAAATAAAAACGCCTAATGTTCGGCGTTTTTTATTTTATACTATTGGTTTAAAATGCTCAAATATAACATTGTCGCAAATTTTAGAAACCCTATCATATTCTTCTTCAGTCCTTACGCACCAAGCTAGAAGAGGGAGATTTTTATATTTTTTAACGTATCTATTAGGCAAATCTTCTGTGCGGTATGCAATAAAATTTGGCTCGCTTACTTTTTTATTTAAACTCATGTGTTTTAAAGCAATGCGTTTAAAGAAAGAAAGGTCGCTATTTTTCATTGAACTTGCAACTTGCCCCCGTTTTACATGAGGTGCATTAATTTTAAACCATTCAAGCGAATATGGGTTAAAAGATTGAACTGCATATTCACCTTTATAATTTTGTAATATTTTATAAACCGCTTTTTCAAATTCGCCAACTTTTCCCATGTTTTTAATTTCAATTAAAATTGGTGTTTGTCCATTAACTATTTTTAATGTTTGTTCAAGAGTGGGTATATGTTCGTTACTTTTTGCAAGTTTTAAATCTCTTATATCTTCATATTTAAGATTTGCTAAATATCCGTCTTTTCCTGTCATTCTGCCAAGGGTTTCATCATGAAAAACAACAATCGTCCCATCAGCAAGGGCTCTTAAATCAATTTCAATTGCATAATTGTTATCAATAGCTTTAATAAAAGATGCCAAACTTAACTCAGGTGTTTCAGCATCATGAAGTCCACGATGGGCAATAGGCTTATTTGCAATCCAAGTTTCAAAAATATTCATATTAATCTCCAAAAATTTAAAAGTGTGTTATATAAATATAATACAACATATTTTATGTTTTTTCTAGTATTTTACTAAACATTTTTAACATTTATACTAAAATTATGCTAAAAATATGGTTATAGAACAATAAATAAGTGTTTTACTTGCAATTTTAGGTAATTTTGTTTACACTTATTTTAATTAATTTAAAAATTGGAGCAAAAACTATATGTCGCACAATGATTTATCTAATATTAGAAATTTTTCAATAATTGCCCATATTGACCATGGTAAAAGCACTCTTGCAGATAGAATTATGGAAACAACAGGGCTTATTAGCGAGCGTGAAAAAAAAGACCAATTATTAGATAATATGGAACTTGAAAGGGAAAAAGGTATAACTATAAAATTAACGCCTGTTACTATGACATATAATTATAAAGGCAAAAATTATACTTTAAATTTAATAGACACCCCAGGGCATGTAGATTTTACTTATGAAGTTAGTCGCTCGCTTGCAGCATGCGAAGGGGCAGTTTTGGTTGTTGATGCAAGTCAAGGTGTGGAAGCACAAACCATTGCAAATGTGTATCTTGCAATAGAAAATAATTTAGAAATTGTGCCGGTTATAAATAAAATAGATTTACCAAGTGCAAGACCTGAGGAAGTTAAAAAAGAAGTTGAAGAGATTATTGGAATTGATTGCACAAATGCACCACTTGTTAGTGCCAAGGAAGGAATAAATATTACACAAGTTTTAGAAAGAATTATTGAAGATGTGCCAGCACCTAAAGGAGATAAAGATGCAGATTTGCAGGCTCTAATTTTTGATAGTTATTATGATAATTACAAAGGTGCAGTTTGCCTTGTTAGGATTATGCAAGGCACAGTAGTTGCAGGAACAAAAATTAAAATGCTTCAAACTGGAAAAGAATTTGAAGTTACAGAAGTTGGAATATTCACACCTAATGCCACAAGTAAAGACAAACTTTCAGCAGGCGATGTTGGCTATATTTCTGCAAGTATTAAAACGGTTTCAGATATTCGTGTGGGTGATACAATAGCAGAATTTGGGAAAAACACTCAAGCACTTGCAGGTTATAGGCAAGTTATGCCAGTGGTGTTTAGTGGAATATTTCCAATTGATGGTGCGAAATATAATCTTTTAAAAGATGCACTTTTAAAATTAAAATTATCAGATGCATCATTAGAATTTACCCCTGAAACAAGTTCTGCACTAGGTTATGGGTTTAGATGTGGATTTTTAGGGCTTTTACACATGGAAGTTATTACTGAAAGACTTGAAAGAGAATTTAATTTAGACATAATTACAACTGCTCCAAGCGTTAGTTATAAGGTATTTAAGACCAATGGTGATGTGATTGAAATTTCAAATCCAACAAATATGCCTCCTATGCAAGAAATAGAACATATAGAAGAACCAGTGATTAAAGCTCATATATTCACACCCCCTGAATATGTTGGAGCAATAATGGACTTAGCAACAAATAAGCGTGGGGAATATATTGACATGCAATATGTTGATAAATCACGCGTTAAAATGACATATATTTTACCTTTGGGTGAAATTGTTTATGACTTTTTTGATAAACTAAAATCTCGCACTCATGGTTATGCAAGTTTTGATTATGAAATGGCTGGGTTTAAAGAAAGTGATATGGTTAAACTAGACATTCTTTTAAATGGGGAAGTTTGTGATGCATTGTCGATTTTGGTTCACAGAACTAAGGCTTATGAACGGGGTAGAGGAATAACCGAAAAACTTAAAGAAGTCGTGCCAAGACAGTTATTTGAAATTCCAATACAGGCAAGCATTGGGAATAAAGTAATAGCAAGGGAAACGGTGAAGGCATTAAGAAAAGATGTAATAGCAAAGTGTTATGGTGGTGACATTTCAAGAAAAAGAAAACTATTAGAAAAACAAAAAGAAGGCAAAAAGAAAATGAGAATGTTAGGTTCAGTAGAAC
>CABUZJ010000002.1 GCA_902496015.1 uncultured Eubacteriales bacterium
AAACCCTAGGTTTTGGCTATATTCCCACATATTCTTGGCTAATATGTTGAAACCTTTTTGATTTAGTTCTTTTTTAGCTTTTTATTTTTTATAGTTGTCTTTTATATGTATTCATCTTGCTTTTCTTTACATAAGGAAATTTATGTAATGAAAAATTTAGTGCAAAAAAAATATTAATTCGTCATTAATTTTGTTAATTTATAATTAAAAAATTTTTTAATAAATAATATTGAATAAATAAGATTAATTTTTATTTTGAGTTCATAATTAAATTTTATTTGCCATGATTATTTCAATGTGTTATTATATTATTAGTTAAATTATTAGTCCTTAAAACTAGGTAAACTTTTAATTTGATTAGAATTGCTAATTCTGTTTATACTAACTATAAGATAAGGATTTAAAGTGGATAAAAACAAATTTAAAAATTCTTTAACGGGAGCACCACTTATCGATAAGCCCAGATTGGGTTTTGGTCGTAAGCGAATTTTTGATGCTGAAAATAAAATAATTGGTTCGGTTTCGGGCAATAAGATTTACGATTTAAACGGCAGACTTTGGGGAAGAATTATTACCAAAAATGAAGTTTCTGGGTTTAACAAAAATGAAATAGTTGACCGTGGAACCGTTATTGGAACCATTGATAATAAAAAAAATATATATAAAAAACAATCATCTCAATTTAAGGCAGATGCTGCGCCAACAACTTATGTTGGAACAATTAAAAGTAATAAAGTGGTGTCTGTTTTAGTTCCTATTTTGGTTGCCACTTTTTTAGTTACTGCAGTGACTAGCGTAATTTTAAGTTCTATTTTAAAAGATAATAGTGAAAACGATTATTTAAATTCGGCACCTGTTTTGGGCGTTTATAGCAGAGTGGGAAACATTAGTTGGAAGCAAAGTAAAGACATTAATATTTTTAAAGATTCAACAGGTTCGAACATAATTGCCCCAGGGGATAAGGGAAGTTATGCTTTTGTGGTAAAAAATGAAAATGCACATACCATTAATTACACAATTTCTTTTAAGGCTAGTAACGAACATAATTTTCAGTTAAAATATAAATTGTCTGACCAAACTAGATATATTATTGGCGGAACTGATTTGTGGGTGCCAATAAATGAACTTACAACTAGAGGTGTGCAACTTAGGGCAGGAGCAACACAAATTTATGTTCTTGAATGGTATTGGGACGAAAATGAAAATGACGAAGCCGATACCAATAATGGTAAGAACCAGAATACTTATAATATTGAAATAACGGTTTCTGCTGAATTCGTTTAGTAGAATTAAATAAAGGGCAAAAATGAATACTGAACAGATTGAAATGAATGAAATAGAAAGCATTAAACCTGAACGCAAAAAAATAACTGCGGGTCAGGTATTTAATGTTATTGGAATTATATTTAAGTGGTTAATTTTTGCTTTATTAATCCTTGTAATTATTGCTAACATTTCTAACCTATATAAAATAAAAGTAAAAAAAGAACAAGTTCCCACTTTTTTAGGTTATGCAAATGTAGTGGTTGTGGGAAATAGTATGTATCCTACGCTTAAAATTGGTGATATGATTATAATTAAGCATCAAAATAAATATAAGGTGGGAGATATTGTTACCTTTATAGATGGCTCTGGGAATGTTGTAACCCATAGGGTTACGGCAATTAGTGAAGATAATAAATATGTAACTAAGGGTGATTATGTTGGAAATAGCGAAGACCCATGGTTATTAGATAATAGTGACATTATTGGTAAAGTTGTGGTAACACTTGCAGGTTTTGGAAATGTGCTAGAATTTTTCCAAACACCATGGGGATTGTTGTTATTAATTGGCATAGGTATTCTTATTATAGAGTTACCTTACATAATAAAAGCCATAATGAATTATTGTGAAAAGAAAAGAATAAAAAAACGCCTTGCAACATTGCAAGAAAATGAAAGTAAATCTGTAACAGAAAATAATGATGAAATAAGCGCTGTTAAAGATGAACAAAATAATAACGAATAGGCATAATAGTAGACAAAAAATTGTGTTTTGTGTTATAACTAAATGAGTAAGTTAAAATTGGATAAAAGGGGAGAAAAGTGAAAAAAAAATTCAATAGACATATATTGAATATTTGCATAATGGCGGTTGTGCTGGTTGTAATTGTTGCTGCAAGCATTGCAACATCAACAGCGCGTTTTTCAACCCTTATTTCTAATGATAGCACAAGCAAGGGTGCAAAGTGGTGGTTTAAGGTTAATGAATATGATGCTTATTCTAATAGTCAGTTTACTATTGACCTTGCAAGTACTGCTGTTGTGAATGCTAACATTAAAAATGATTCGGTTGCTCCATCTAGTGTAGGGGAATTTTCTCTACTTATAGATTGCACTAATTGTCAGGTTGATGTGGTGTGGGAGATTTCATTTGCTTTTAAAGAAGATGCTATAACTTATCCTAATATAATCTTTTGGATTGGCACACCTGGTGAAAGCGATTATCAGGAAATAATAATAGGCACAACAAAATTAACTGGAAATATAACATTTAATCCGGAAAATCAAACCACGCAAAGTGAAAATGTGGTGGTGAATTGGCGCTGGCCAGTGGATACATCGCTTGATGAAACTGAATTTAGTGGGCAAAATTATGAATATATTTGCACAATAACTGCAAGTCAAGACATAACTTAAAAAAATAAACACGCAAAAAGCCTTGGAATTAACCAAGGCTTTTTGCTGGATAAAACAAAATGAGTTTTTAGCATATTAAGAGTGGGAAAAGTTCTTAATAGCCTTTTTAGGATTTGTTCCTTTTTTCAGTAATAAGATACTCGAACTTATTAACACCGCTATTCTAACACGCAATCAATACTTTGTCAATAGGGTAGTGACGAAAAATTGTCAAAATTTTTAAATTTTTGTTCAAATTGCACTAAAATTAGCTGTTTTCATAATAAAAATAACAAAACATAACAATTAAAAATATATATTTCCATTTATTTTTTATTTAAGTTTTTTAATAAAATAATAGTGATTTTAAATATTTGACTATATGCTTTTAATTGATGTAAAATTATTATTCGATAGAAAGGAGGGTTTTATGAAAGTTATAAAACAACAAGCAAATAGCACCGATTGTTTAGTTTGTGGAATTTATAACAAACTTGGTTTGCACGCAAATTTTTACGAAATGGAAGACGGTAGTGTGGTGGCACTTGCTGAATTTAAGCCCCAACATCAAAGTTATCCAGATAGAACACATGGTGGAATGATTGCAAGTTTGATTGATGAAACTATTGGTAGGGTGTTGTGGATAACTGAACCACATAATTTTGCAGTTACTAGCACATTAACTATAAAATATAGAAAACCCGTGCCTTATGGGGCAAAAATAAAATGTATTGGAAAAATTATTTCAAATAACACCCGTGGATTTACGGGGGAAGCAAATATTATTGACGAAAGTGGGGCAGTTCTTGCTAGTGGAACAGCAACTTATGTTAGGGTGCCACTTGACAAAGTTAATAATAAAAATAGTGAAGAATTTTTAGTTGATGGAAATGATCCATTAAATGATATTGATATTTAGCAATTCATATTAAAATATTATAAACATTAAAATATCAATTTTTTATTGCATGAATTTATTTTATTTGCATTATTTATTTAAATAAGTTTGACACTATTTTCACTTTATGGCATAATTTGATTAAGGAGGAAGTTTATGAAAACAAAAAATATTATTTTTGGTGCACTTTCTGGCTTATTTTCACTTTTAATCATTGTGCCTCTTTGCATAACTAACTGGGTTTATTACAGAAATGATGTAGTTGCAGAAGATGGAGCTGGAATGTTTGCTGATTGGTCTGCTATGGCTAAAATTTGGGAAGCTGCAGATAAAAGTTATTTAACATTTTTTCTTGTTTTAATTCAAATTTTTGCAATAGCGGCTCTTGTTGCAGGTGTTGTATATTTACTATTATACATTTTAGACATGGCAAAAGTTACTAAACCAGAAAAAACTAGCGCACTTAAAAAATTCTTGTCTTGGATAATGATAATTAGTGGAATTATTGTTTTAATTTCAGGATTAGTATTTATGTTCGGCACAATTAGTGAAAGCTCTATTTTAGGAGTTACTATTAAAGCAGGATATAAAGGCGCTGCTGGTTTCTATCTTGCTTTCATATTCCCAATTCTTGCTGGTGTTGCTGGAATTTTGGGTGCAGGAAAAGCGAAAAAAAGTAAAAAATAAGTAAATAATAAAAAAATAAAACCCTTAATTAAGGGTTTTATTTTTTTGTTGGTCTAGATAAAGAATACCAACTGCCGTGTCGCCACAATGAGTGCAAATTGTTGAATTAGCACGCGCAGTATATATTGTTTTAAAGCCTCGTTCTTTCAGCCTTTTCTTTGCAATGTTAATTAATTCTTCGTTATATTTTGTGTAAGATACAAATGCGTAAGAAAGGTCAGGATTTGGGTGGTCTTTAAAAACATCACTTATATAATTTTCAAAACATTTTACCATTGTGCCCCTGTATTTATGGTTACTTGTGGCCTTTCCATCTTTCATTATTATTTGTGGCTTTATTTTTAACAAATTAGCCCCTAACATTTGTAATATTGAACATCTGCCACCTTTATATAAATAATAAAGATTTTCTAATATAAAACTAAGTTGGACTGTATGCTTTCTTGCTTCAACAAGATTTACAATTTCTTTAATATCAAGCCCTTTATCTGCAAGTTCGCGAGCATATATTGCAAGCAATGCTATGCCGGTGCATAGTGTTTGTGTGTCAATTACATAAACATTATCAAAATATTTGCTGGCGGCAATTGCATTTTCACATGCACAACTAACACCGCTTGAAGATGCAAGATGTAATACTGCATCATAAGAAGGGGCAAGGCTTTCAAATAGTTCTTTAAATTGAAATTCATTAACAGCACTTGTTTTTGGCAAAGTTTTAGTTTTAGCATAATATTCAAATAGTTCGTCTTGATTAAAAGTTCCATCTAGTTTAGTTTTGTCGCCGAAACAAATGGTGAATGGTACTGTTTTTATATTATATTTATCTAATAATTCTTGTGGAATGTCTATAGTTGATTCTGATGTTATTGCTATGTTCATTTTTCTCTCCTTTTATATTTTATTCACTTATAAATAGAATTCCCATAGTAAGTGGACCGCAATGACTAGTTATTGTTCCACCTGCAATGGTTTGATGAATATTAATAAATCCTGCGTTTTTAAGGGCATTTGTTGCGGTTTCTATCATGTTTGGTGTTGCTGTGGTGTAGGTTACAAATGCATGTGACTTATCAACGTGTGGATAGGCTGATAATGTGTCCGAACAATATTTTGCTATAACTTTATCTAATTTCCCCACATATTTTTTACCAACACGCATTTTTCCATTTTCCACAATTATTTGTGGCTTTAATGACAGCAAGTTTGCACCAAATTTAGCAAGAGAACTGCATCTTCCACCTTTATATAAATAATCTAATTTGTCTAGAATGAAACTTGCTTGAACTTTGCTTATAATATTATTTATAACATATAATATATCGCCTAATGCAAGCCCACTGCTTGCAAGTTCACTTGCCTTTATTGCTAATAGTGCTATACCTGTTGAAAGTGATCTGCTATCAATTACAAACACATTATTCATTTCACTTGCAACATCTTTTGCATTACTATAAGCACTACTCATTTCGCTAGATAAACTAAAATGAATAATTGCATCTGCATCTTGAAGTAATGAAGAAAAATGTTTTTTATACTGAAACTTATTAACTGCACTTGTTTTTGGAAGAATGTTATTATTTTTCACAAATTCAAAAATAGTGTTATTATCTATTTCTCCATCTAACTTTTCTTCATTACCTAAAATGATAGTAAATGGAACAGTTTTAATGTTAAACTTATCTAAAAGTTCTTTTGGCATATCTATTGTAGTTTCTGCTGATATTGCTATTTTCATTTAATCTCTCCTTTTTTTGTTTTTCCATTGCATATTATATAATTATTTTTGGTAAGATACTACTTAATACACCATTTTTTGCCCTACACTTATTTTAATTTTAGTAGAATTATAAAATCGACAATTCTCTTATTAGTAGAGTTGTATTTTTTTGCTTATTTTTGTTGATTGAATGAAAAAAAATATATATAATTAAAGCATGGAAAATTTAGAACAAGTTATTGCAAATAATATTGCGTTATTTAGAAAAAAAATGGGGCTTACACAAGTGCAACTTGCTGAAATGCTTAATTATTCAGATAAAGCTGTTTCTAAATGGGAAAGAGCAGAAAGTGTGCCAGATATTTTCATTTTAAAAAAATTAGCAGATATTTTTGGTGTAAAAGTGGATACATTAATTACACCAAATAATAATAAGGTAAAGATAAGCAAACATATAAGTATATCTAAAACTTTAACTATCTTACTTGCATGTTTACTTGTTTGGTTAATTGCTACTATTACTTTTGTTGTTCTAACTATTTGTGATGTAAAAATGGCATGGTTTTCATTCATAGTGGCGGTGCCTGTTTCGCTTTTAGTGGCAATGATATTAAATTCTATTTGGGGAAAAAAGTGGGTAACATTTTTGTTGATTTCTTGTTTAATTTGGACGGCTTTTGCCACAATTTATATTGGTGTTTTAAGAATTGAATTATGGCTTATATTTTTAATTGGAATACCGCTTCAAATCGCAACAATTATTTGGTATTTTTTAGATAAATATTATGAAAAAAAGAAAAAATTGAAATAAAAAAATCACGGACAAAACCGTGATTTTTTTATTGGTTTAGTTTAAACCATCTTTAAATGCTTTGCCGAACTTGAAAGTTGGAACTTTGCAAGCAGCAACTTTAACTTTTGCACCTGTCATTGGGTTTGTGCAAGTTCTTGCAGGTTTCTTTTTTGCTTCGTATGTGCCGAAGCCAACCAATGCAATTTTGTCATTTTTTGCTAATGCACCATTAACTGTTTTAACATATGCATCGTAAAATGCAGTTGTGTCTTTAAGTGTTGCACCAGTTTCAGCAGCAATAGCTCTTAAAAATTCGCCTTTATTCATTATAATGCGACCTCCTTATATGACAAGTAAAACTTGTCTTATTAGTTAAATTCTAACAAAATTCTAAAATTTAATCAAATAAATTACAATGGTTTATTAAAAAATCTTGATTTTCATTAGAAAAAATCTAGTGTAAATCGATTTTAAAACAGAATTTTAATTTAAAAAGTAACTTTGTAAATAAAATTTTAATAAAATGTAGTAAAAATTGTGAAAAAGGAGGGGTTGTTTTATTAAAAAAATAAACAAAAAATATAGAAATATAATTCATAACCCAAAGTCAGTTACAATTGATAAAAGTGTTACACTTGGTAATAATGTTGAAATTTATGGTAATGTGTGTTTGCTTGGAAATACCACAATTGGCGACAACACAAAAATATATTCAGGAAGCGTAATTATTGATAGTGTTGTGCATAGTGGAAGCATTATCAAAAGTAGTTATTTAGAAAAAACGGTAGTAGGAACTAACTGTACTGTCGGTCCTTTTGCTAATTTAAGAGCAGGAAGTGTTCTTTGTTCGCAAGTTAAGGTGGGTGCGTTTTGTGAGATAAAGAACTCTGTTATAGGCTCATTAACTAAAATTAGTCATTTGTGTTATATTGGAGATGCTTCCATTTCAAGAGAATGTAATTTTGGTTGTGGTGTTGTTTTTGCAAATTTTAATGGAAAAACCAAGCAAAAAATAAAAGTTGGGAAAGGGTGTTTTATTGGTTGTAATGTCAATTTAATTGCACCATTAATTATTGAAGACGGGGTTTATGTTTGTGCTGGAACAACGGTTACAAAAAATTTAGAAGCAAATGATTTTGTTATTGGCAGAGCAAGAGAAGAAATTAAAAAAAATCGTGCAATTAAATATTTAAAAGGAGCAAAATAATGGCTATTTATTTTGGCACAGATGGAATTAGAGGAATAGTTAATTTAGATTTAACGGCAGACCTTGCTATAAAATGTGGAAATAGTCTTACACAGGAAAAACAAGCGCCTAAGGTTCTAATTGGCTGGGATACACGAGTGTCTTGCACTTATCTTGCCAATTCTTTTGCATGTGGCGTTATGGCTGGTGGGGGAAGTGTTAGTTATGTTGGAATTATTCCTACGGCTGGAATTGCATACTTAACAAAAACCTTAAAATATGACTATGGTGTGATGATTAGCGCAAGCCATAATCCAAAGGAATATAACGGAATAAAGATTTTTGATGCTTGTGGCTTTAAATTGGGCGATTTAAGAGAAATGCAATTAGAAAGACATTTTTGCCGAACAAACATTGTAAATAGTTGTGATGTGGGTTCGGCTAACTGGCAAGAAAACTTTAAAAAATATTATCAAAAATATCTTTTCTCGTTGTGTGATAATTTTAAAGATTTAAAAATTGTTATAGATGGTAGCAATGGTGCTAGTTTTAAAATTGCACCTAATGTGTTTAGATTAGCAGGGGCACAAGTATTTGCAATAAATTGTCATAATGATGGATTAAAGATTAATGATAATTGTGGGTCGTTGCATATTGAAAAACTACAAAAATCTGTTAAAAAATTTAAGGCAGATATTGGTTTTGCTTTTGATGGTGATGCAGATAGAATTATTGCAGTTGATAAAACAGGTAAAGTTATAGATGGTGATATGATTTTGTTTTTACTAGCTTGGTATTTTAAGTTAAAAGGTGAAAAATTAGATAAAATAGTGGGAACTAGTCATACAAATTTAGGCATTGAAAAATCTTTAAATGAAATGGGGATTGAACTTTTAAGGGCAGATATTGGCGATAAATATGTGCTTGCACTAATGCAAGAAAAAAATGTGCAATTAGGTGGTGAACAGTCTGGGCATATAATAATTGGCAATCTAGCTACAACGGGCGATGGCATTATTGCGTCTATTATGCTTTGTAATTTATTAGTTAGGCAAAAAGAGAAATTTTATAATTTGTTAAATATTTATCTTTATGAACAGGTAAATATAAATGTAAAAGTTGCGGATAAACTTAAAGTTTTAAATAGTGAAGAACTTAATAAATTGGTTGGAGAAATAAGGCGGAATATTTACCCGTTTGGCAGGGTGTTTGTAAGGGCAAGTGGAACAGAGCCTGTTATAAGAATAATGGTGGAGCATAAAGAAAAAGAAATAGCGCTTGAAATGGCGAACAAAATAAAAATTGCAGTTGAAAATTTAATTTAAGGAGAGTTTATGAAATTTAATAAAAAATGGTTATCTATGAAAACAGAAATAGAGATTAGGGAGTTTGCAAAAGATTATGTATTTACAAAAATCGGCAAACCAAATGTTTATTATTATGATAGTCAGCCAATTAATGAATTTGCAAATGCTGTTTATTTAAGATATTTAGAAGATGAAAAATTTGGTGATGAAATTATAGATAGCATTATTAAATTAAAACAAAATTATAGTTCACACATTTTTAAATATGGATTTACCGAAGGGTTTGAAAATAATGGCTATTATTACACAACTAAAAGCGTATATAACTTTCGACGAAGTTTTAAAGCTAGCTGTTCCCAAAAACTAGAAAATGAGTTAGATAATATTTATAAAAATTTGAATTATGAATTAGAAAAATAAAATGATTTATAAAATTTAACTTTTTTAAATAAAATAACTTTAATTTTAAAAATTTACAAAAAAGATTTTATCTTTATCTAGATAAAATCTTTTTTATTTAACATATAAAATTAAAATTGTTATATCTGCTGGATTAACTCCGCTAATTCGAGAAGCTTGACCAATGGTTTTTGGCCTTATCTCATTTAGTTTCTGTTGTGCTTCAATTCTTAAACCTTTTAATTTTAAATAGTCAATATCTTCTGGGATTAACTTTTCCTCTAATTTTTTATTTCGTTCTATTAATTGTTTTTCTCTAGTTAAATAACCTGCATATTTAACATTAATTCCAACTTGTTCTAGCACATTTTTTCCAAAACCTTTAAATAAGCCTAGTTCTTTTTTTATCATAAATATATTTAAATTGCTTCTTTTAATTAAGTTTTCAATAGAAATTCCACTTTTTACGGGGCTTTCATTATGCCTAATTAAAAAATCATTTAAGTTTTTAGTAGGTGGAAGCACAGTTTTTAATTGTTTTGTTAATTTTTCAATAGCTTTAACTTTTCGTTTAAATTTTTTATATCTTTCATCGCTAACTAATCCAACTTTTCTTCCAATTTCAGTTAATCTTAAATCTGCGTTATCTTGCCTTAAAAGAAGCCTGTATTCTGCTCGGCTTGTCATCATTCTATATGGTTCGTTTGTACCTTTTGTTGTAAGGTCGTCTACTAAAACACCAATATATGAATTATCTCTTGTTAAGATTAATTGTTCTTTATTGTTGTTATAAAGATTTGCATTAATTCCAGCTAATATTCCTTGTGCTGCTGCTTCCTCATAACCACTTGTGCCGTTTATTTGCCCTGCACAATAAAGACCTTTAATTTTCTTATACTCTAATGTTGGATTTAAATTTAATGGATTAATGCAATCATATTCTATTGCATAACCCCATTTTGTAATATTTGTGTTTTCAAGCCCATTAATGCTTGCAACCATTTGTTTTTGAATGGAAGATGGCATGCTTGTGCTCATTCCTTGAAGATAAATTTCATCTGTTTCAAGGGTTTCGGGTTCTAAAAATAATTGGTGTCTTTCGTGGTTGGCAAAACGAACAATTTTAGTTTCAATAGAAGGGCAGTATCTTGGACCAATTCCATCAATTACACCATTATACATTGGAGCTTTGTCTAGATTGTTTAAAATTATTTCTTTTGTTTTGGCATTAGTGTAACCAAGATAACAAGCACAAATATTTTTAGGAGTTTTTTTGGTTAGAAAAGAAAATGATTGAATATTCTTATCTCCCTTTTGAATTTCAAAAGCATTATAATTTATTGTTTTCCCATCTAGCCTTGGTGGAGTTCCTGTTTTAAAGCGTCTAACTTCAAAACCTAACTCAATTAAGTTCTTAGTTAATTTTGTGGCATTTGCAAAACCTGCTGGACCACTATTTTTTATATCTTTTCCTGTTATTGTTCTGCTATTTAAATAAACCCCAACACAAACAATAACGCTTTTACAGTTAAATTTTTTGCCACTTATGGTTTTAACTCCGCAAACTTTTCCGTTTTCAATTAAAATTTCACTTGCTTCATCTTCTATAATGGTAAGATTTTTTTGAGTTTCACAAATAGAAAGCATGTTTCTGTGATATGAATTTTTATCTATTTGTGCCCTTAGGCTATAAACGGCTGGGCCTTTGCCACTATTTAGCATTCTTATTTGCAAGCAGTTATTATCGGCAGAGATGCCCATTTGACCGCCCAAAGCATCAATTTCGCAAACCAAATGCCCCTTTGCAGTTCCTCCTATGCTAGGGTTGCAAGGCATAAATGATAAAGATTTTTTGGTTAAGGTTATTAGCAAAGTGTTATTGCCTGTTCTTGCAAGTGCAAGACTTGCCTCAACACCAGCATGTCCTCCACCAATTACTATGCTATCATAATTCATTTCTTTTTTCCTTTAAATTAAATTCGTATTTTTTTATTTTTAAATTAGTTTCAAGTTCAATAAATTGCATTTTATTTAACATATTAATGCAAGGAATATTATCTTCATTTACAAGGTAAACTATTTTACTAATTTCACATTTAAAATAACTATTCGCATTTTCAGTTAAATCTTTAATTATTGCTGATCCTATTCCACGATGAATTAAATTTGGGTTTACTAACAAGTGATGAACAAATAATTCATTACTATTTTCATAACTAAGCAATTCAATAATGGCAAAGCCTAATATTTCATAACTATTATCATTAAAATATGCAACGCGTTTAAGCCTATAATCTTGTGGGTAGCAATCAATTAATTCAGTAGGATTATTAAATAAATTTAATAGTCCAAAATTAATGAAATTAAAATGATTTTGATTTTCTTTATTTAAGTTATTAGTCGACCAACTTTTAAGTTCAACCATTTCGTTATTAGTTATTTCTTTTTTTGTTAACATTTTTTATTTCCCCAAACAGAACTTAGAAAATATTGCATCAATAATATCTTCTCCTGTTGTGCTACCAGTAATTTCTCCTAATGCGCTATATGCCAAGTTTAAATCTATTGAAATTAAGTCTAAGGTTTCGGTATCTATTGCTGACACTGCATTGGCAATATGCTTTCTTGCTCTTTTTAGTGCATCTAAATGTCTTAGATTAGTTATAATTAATCCATTTGTTATTAAATTACTTGCTGTTTTTTTGTAAATTATTTGTTTTAAATTTTCAATGTCTTTTGTATTCGTGGTGCTTATGAATATATCTGCAAATTGTTTTGGAGTTTGTGTTAAATCTATTTTATTGCCGATTATAATTCTATTGTTTTTTTCGGTTAAACTTAAAACCTTTTTATCTTTGTCGTTAATTTCTTTACTTGCATCAACCATTACTAAGCACAAATCAGCAGATTTTATTTCTTCTTTTGCCTTTTCAATTCCAAGTCGTTCAACAATATCTTCAGTTTCGTGAATTCCCGCTGTGTCAATTAGTTTAAATTTAACACCATTAATTTCAAGTGGAGCTTCGATTGTATCTCTTGTTGTGCCAGCTATGTCGGTTACTATGGCACGATTGCTTTTAGTTAAAGCATTAAGTAAACTGCTTTTTCCAACATTAGGCTCGCCTAAAATTAAAAGGCTTATACCGCTTGTAATTTGTTTGCCTGCCGAACTTGTTGCAATTACATTATCAAGATTTATTAAAATATCATTTAATTTTTGTTTTGCGTTGCTTTTTGTTATGTATTCAATATCTTCTTCGGGATAATCAAAAGAAACTTCAATTTCACTAATTAAATCTGTTAATTGGAGTTGGGCATTTGTAGCAAGTTTTCCTAGGTCTCCTTCTAAAAGGTTAAAACCTGCTCTAATTTCTGCATCACTTTCAGCATTTATCATATCCATCATGCCTTCGGCTTTGTCTAGCGATAATTTACCATTAATAAAAGCTCGCTTGCTAAATTCGCCATTACTTGCCATTGTTGCACCATTGTTTAAGCATGCACTAATAACCCCTTCGGCTATTTTTATTCCGCCATGACATTGAAATTCAACAAGATTTTCACCTGTAAAACTAAATGGGGCACGAAAAACTACGCATAAAATTTGTTCTTTAAAGTTATCGGTTGTCAAAATGCCAAGTTCAAGTTTCCTTGCTTCAAACTCACTAGGTGTTTTTCCTTTTAAATTTCTAAATATTTTATCTGCAATAGTTATTGCATCATTTCCACTCATTCTAACAATACAAATTGCCCCAACGCCAAGTGGGGTGGACAAAGCAACGATTGTGTTATTTTTTTCTTTTAACATATATCCTCACAAAAAATAATATATAATATTATACATCAAAATAGTTAAAATTCAATAGCTTTAATAAATTCAAAAATAAATTACAAGATTAATGTTAATTCTTTAAATTGACAAAAACTGACAAATAAATTAAACTATAATAAATAAGGAGGGATAAAATAATGGCAGAAGAAAAATCAGGAATGAAAATTGCATTAGATTGGATTGGGGGAATAGCGGCATTTTTAACAGTTATAGTGTATGTTTTATTAATAATTCATGCAAAATGGGCATTCTTACCAGATGCTGTTTATAATGTGTTAGCAGTAATTAGAACTTGGGCACCACTTGCAGTAGTTGGCATTGTTGGGCTTGAATTTACAAGTGGGAAATCAATAATATTTAAAATTTTATTTTTGTTATTATGTGCCGTAATCATTATTTCAATGTTTTTCCCTGAAACTTGGGAGAAAGTTGTAGGGCTAATTGGAACGGGCGAAAACCAGTAAATATTTTTTAATATTAAAATAAAAAATGGAAAGTTGCTTTCCATTTTTTATTAGTCGTTATATGCTCGATTTTGAATTTTATTTGTTTCTTCTATAATTTTGCGTTCAGCACTTTTTTCTTTGCGTTTATCTATTTTATTAATTAATTTTATTACTACATATCTATTTGGTTCACTACCTTGGCTTTCTGTTTCAACTCTGTCGTATGATGATAGGGCATTGTGAATTATTCTGCGTTCGTAACTAGTCATTGGTTCAAGCTTAACATCTTTGTTTTCCCTTATAGCCTTATTTGCCATTTTCTTCGCAAGAACTGTTAAAGTATTTTCTCTTCTTGTTCTGTAATTATCGCTATCTACCCAAATGCGTGTATTTTCATCTTTGTTTTTATCTTTGTTATAAATGTTATTTAAAATTATGCTAATTGCCTCTAAACAGTCACCATGTTTTCCAATTGCAAGGGCTGCATCTTTACCAGTTATATCTACTGTAAAACCTTTTTCTGTTTCTTCAACATAAATGTCTACATATAAATTCATTTTAGATAAAAGGTTTTGAGATAAAGTTTTAACTTGTTCTTCTTGCTCACTGGTTTCATTAAGTGCAAGCCTTACTCTTGCTTTGTTAAATAATCCTGCTTCTTCTAAAATAGTAATTTTAACTTGGTCACGAGTAACTCCTAGTTTATATAATCCAAGTTCTATCGCTTGGTCTACTGTTTTGCCCTGTGTTTCTATTGATTTCATAAGTATTCTCCTATTTTTTCTTTTTCCCTTCAATTTTATCTAAATATTGCAAAACTTCCAACTGTTTTTTATATGTTATTTTATTTACTATCAAATTAATTAATGCTCCTAAGCCAATGCTTATCAAACTTTGTGTTACAACATAAATACCAAATGCAGCAGAAGAACTTAAAACAAAAATAATCATCATTATAGGCATTAAAATTTTCATGAACTTCATAGTTCCGCCCATTTGTTGTGTTGGATTTGAAGATTTTTCTGTTTCTGGAGTTTTGATAAATTGGTTTTTCTTAACTTTAATTTCTTGTTCGTCTTGTTTGTTTTCTTTTTTGCGTTTTAATTTATTACCAAGTTCGGCAATATATGTAGATAAAAATGTTACCACACCAGCTAAAATCGCTAAAATATAATAACCATTCCAACCATTACTTTGATTATGAATAATCTGGGTTACAGTGTTATAATGATTTTCATTAATTGAGTTAACAACTTCCACATATTCATTGTTTACCTTGCTACCAAATAAACCTTTTGCACTTGTTGCTAGATTTTTTAAACCATTATATGTTGGTAAAGGATTAGCCTTACCATCTGTTACCCAAATATTTGTTATCCATGCCCAACTTTCTTTTTCTTGTTTCCATGTATTTTTAACGGCTTCTTTAACAACATTAGAGGCAGTTGCTGTTTCAGTTGCGTAAGTTTTTGCTAGATTTATATTTTCAATTGCAATAGCATTTTCTTCTGGGTTTTCTTCATAGTTAAAGGTAGGGTCATAGGTTCCAAGACCATCTTCTGCAAACAGTTCATTTACTTTTTTTGTAAACTCATCTCCATAAATTTGTGTGTAAGTGGTGGTGTAAGCATTGTCTAGTGCTTGATATTGTTTTATTGCTTGATAAGCAGAAACTTCTTTAAGAGATGTAAAGATTGACAAAAATACTAAAAGAGTTACAACAAGATTGACTAGCATTACAACGCATGAAGCACCAATGTTGTAACCTTCTTTTTTATAAAGTGCTTGTGTTTGAACTTGAAGAGCTTGATTATTATTAGCATATTTTTTTTGAAGTTTTGCTACTTGTGGTGCACATTTTTGTTGAATTAAAGTGCTTTTTTTGGTTGACCACTTAATAAAAAAGTCAAGCGGAGAAAGACAAACTTTAATAAGCAAAGTAAATAAAATTATAGTCCATGCAAAGTTTGAAACGCCTGACTGTATCCAATTTAAAATAATAACCCATAATCCAGATGGAGCGGTTAGTTCCGCAAGCATTAAATTACCCATTTAAAATCTCCTTTTAAATTATATGGCACGGGGTCTAACCCGCCTATTGCCCAAGGACTGCACCTAAAAATGCGTTTTATTGAAAGGCTTAGTCCAGAGAAAAACCCCCATTTTGAAAAACAAATAATAGCATATGTAGAGCAACTAGGTGTGAATTTGCAAGAATGGGGTAGAAGTGGAGATATGCAGTATTTATAACAATTTACACAGCCCATTGCAATAAACTTAGGAATATTTATTATAAAATTAAATATCTTTTTCAACAATTAGCCCTGCCTTATTAATTAAATAGCCAAGTTCTTTTTCAATTTGAATTAGTTTTAAGTTAACGATATTGGGTCTTGCAACTATTATTAAATTATAGTTGTTTTTTAAGTTCAATAAAAATGGTGATACTGCCACCCTTAGTAATCTTTTTATTCTATTTCTGGTGACAGCATTACCAATTTTTTTTGTTACAGATAAACCAATTTTAATACACTTATTGCGACTTTTTGTGTAAAAAATCAACATATTTTTCGTGCCTTGAGTTTGACCTTGTTTATAAGTGTAATTAAATTGATATTTCTTTTTTAACCTATATTGTTTTTTAAGCATTATTACGCTGCTAGTCTTGCTCTGCCTTTATTTCTTCTGCGAGCAAGAACATTTCTTCCGCCTTTTGTTTTCATTCGATTTCTAAATCCATGCACTTTTGTTCTGTGTGCTTTTTTTGGTTGATAAGTTCTTTTCATAGTAAGTTCTCCAATTTTAGTGTAATTTCTGCATAATACAGAGTGTAATTATTATAATATTAAATTTTATGTTTGTCAATAAATTTATTTCTAGATTTATTCAATAGATATATATTCAACATTAAAAACTAACAGAAAATTATTTTGTAAAATGCTTAAATTAATATATAATAAAATAAAAGGAGGAGTTATGAAAAATTTAATTAAAATTTCAATTGCTGAAATTATTGGAACTGCGGTTTTAGTTCTGTTTGGCTGTGGAGTTGCTATTGCAACTAATTGCGACACCGTGGCAACATCTCTTGCATTTGGTTTGTCTATTGTTGCCATGGCTTATAGCATTGGTAATGTTTCTGGTTGCCATGTAAATCCTGCGGTTTCAATTGCAATGTGGATTAGAAAGAAAATTAATTTTAAAGAATTTTTAGTTTATGTTGCAAGTCAGTTAGTGGGGGCTACAATTGCTTGTTTAATTCTAATGATGATGTTTGGCACAGATTGCGGTTTTGGTGCTAATCTAATTCAAGAAAATGCAATCGCTAACTTTTCAGGTGCTTATGCAACTGATAGTTTAATTGCTCTTGCTAGTGAAATAGTGCTAACTTTTGTGTTTGTTTTGGCAGTTATTGGTGTTACTAGCAAAGAAAATAATGGGGCAGTTGCGGGGATTGTTATTGGACTTACTTTAACTCTTGTGCATTTGCTCGGTTTGTTTATAACAGGAACATCTGTTAATCCAGCAAGAAGTTTAATTCCTGCATTATTTGCACTATTTTCAGGCACATCAGCAATATCTCAAGTTTGGATTTTTATAGTTGGTCCGTTAGTTGGGGGCATTTTAGCAGCCCTTGTTTATAAGGCAATTGAAATAAAAAAAGACAAACCAACAGAATCGCCTGAAAAAGATTAATTATTTAAAATAAAAAATTGCAGTTTGAACTGCAATTTTTTTATCTATATTTAATCTCAATTATTTTTTATAGTTGTTTTATTATTTTTTTTGCGTGCTTTACACTAATTGGTGATGATTGACTTGACACATTTTTGTCTATTCTTAAAATTTCTGCTTTAACTTTTTCATTTTGGATTGGCACAACAACAATTTTCCCTTCTTTTAGGTTTAAGTTATCGGCTAAAAACCACATTATAGCACCTGTAAAGTTGCCTTCTAAAATTTTTACTTTTGCAAAATCATGATAAGTTACATTTCCTAAATTTCCACCTGCAAGTGAATGAATCATTTTATCTCCTTATTTTGTGGCTGTTTTTAATGTTGCTAAAAAATCTACCCAAGCATTGTTTAAATTTCTTTCTAAATAAATTTCAACTTTATTATTATCAAATCCATAAATTTCAAAATTAGTGTTAGTAATTAAGCAACTATAAACAGTAGCAGTTCGTCCAACTTTATCTTTAAGTGCTAGTAAGTTATAATTATCTAATTCAAAATCGCTGGTTTTTGCCTTTAAAAAATCTTTATATTTATCATTATAAACTAAGTAATCCCATGCATATCCATTTAAATTTAAAAAATCAAAGATATTATCAACTGTAAAAATTATCATAATTATTATCAAGAATTATTATAGTTATTAAAAAACTTTTGTCAATAAAAAAATAAATCGTATTATTTTACGATTTATTTAGTTTTTGTTTCGGTGGCTTTTACAGATTTTTTATTTTCTTTTTTAATATTGTTTTCTTGGGTTTTTGCTACTTGATTCATATTAACTTTAATTAAACATGCATTTGCAAAGCGTTTGGTTTTATTTATTGATGCGTGAAATAGGATTGAAAATATTGTGGCACCTAAGATTAAAATACCAAAACTAGCAAGGGCATGAGTTGTTAAATTAATATTGGTGTTAAAACAGAATTTAATAAACATAACCACTAATTCAAAAATAACTGAAATTGTTATGCTTATGCAAAATAGCATAAATCCTGTGAAATAAGTTTTATTTTTTAATGTGCCATCATCTGCTTTAAGGCAATTATAATAAATAGAGATACTTAATATACTAATTAAAACAGACAATGCAACATAGAAAATTAAATTAGTGTAAATTATATTATAAAGCCCAAATAAGTAATAAATATTAGTAAAAACAAAGAAACATATATAAAAACTTATTGATAGCCAAGTTGGAACAACTAAATTATTATGGTTTTCAATAAATAGGGCAATAGTATATAGCCCAAGGCAAGCAATAATGCAAGCCATTGCAATTAAATAGTTAAAATCTTCATAAAGAATGGCTGAAATGTTAAATACACCTAAAAGACTTAATAACAAGAACACAAAGTAAAGCCCTGAAAGTGCAAGAGCACTAATTAATATTGCGTTTTTTGCTTTCATATTATTTCCCCTTAAACTACAATTCTAACAGGAAGAATTAAATATAAATATTCGCTGTTTTCACTTTTTGTGATGGTGCAAGGTGCAATTGGTGATGTGAAGTTAATTTTAATAAATTCGTCTTCAATGTTTCTTAAACATTCGCTAACATAACGAGCATTAAATGCTATTGAAAGGTCTTTCCCTTCAAGGTTAATTGTTATGTTCTCTGTAACATTTCCAATATCACTTTGACTGGTAAGTGTTAATAATTTATCTTTAATTTCAAATTTAACAAGATTGTTTTTATCCATTTTTGCTAAAAGGCTGGCTCTTTCAAGACCATCTTCTAATTGCTTTTTGTTAATAGTTATTGTGCTCGTAGTGTTAGATGGAATTACTTGTCTATAATTAATGAAATCACCATCTAATAATCTTGTTACAACTTTTGTTGAATTAAGGTCAACCATTAAATAGTTTTTTTGAATAAATAATTCAATTTCATCATCATTATCTTCAAGTAGTTTTGAAATTTCAGCTAGACATCTTGCTGGAACTATAAAACTGAAATCAGCAGTTGTAGATTTTAAAGGTTTATGCACTAAGGCAAGCCTAAACCCATCTAGTGCAACGCTTATTATTTCGTTATTAGCAATTTCGAATAAACATCCTTTTAAAATTGGTCGTGCGTCATCTATTGCAACGCTGAATATTGTTTTATTAATTAAATCTCTTAAATCTTTTTGAGATACAATAATTGTTTCAGGATTATCTAAAGTTTTTAAAGTTGGGAACTCTTGTTCGTTCATGCATTGAAGATAACCTTCACTATCGGTATATTTAATTTTTAGTAATTTCTTTTCTGTTAAAGTTAATTCTATTTGTTCGTTGCTTAACTTTTTTACAAATTCTGCAAAGAATTTACCAGGAACAACAACTTCGCCTTCTATTTTAACATCGGCTGGAATAGTTTTTTCAATAGTAATTTCATTATCGGTAGCGGTTAAGGTTAGACTATCGTCACTTGCTCTTAGTTTAATTCCTTCTAGTATTGGATTAGTGGTTCTACTGGCTGATGCTTTAATTACCTTTAAAACAGCTTCACTTAAATCAAGTCCTTCACAAATTAGTTTCATTTTATTTCTCCTTATTTACATTTAATCATTTGCTTCATGTCGTTAATTTGAACGGCAAGTTTTTGAGATTTTTTCATGTCTTCTGCTACTTTGTTTTTAGCATATATAACAGTTGCATGGTCTTTTCCAAAGATGCTTCCAACACTTGCAAGAGGCATATTAATAAACTCAGTTATTAAAAACATTGCAATTTGCCTTGCTTCGGCTACTTCTTTTGTTCGTTTTCTTGCAAGAAGTTCTTCTTTTTTAATGTTATAGTATTTGCAAACTACATCAATAATGTTGCCTGCATCTACTGTTTCTTCTGTTTGAATTAAATAATTTTTAAGTGCTTCTCTTGCAATATCCATTGTAACACGAGTTTGCCCCAAAAGTCCAGCATAAAACACCGACCTTGCAAGCATGCCTTCCATTTCTCTTATGTTAGTTTTTACGGCATCTGCTATGTATTCAATAACATCACGATCGACATTGTATCGTTCTAGGCTTGCCTTTTTGTTTAAAATAGCAATTCTAGTTTCAATGTCTGGAACACCAATATCTGCTAAAAGCCCCCATTCAAATCTAGACCTTAACCTTTCTTCAAGCGGGTTAATTTCCTTAGGTGGTTTGTCGCTTGATATTACTATTTGCTTGCCGTTTTGGTTAAGTTCATTAAAAGTGTGGAAAAATTCTTCTTGCACACTATTTTTGTTAATAATAAATTGAATATCATCAACAATTAAAACATCTGCTGTTCGATATTTTGTTCTAAATTCACTTTTAGCAGAATTACTACCTTTTTGTATTGATTCAATTAAATCGTTAGTGAATTTTTCAATTGTAACATAAACAACATTTAATTCTGGATGGTTTTGATTAATATAATTTCCTATTGCATGAAGCAAATGGGTTTTCCCAAGTCCAACGCCACCATAAATAAAAAGTGGGTTATAACTAATTCCTGGGTTTTGTGCAACTGCTTTTGCTGCTGCCGCAACAAATTGGTTGTTGCTCCCTATAACATAATTGTCAAAGGTGTAACGCGGGTTAAATGCAAAATTTTGACTTGGTTTTGCTATTTCAGTTGTTCTTACTTGTTTAATATCGGCGGTTGGAACAAATTTTTCTGTTTCATCTTCGGGATTTATAACAATTAATTCTAGTTTAGAAACTGATGGCACAATTTCTGCAACTGAAGATAAAATTGAATTGTAATACTTTTCATTTTTAAGAATAACACTTCTTCCAGAAGTGCTACTTGCTGCTAAAATAAGAGTGTTGCCTTCAATTTTTATTGGTTCTAATGATTTTATCCACACATCAAACGATAGAGCGGTCATGTCTTTTGATATGGAAAGTTTTGCTTCTTCCCATATTTTATGAATATCTTTATCATTAGAATTTGCAACAATTAAATCTTCAAAGTTATCCATTTTCCGCTCTCCTTGCTTATTGATTTTATTATAGACCAAAAAACTTTAAAAAACAAGTTAAAATTTATAAATTATTAGACACAATTTTGAAATTTTGATACAATTAAAGGGCAAAGCGTTAAATTATTGATTTGGTTAAAGAATATTTGGTTAAAATGTATATTAAAAGGAGATAAAATGTTTGTTAAAAATTTAACAATTCAAAATTTTAGAAATTATGAACATGCTAGTGTTAATTTTAGCAAACATATTAATTTAGTGGCTGGGCTCAATGGCCAAGGGAAAACCAATCTTGCAGAAGCTCTTGTGTTTGCTAGCCTTGCTAAAAGCCCTAGAACCCATCAGGACAAGGAATTAATTAAAAATAATTCTCAAGAAGCAAAGATTAATATAAAAGTTGAAAGAAAATTTGGTGAAATTAATATTGAATGCAACATTTCTAAAACTAATGAGAATAGTTTTCTTATAAATTATAACCCAGTTAAACGAATTAGCCAAGTGTTAGGAAATTTGGTTTGTGTTTATTTTTCACCGCAAGAACTTAAAATTGTAACTGGTGCACCTGCTGACAGAAGAGAGTTTTGCGACACAGATATTTCAATGTTAAGTGAAAATTATTATAATTTGTTAATTCGTTATGAAAGAGTGCTCGCACAGAGAAATAAATTACTTAAAACCGAAAAAGACCATGCTAAAATAATAGACACTATTTCGGTTTGGGATGAGCAACTAGCAAGTGTTGCTGCTCCAATTATTAAAACAAGAAGAGCATTTATTGCAAAGTTATTGCCATATGCAAAAAAATATTTAAGTGAAGTGAGTTCTAATAAAGAAGATTTAAACATTGAATATTGTGGCGTTAAAGGTGAAAATAAAGAAGAAATTAAAAGAAATATTTTGCGGGCATTAGATGAAAGTTTGAGTAAAGATATGGAATTGGGGTACACAAGTGTGGGACCACATAGAGATGATGTTAAGTTTGAACTAAACCATCAAGATGCACGAATGTTTTCTAGTCAAGGGCAAGCAAGAAGTATTGTGCTTGCGTTAAAACTTGCTGAAATGAAGATTATGGAGCAAGAACTTGGAGAAAAACCGATAATGATATTTGATGATGTGTTTAGTGAACTTGATGGTTCTAGACAAAAAAAACTATATTCTTGCCTTGAAGATGCGCAGGCAATTTTCACTGGAACAACTTTTAAATTTAAACCAAAAGATAGAGAATTTGTGCAAATTAAAGTTCATGCAGGCTCAATTAAAAGCATTAAATAATAAGTTTAAATTGTTTTTAATGTTTTTAAAACTAATTGAAAAAAGGATAATGAGTTGATCACTATCCTTTTTCAATTTTAAAATTAAAAGTTAATATTATTATTTTTTGTTAAAACATTAGATGCCATTAATTTATGTCATCATTTTTTTGCAAATTATTGTGTTTATTCCACTTAAATATTTTTACAATAGTCCATTCATTTTTTTGCAAGGTTATCATCTCGTAAACTATTAATATTATGGTATATAAAATTAGATATAAAATTCCAACTAACCACCAAGTTAAATTTGTTCCACTTATTAATGGGGCATTAAGATACATGTTATTAGACTGCCCAATAACAGAATTACCAAACACTGCAAAAACAACCATAAAAGCTAAACCAATGGGAAGAGATGACCAATTTTTAAAAGTAGGAACAAAATATCCTGTGATAATTGATAAAAGGAATAAAAATAACAAAATAGTATGATATAACAAACCCGTAAATGGATGAATGTTGAAAATACTATCAAAGTATACTAAAAAATCGGGGTAAATAAATGTTAATAATCCGCCAATCATTCCAGCAAACATGGCATATTGAAAAATTTTTGTTTTGGGATTAAATAATAAAACAACAATAGGCAATATAAACCCCATCATGCTACAATAAGTGTCTGGTATGAAATCTAAAAATGTGCCACTTCGAGATTTAGAAACAACAATTCTATTTATTATTATTAAAATTAAACCTATGCCAGCGATAATTTTTATTACAATATACATTTTTTCTTTAGGTATGAATTTTTTGAACAATATTAATAAAGATATCATTATAATCAATGATATAACCATAAACAAAATATGTTCTATACCAAATACCGACATTTCAACCTCTTTAAATTATAATTTTAGAATTTTTAAATATAACAAAATTATTAAAAGTAATAGAAAATAAAAGAATTAGAAATATAATAATCAATAATCTATTAATTCAATTATTTATAAAATAATTAAAGTTTAATCTTTATTTAAGCATTTTTTAATTTTTTATTATAAAAAGTTTTCATTATATTAGAAAATAACAAATTTTACTAATTTAAGTAAAGTTTTATTATCTTAAAAATATGAATTTAATAGATTATTTTTCTAAATTTTCAGTGTCGTTATGGCAGATTTGATTGTCAGCAATATCTTTTAGTTTTATAATGCCTAAATTAATCAAAACTTCTTTATGCATGAGTTTTGCTAAAGAATAACTTTTTCCATTGTCTTTGCATTTATATATTGACCTTTTTAACACACAAGGTAAATTATTAGTTTTATGGGTGCTTAGAGTTTGATTTGTTGATAAAATTCTAAAACTATCTTCATTGAGTTTTTCTGCAAAACACATCTCATTTTGATAACAATCACCATAAAACAATATATCGCTTAAATTTTTGACATCATTTAATTCTATTTGAACTAAATAAAGATTGCTTAATTTATAAGTTTGGTTAATTTTATTCATAATTTACTCCTAAAATAAATATACTATACATTTTTATTTTTTTCAAGTTTAAAATAAAATTTTTAATTAGGATAATTTAATTTGATATTTATTTGTAGTTATAAAATAATGCTTTAATTTGTATATTCTTTAACTTTGATAATATAAATAAATATTATATATAATATATATTAAAATGCTTGCTTAAAATTATAATTTTGTGCTATAATTCTTTTATATTATTTAAAAGGGGCAAATTATGGCAGAAGATATTTCAAAAGTAGAACAAAAATATGACGAAGACCAAATTCAAGTGCTTGAAGGGCTTGAACCCGTAAGAAAAAGACCAGGTATGTATATCGGGTCAACTGATTCTAAGGGACTTCATCATTTAATTACTGAAATTGTTGACAATAGCATAGACGAGGCACTTGCTGGATATTGTAACAAAATCATTGTAGAATTAAACACCGATGGTTCTTGTTCGGTTACCGATAATGGCCGTGGGATTCCAACAGGTATACATAAAACAGAAAAGAAAAGTGCCGTTGAATTGGTTTTAACAAAACTCCACGCAGGTGGTAAATTTGGTGGCGGAGGCTACAAAATATCAGGTGGTCTTCATGGCGTTGGGCTTAGTGTTGTTAATGCTTTAAGTGAATGGCTTGAAGTTGAAGTTTGGCAAGATGGTAAACATTTTAAGCAAATTTATAATCGTGGTGTTCCGCAAAGAGATTTGGCGGTTATAGGTGAAGCAGACCACACTGGAACAAAAGTTACTTTTATGCCAGATAGTGAAATTTTTGAAACAATCACTTTTGATTTTGACTTAATTAAATCGAGATTAAGAGAACTTGCCTTTTTAAATAAAGGTATTGTTATTATGGCTATTGACCATAGAACTAATGTTGAAGAAAAATTACATTATGAAGGTGGCATTGTTGAATTTGTTGAACAAATGAATAAAAATAAAGATGTAGTTTTTCCAAAACCAATTTACATTGACACTAAAACAAATAATTGCGAAGTTGAAGTTGCTTTCCAATATAACGATAGTTATAACGAGATTGTGCATGCTTATGCAAATAATATTAACACAGAAGAGGGCGGAACGCATCTTGAAGGGTTTAGAAAAGCATTAACAAAAGTTGTAAATGATATTGGCAAGACTTTAAAAATTTTAAAAGATAATGATAAACTTTCAAGTGAAGATGTTAGAGAAGGCCTAACAGCTGTTGTTAGCGTTAAATTGCAAGATCCACAGTTTGAAGGACAAACCAAAACAAAACTTGGCAATAGTTATATGTTAGGGGTAGTAAGCAAGGCAGTTTATGAAGGTTTTTCTACTTATCTTGAAGAAAATCCAAAAGATGCTAGGGAATTGATATTAAAAAGTATTACTGCCCAAAAAGCGAGAGAAGCCGCAAGAAATGCAAGAGATTTGACCAGAAGAAAAGGTGTTCTTGAAAGTACAACACTTCCTGGTAAGCTTGCTGATTGTAGCGAACGAGACCCTAAATTATGTGAAATATTCTTAGTTGAGGGTGATTCGGCAGGCGGAACAGCAAAACAAGCAAGAGATAGGCGTTTTCAGGCTATTTTACCACTAAGAGGTAAGATTTTAAATGTTGAGAAAGCAAGGCTTAACAGAATATTAGAAAATGCAGAAATTAAAGCAATGACAACTGCTTTTGGTGGTGGCATTGGTGCAGAATTTGATGTTTCTAAAATTAGATACGATAAAATCATAACTATGAGTGATGCCGATGTTGATGGAAGTCATATTAGAATTTTGCTTTTAACATTCTTTTATAGATATATGCGCCCACTACTAGAACAAGGGCATGTTTATGCAGCTCAGCCTCCACTTTATAAAATAACTAAGAACAGAAAAGATTATTATTGTTACACAGAAGAAGAAAAGACAAAACTAATGAGTGAAATTGGTGAAAAGGGCGCTGATGTGCAACGATATAAAGGTTTGGGTGAAATGAGCGCGGAACAACTTTGGGAAACAACAATGAGCCCAGAGCATAGAAGTTTGGCACAAATTCAAATGAAAGATGCAGTTGAAGCAGATGCGATATTTACTCTTTTAATGGGTGAAAAAGCAGACCAGAGAAGAGAATTTATTGAACAAAATGCAACACTTGTTAAAGACCTTGATATTTAGGAGCCAGCACAATGAGAAAAGATTTTATAGAGAGTTATAAGGAATTCTTAAATAATTGGGGTTATGAAGCACAAGCATTGATGGCGATTGAAGAAATGAGCGAACTAACAAAAGAACTTAGCAAACAATATAGAAAACGAAAAGATTACAAAGAAGAAGATTTGATTGAAGAAATTGCTGATGTGCTTAATATGGTGGAACAACTGGAATTTTATTTTGGAGAAGAAAAAGTAGAAAAGATTAGAGAAGAAAAAATTGAGCGAACTAAAAAGCGCTTGGAAAAATTTAAAGAGTTACAAGGAGAACAAAATGGCTAAAAGAAGAGATTATAGTGCTGAATACGAACAAATTGTGGATAACACAAAAATAATTCCAACAGACCTTGAAGATGAAATGAAAAAGTCGTTTATTGCCTATGCTATGGCAGTAAATATTAGCCGTGCTATTCCAGATGCAAGAGATGGACTTAAACCTGTTCATAGAAGAATACTTTATGCAATGAATGAATCGGGATTAACTTATGATAAGCCTTATAAAAAATGTGCTACAACGGTTGGAGATGTGCTAGGTAGGTATCATCCACATGGTGATAGTTCTGTTTATGGTGCACTTGTTAGACTTGCACAAGATTTTTCAATAAGATATACCTTAGTTGATGGCCATGGTAACTTTGGTTCAGTTGATGGTGATCCACCTGCTGCTTATCGTTATACAGAAGCAAGATTATCTAAACTTGCAAATGAAATGCTTAGAGATATAGATAAGGAAACAGTAGATTTTATTCCAAACTTTGATGAAAGTAGAAAACAACCAGTTGTATTGCCATCAAGATTTCCTAATTTGCTTGTTAATGGGTCAGACGGCATTGCGGTGGGAATGGCAACTAATATTCCACCACATAATTTAAATGAAGTTTGTGATGCAATTATTGCGCAAATTAAAAATCCAGAAATAACTATTGACGAATTACTGGAAATTATGCCAGCACCAGATTATCCAACCGGTGGTGTGGTTATGGGTAAAGCCGCATTAAGAAATGCTTATTTTACGGGTCGTGGTGGAGTTGTGGTGCGTGCTAAGACCGAAATTGAGCAAACTGATAAACATAATAGAATAATTATTGATGAGATACCTTATCAGGTTAACAAAAGTGAACTTATTATATCTATGGCAGACCTTGTTAAAAATAAAAAAATAGAGGGTATTGCCGATATTAAAGATGAATCTGATAGAAAGGGAATGAGAATTGTTATTGATGTTAAAAAAGATGCTCAACCACAAGTAGTTTTGAATTATTTATTTAAACACACTGCATTGCAAACAGGCTTTGGCATAAACTTTTTGGCATTAGTTGACGGACAACCAAAAACATTAAACTTGAAGCAATTGCTTAAAGTTTATATAGACCATCAAAAAGATGTGGTTTTAAGAAAAACCAAATATGAATTAGCTAGAGCACAAGAAAGGGCACATATTTTAGAAGGATTGGTTGTGGCACTTGCAAACATTGATGAAGTTATAGCAACAATTAAGGCATCAAAAGACAGAGTTGAAGCATCTAGTAAACTTATTGAGCGTTTTATGCTTAGTGAAATTCAAGCTAATGCAATTCTTGATATGAGATTACAAAGACTAACAAGCCTTGAAGTTGAAAAGTTAAACGAAGAACTTAAAGGAATAATAGATGTTATTGCAGATTTGAAAGGCATTATTGCCAGCGAACAAAGAGTGTTAGATATAATTGTTGCCGATTTAACAGATATTAAAGAGCGATTTGGAGATGAAAGGCGAAGTGAAATTTGTCAAGATGTTAGCGATATAGATATTGCTGACCTTATAGCAAAAGAAGATGTGGTTATAAGTATGACTCATTTTGGCTATATAAAAAGAATACCTGTTAGCGAATATAAATCTCAACATAGAGGCGGAATGGGCGTAACTGGACATAAGCCAAAAGAAGAAGACTTTGTTGAAAGCATGTTTATTTCAAACACCCATGACGACATATTGTTCTTTACTAATTATGGTAAAGTTTATTGCACAAAAGCTTATGAAATACCAGAAGCACAAAAAACAGCAAGGGGAAGAGCAATTGTTAATTTATTAGAACTTGATAAAGATGAAAAAGTGGAAACAATTATTCCGCTTACCGATCGAAGTGAAGGCTATTTAGTTATTGCAACAAAGAGAGGAATGATAAAGAAAACCGCTTTAAGTGAATATCAAAACATTAGAAAAAGTGGAAAGATTGCAATTAGTTTAAATGAAGGAGATTCATTAATTGGAGTTGCTGTAACTAATGGTAACGACGAAATAATGATTGCATCTAGACAAGGTAAATGCATAAGATTTAATGAAAAAACAGTAAGAAAAACAGGCAGAGATTCAATGGGTGTTCGTGCAATGAGCCTTGAAGGCAAAGATTATATGGTTGATATGATTGTTTTAAAGCCTGGTAACGATATTTTAACTATAACAGAAAATGCCTTTGGTAAGAGAACTGACCCAGAAGAATATAGAATTCAAGGAAGAAACGGGAAAGGTGTTAAAGCGGGAATAATTAACGAAAAAACCGGTGAAATAGTTAACCTTAAACAAGTGAACGACAATGACGATGTTATGATTATAGCAGATAATGGTGTAATTATTAGAGTGCCAGCAAAAACAATTTCAAAGGTTGGAAGAAACACTCAAGGCGTAAGAATAATGAAACTTAAAAATGATGCAAAAGTTATGAGTGTAGCCATTGCAGATAGCATTGCAGAAGACATGACCGAAGATGGTGGAGAAACCTTAGAAATTGCTGAAACCGTTGATCTTAATACTCCTAACGACGAAGAAGATGTATAATTTAATGTAATTTTACTAATCAAATAATAAATTTTGCAGATTATTAACAAAGAATTAACAAAAGGTTAACAAAAATATGTAAAAAAATGCAAAAATTATAAAAAAATCGCAAAAATATAATCTATTTTTGCGATTTTTTTATTATTTAGATAAAATATTTTCTTCTGCTAGGTTTTTTGTTAAGTAAATAGATTTATTAGGGGTTAAATAACAAACCTTAGGTTCAAGCCCAACATGATTAGCCATAACTTTTATAGAATTATATACTTTTTTTGTAAAATAATAGTGTTGCCACTCGTCAAGATTGAAGCCATTGGCTGTGAATATGTTTACTAAAAATTCTCTATCATTTTTATCTAATATAACATTATTAATGTTTGACATTTGTCTCATGCCTAAAACGGTGTTACCATATGGTAAAACTCTTTGTTTAGTGATATCTAATTTATCTGCAAGCACAAGTATTTTAGAAATAACCGTTGAATTTTCATTGCTTTCACCATGATATAAAATTGCAGAGTAAATTTTGTTTTTTTGTTCTTCTGTTAAATCTGTAAAAGATAAATAATCTTTGGCAAAGTTGAAACTTCTTAAATTATGACCATTTTTTCCCAAAATTGCACCAACATCGTGTAATGCGCAGGCTATTAAGCACTCGTTTTTTTCTTTTGTTGGTAGATTTAAAACATTGTAAATTTGATTAGCATATTCAACCACTCTGTGGATATGGCTTAGTCCGTGTGTTGACCATGGGTTAGGTTCAAATTTATCTACTTTATTATAAATTTGCTGTATGAACTTATCATCTAATATTTGCTTATATGAAAACATAAATTCCTCCATTTATAAAATATATTAACTAAACCATTGAAATATGATTAAAAAATAAAAAATATGGTTATAATTATATAATTTAATAGACGCAATTTTTGTTATGTGCTATACTTACATATAAACAGAAGAGGGTTTAAATGAAAAAGAAGAAGATTTTAGTAACATTTATAGAGTCTGGATTTGGACATATAACAAGTGCTCAATCTATATCTGACAGTTTAAAGAAAAAATATGAAAATAATTTTGAAATTGAAAATTGCTATATAATGCATGATAGTAAACGAACTGAGCAATTTGAAAAGTTTTTAACACTTGCCACAAAAACAACAAATAAAGTTCATGGTTTTGGTTTTTTTATTTTTTCCTTTATGGAACTTTGTGGTGGTCAAAAGTTTTTAAGATTTACACATAAAACTTTTTTTAAAACCTATGTTAAGGCAACTCTTGATGCCTTTTTAAAGCACAACCCAGATGTTATTGTTAGCACTCATTATTTTTTAACATATTGTGCCAATGAATATTGCAAAAAACATAACAAGAATTGTTTAATAATAACCTATAATCCAGATAATAATGTTCATTGCTGGTGGGACGACAGGGCAGGCATTTTTATAACAAACAATGGCAATGCAACAAATGAGGCAATTAACAAGCGCAAATTTAAAGAAGAAAATGTTAAAACTGTTAGTTTTACATGCAGAAAAGAACTTTTAAATTGCAATGAAAGCAAAGAGTTTTATAGAAAGAAATATAACATAGATAAAGATACTTTTTGCGTTATAGTGGCAGATGGCGGTTATGCGTTAGGTAAATGTAAAAAGGTTACAAATGAGTTGTTAAAAACCAAGAAAAAACTTACAATTATTTCGATTGCAGGCAAAAATGAAAAAATATATAATTATTTTATTAAGAAAAATGTTAATAATAACATTAAATTTTTGCCAATGCAATTTGTGCCCGAAATTTATGAGTTATATAAAGCGGCAGATTTGTTTATAACCAAGGCTGGACCAAATTCAATTTTGGATTGTGTGTTTATGAATACTCCAATTTTAGTTGATTATTATCCTCACCCAATTGAAAAGTCGACTAAAAAATTATTTATAGACAAACTAAATTGTGGACTTTATATTTCTAGCCCTAAAAAGATTAGGAAAATGGTTGAGTTATTTATAGATTCACCAAATTTATTAGACCCATTTATTGAAAATACTTATAAAATTAATAAATTTAACAACGGTGCTGATGAAGTGGCAGATATAATTTATAATGCAGTGAGAGAAAACAATGAAGCGTAATGTATATTGGGAAAAACTTAAAAAGTTAGAGCAAGAAAAAAAATATGATGTTGATATTAATGCTGGCGAATATAAATATTCAAAAGAAGTTAAATCTAATCAAAAATACATTTATAATAGTTTTTGGAATAATGTTTATTATTATTTTTTAAGAGTGTTTATATTTATATTAGGACCAATATTAAATTTTATTGTTTATGATTTGCGAATTAGGGGTAAAAAAAATTTAAGGAATGTTAAAAAAGGCATAGTTATTTCAAACCATGTAACTTTTTTAGAAAGTTTAATCATAAATCAGGTGGTTTTAAGAAGAATTTATTTGGCTGGCGGTGCACATAATAACAAAAAGGGATTAGGGGGTTACACGCTTAAAATTTTGGGATTTTTGCCAATATCTAATATCTATTCTAATCAAAAGAAACTTGGTGAAGCAATTGAATATTATTTAAACAAAGGCAAGTTAATTGGTTTCGACCCAGAGCAAGCGATGTGGCGTGGTTATGATAAAATTAGACCTTTTAAAAATGGAGCCTTTTATTATGCAATAAAAAATGATGCGCCAATTATTCCCATGGTGCAACTGATTAGAAAAGTCAATTTTCTTGATAAATTAATTGGGAGAAAATTTAAAGTAGTCGTTAAGGTTCTTCCACCTATTTATGCAAATAAATCGTTAGATGAAAAAAAACAAATTGAAGATTTAAAAGAGCGAGCAAGGCAAGCAATGATTGAATGTGCTAATCAGTTTTATGGCACTGAAACTGATGTATTAAAAATAAATAAAAACTAAAAAAAAGGCTATATTTTAGCCTTTTTTGATATTGAAACTAGGTTATTTTCATTTTGCTTTTTAATTTTTTCTTTATAGCAAAAATAACACATTGCTTCATATTTATCTTCTGCGCCAAGTTCAATTTCGTTGCCGTCAGTAACTATTTTTCCATTACATAATCTTGCATTAATGGTTGCTTTTTTCCCACATCTGCAAACTGCTTTTATTTCATGAATTTCATCTGCTAATTCAATTAGGCGTTTACTTGCTTCAAATAATTCACTTTTAAAATTTATTAGCAATCCATAACACAAGCAATCATATTTCAAACTTAAATCTTTTAATTGTTCTATTTGATTCTTTGTGCAAAATTGACATTCGTCAATGATTATGATTTTTAATGGTTTATCATTAAAGTTTTCATTACAGATTTTAATTAAATCATCTTGTTTTGAAAAGTCTATGCAATCTGCGCTAAGTCCAATTCTTGCAATAACCTTGTTCTTGCCATTTTCATATCTTGTGTCAATTTCGGGTTTTAATAGCAACACATCAAAATCTTTTTGCAAATAATTAAAACGGGTCATTAATGCTTGAGCCGTTTTAGATGAATTCATTGTCCCATAATAGAATGTTAACATAATATTTTTCCTTAGTTTAGTTGATGTTTACCATAAAGCGATAAATCGCTAATTGAAAATGTTGTGTTATTATTATAACCATCGGTTATATAAATTTCATAATTCGTAAGTTCAAAAATAATATAAGTATTTGCTGCTGACAGCTCAAATATATCATTGATTTCAATTATGTATTGATGTGCTTTATGTGCTTTTTGTTCACAAACAACTTTAAAAGTTTTCGTTTTAACGCCCATCGCCCCATCAAGTTTTCCATCTTTAAGATTAGTTATTATTATATTAAATTCAAGGTTTACATTAGCATTAGTTTCAATAGTGAAAGCAAACTTTTCAAGTTTTAATAAATATAGCCATTCACTTGAAAGTTTCACTGTTGCTTTTAAATATTGTCTTTTTATTTTATTAGAGCCAATAAAATCGGTTGACGGGGTAGTTGTTTCAGTTGTGTTTGTAATTGTTGTAAAACTAGAATTCGGTAAAGCATAATAATTATTCATATTCAATTTATTATCACTAGAACAACCTGTGAAAATTAAAAAAATCAAACCTAAAATTATAGTGCAACATAAATTTGCACTAATTTTTGCAATTTTAGCTAAATTAAATTTCTTCATTACCATCATTAATATATAAAAGACCCAATGTTCCTTTCCCACAATGACTAGTTATTGTGGCGCCAGCAATTGTTTGAATCACTTCTTTAAAAATATTTTTTGATTTAACATAATTAACAATTTCTTGGGCGATTTCAGGTTCTATGCTAGAATGAGTTACAAAAGCACGGGTTCTATCAGGTTTGTTAAATTCCTTTAAAACGTTGTCGACATATTCTTTTAAAACAGGAAGCATTTTTCCTCTTGGTTTTCCATAAGGGATCATACTGCCATCAACAACTTGGATTCTAGGTTTGATTTTTAAAAGATTTGCACCAATCATAGCAATACCAGAACATCTCCCACCACGATATAGATATTCAGTGTCTTGAATTATGAAACTTGCTTGCACAAAAGGAACTCTTTTTGTTATGGTTTCAACAATTTCTTCGGTGCTATGACCTGATTCAACCATATCGCTTGCCGCTAACACTAATAAACCTGTGCCCGTTGAAAGATTTTTTCCGTCTATTACATGCACTTTTCCAACAAAAGATGCAGCCGCTTGTAAACTTTGGTTGTATTGTGTTGAAAGTTTGCTAGATAATCCAATGTGAATAATCTCATCACATTCTTTTAAATTTTCTTTAAAAAATTTTGCAAATTGTTCTTCCGAAAGAGCAGAAGTTTTAGGCAATTTTTTATTTAACTTTACATATTCAAAAATGTCATTAGGAGTGATATTTACTCCATCTAAATATTCATTATTACCTAAGCACACATTAATGGGAATTTTTTTAATATTTCTTTTGGTTAAAATTTCTTGTGATAAGTCGCAAGAACTATCTGTTGTTATTAAAATTTTCATATGTGTTCTCCTTTATTTAATTTCCAAAGATTTTATGCCAAACAACTTGTGCTAAATTTTGACCATATGGCACATGAATTTTAACTTTGCCAATTATATTTTTGTATTCAATAGGGCCAAAATATCTACTGTCGGTTGAGTTATTTCTATTATCTCCCATAACAAAATACTCATCCTCATTTAAAGTATAAGAAAATGTTTCACCCATTGTCAACTTTTTGGCTAACTCGTTATAAAAAGAATAGGCTTCAATATCTGTTCCATAACCAATTAAAAATTCCATGTCTTCTTTAATGTAATCTTCAATTAATAATTCATCATTAATGTAAACATTATACTTAATGTAAAGTTTTCCATTATTTCCAGTGTAAACATTGCCTGATGTAGCAAAAGATATAGTTTGCCCCGGAAGTCCAATAACTCGTTTTATAATAGAGTGATTATCTGTTGAGTAAGATGCATTAATTATTATAATATCTTTATAATTAATTTCATTTCTCGTTACAGGTTGGTAATACACGGTATCGGTGTTAATTGTTCCATTTAAACCTATTGCTTGTGAATTTATAGTTGGTTGCATACTATATCCTGCAACCATTATAGGTTTAAAAATAACTTGAAAAATGCATGTAAAAATAATAAAACAAGCCCCAAACAATGCCATTAGCATTAAAATAAATTTAAATGCACGGCCTTGAATAAAAGGATTTGTTAACACTTGTTCCTGCTCTGATTGGTTATCTGCATTAAAATTATTATCGTAGTTTAAATTATTATTATTCACTATTAACTCCAATAAAAACATTATAACATAATAATTTTATGCCAGCAAACAAATTAAAACCAGCTTTTTTGATTAGAAAAATAAATTTAGACAATATATTACAAAATAGAGCTCTTAATAAAATGTTGCAAAAAGTTGTAAATAGTGATAATATATCATTATAACAATATACAACTTGCGTCATTAGTTAAATTAAATAAAGTGCTGGACTTAGATCGCATTGCAAGGGGTTTAATAATCCCCTATAAAAAATTTTATAAATATAAATTTTCGTTGCTTAAATATAAAATTGTGGAAACATATTTTATTGTTCGACTCTTAGATTTATTATTCTGCTCCTGTAGCTCAGATGGATAGAGCACGAGTCTTCGAAACTCGGTGTCGCACGTTCGAGTCGTGTCAGGAGCACCATAAAACTCTTTATTTTGCGTTAGTTTTGTTATAAATAAAGGTTTCAGCAAGTTCCCGAGCCGTTTTCACGGCGAACGCCAAGCAAGTCATAAAGTGACTTGCTTATTTTTGCTTAGCTAAATTTTTTCTTTATGGCAAAAAACTAAGAAAGATAAAAATCTTAATTTAAGTTTTACATTTTAATCACATAAATTAACATCTTTTTTAATAACATTGTTAAACAATGGTTATTTTCTACAAATTTTCTAAAAATTTTTTACAAATATGTTTAAGAACCTATTTATCAATGCAATAAAAACGCCTAGTGTCGTAAAGTGTTTATTTGCAATATTTTTGCAAATTAAAAATAGCATAAATAATATATAATGATATCAATTATATTTTTATTTTCTATAATGTTTTTTTATAAAATAAGATTAAATTATTGTCTTCCATTATACTTGTTACAAACTCAGTATAGCCAAAATGCCGATAAATAAATAAATTAAAAAATTTTTATATGATATTTATATATTAAATTTGATATACAAAAACTTAATCCACAGCAGTTGGGTAATTGCCAGTTTGAAACCAGATTTAGGGGTTAAATCCATTGTGACCCACCATTTAATTTAAAAACTAAATGTGAAAAAGTAAGAAAATAATAATTTAAATTAATAAAAAAGTGCAACTTTATTTTATATTTTGCACTTTTATTTTATATAATTTAAAATTTTGCTAAATGCATTTATAAGTTCTTGTTCGTTGATTGCACAATTTGCAGGGCTTGTTGAGGGAAGGTAGGTACTTGTTAAAATTGTGTAAACATTCAATAGTTTTGTGGCAGTTTTACCAAGTGTAAAGATTTTTATGTTAGGATTTTTATTGATAATAATATTTAAGTTATTTGGGCTAACATCTTTAATTGTTGCATCTTGTGAATTTATTATTGAACAAGAATGCACAACATCCCAAAGTGCAATATTATTTTCTAAAAGCATGTTTATTTTTTGGGAATTTGTTTGAGGAAAAGGGTAATTTAAAATTTTAGATAAAACTTTCCAAAATCTATTTTGTGGATGACTATAATACATGTTTGCATTTCTTGATGCAACTGATGGAAAACTACCAAGCAATAGAACTTTGCAGTTATTATTGTATATGGGATTTAATCCTGTAATAATTTTTTTGTTCATATTTAATAGAATTATTTTTAATTTTTAGAGTATATTTATTTATTTATTTATTTATTTATTTATTTATTTATTTATTTCGTTGGGTTGTTGTGTTAAATTATTATTTACTAACTGAGAGTTAATTTTTTCTTTTAAGTTTTTAGCAGATGTTTCGCAAATTTCTTCAAAATTAATGGTTTTATTTATATATGTTACTGATATTTGGTTTGCAATACTTTCAAATAGGCTTTTACTAAATTGAGAAAGGTTAGAAGCACCTATTTCATTTAAAAGATAGTTACTAGTTAAATACTCTAATTGTGATGTTGTTAAGTTTATGTTGCTTGAATTATATGAATTTATATATCTATTTATATTTTTATTTAATTTAGTTAAAAGCAATTTTGATTTAAAAAATTGGTTATAAAAAATGTCAAATGCTATGTCTTCAATCTTTTTATAAAATTCAATATTTTTTGTGTTTAATTCTTCTTTAATCATAATAAAAACTCCTTGAGAACATAAACATTATAACAATGTTTGATTTTAATTTCAATATGATTATAAATTTTTGTTATTTAAAATAAATAATTATTAATAAATTTATTAAAATTATATTTTTATAACTTTTTAAACTTTAATGTTTAATTTCAGTAGATTGTTGTATTATTGTAAATAAAATATTAAAATAAAAAAACCACCGTTTGGTGGTTTTTTATAATAAAGGGGAAAACAAATTTAAAATTGAGCAAATAACTCTAGTTAAAAAGCCTTGTTTTGCGTTTTCTTTGGTTTTGAGTTGTGAAACGGCAAGAGTATTAGTTAAGTCTAGTTTTATTTGATTAATAGAACTTGTTTTATATAGCCAAACACCATTTTCAAAATGATGGACTAAACTGCGATAGTCTAAATTAATAGTTCCAACAATTGCAACTTCATCGTCACTTAATATTAATTTGCTATGAATAAAACCAGGTGTGTATTCATAAATTTGAACGCCAGCTTCAAGTAAGGGCATATAGTTAAACCGAGTGAGAAGAAATACTGTTTTTTTATCGGGGATGTGTGGAGTTATAATTTTAACATCAACTCCGCGCATACTGGCATTTCTTAAAGCGTTTAAAAGCAAATAGTCAATTATTAAATATGGAGTAGTGATATATACATATTTTTTTGCGGAATTTATTATGTTTAAATAAGCATTTTCACCAACTGCTTCAGGATAAAGAGGATTAGGTCCATCGCCAAAAGTGAAGACAATTCCGTCTGTTTGAATTGGGTTTAGTGATTTAGGTAAATAGTTTTCAACATTTTCTTGTTTTTTATTCCAAACGGAATAGTTTTGTAAAAACATTATAGTCATGTTTTTAACATCTTCACCTTCAAGTCTAATACCGCCATCTTTCCAATGCCCAAGTTTATTTACTTCATTAATATATTCATCAGCAAGATTAACTCCACCAGTATACCCAATTGAACCATCAATAATTACTAACTTTCTGTGGTCACGGTTATTATGCACGGCTGTCATTATTGGTTTGAAACGATTAAATTTTACGCAATTTATTCCCATTTTCCTTAGTTTTTTATAATAGTTGCCTTTAACTTTGGTAATAGAGCCAATATCGTCATAAAGCATTTTAACTTCAACACCATTTTTCACTTTTTCTTTTAATATTTTAAGGATACTGTTAAACATTACTCCTTGTTCTATAATAAAGAATTCAAGAAAGATAAAGTGTTTTGCATTTCTTAAATCAATTAGTAAATTTTCAAAGTATTCTTCACCAGTGGCTAAATATTTACTATGTGTGTTTGTGTGAGCAAAAAGGGCATTAGTGCGTGCTAAATACATTATTTCACCTAATCGGTTTTTCCCTATTTCTAAAACTTCTTTTTTGTTAGTATTTGCTATTGAAAGTTCAATTCCATGCTTTGCAATATGATAATATTTTTTCTGGGTTTTACGGCTAAGTTTGTTCTGCGAAAATAAAATATAAAGCACAACACCAACAATGGGGAAAATTAAAACAATAACTAACCAACCAATTTTAAGTGAAGGATTAGAAGATTTGTTTATTATTTTTAAAAGAATTAAAAATGCCAGAACAGAAGCAACAATTTGATAGTAAATAAAATATTCAGTAAATGAAAAAATAAAAACAAACAATAAAACTAATTGGGCAATTATTGCAAGCCCAACAAATGTAAATCTTGAAAATATAAATTTTAATATACTCATTTATCTTCTTCGCTTCACTGGTATTATATTAAAATAATATCATATAATCTTATTATGTGCAAATTCTTTAATAAAGATAAATGTTTCATATTTTTTTAAATTAATTGACAAAAACATAACAATAAGTTAGAATTCTAATTATTGAATTAATGAGGTGTCTTATGGATGAAAATAGCAGTTTGCTTTTAAGCAAATTTATGTTTGAAAGCCGAAGAAAATTGAATTTATTTACATCTAATTATAATATTACTGGTAAGCAATCAAGAATATTACATTATATTTATGAAGAGAGTTTAACAAAAGAGATTAATCAAAAAGAAATTGAAAAGGCTTTTGGCATAAGGGGGGCATCGGTTACAAGTATTTTGCAAACTCTTGAAAAGAAAAAGTTAATTGCAAGAAAAGAAAGTAAAATTGATGCAAGAAGAAAAATTTTAACAGTTACAAGTAAAGGCAAAGAAGTTTATTTTAATATTAGGGCAAAAATTGAAGCATTTGAAAAAATTATGTTTTGTGGAATAAGTGAAAATGAAGTTGAAGCATTAATAAAAACTGTTAAGAAAATATTAAAAAACTTAGTTGCTTGCACGGTAGATAATAAAACTGAATATGATTTAATTGAGGTTAGCGATGAATAGATATTTCAAAAATATAAAACCAGTTGAATGGATAATGATGATTTTTAGTGTAGTTTTTATTGTGGGGCAAGTGTGGCTAGATTTAAAATTGCCAGATTATATGAGTGAAATAACCATGCTTGTTCAAACTGAAGGTAGCACAATAAGTCAAATTTTAACATCGGGTGGATACATGCTTCTTTGTGCACTTGGTAGTGCTTTATTAAGCGTAATTGTTGGATTTTTTGCTGCTAAAATTTCTGCAATGATAAGTTTAAGGTTAAGAGACGAAGTTTATAGTAAGGTTTCAAGTTTTGGCCCGCAGGAAATTAAAAAATTTAGCACAGCAAGTTTAATTACTCGTTCAACAAATGATGTTAGGCAAATTGGACAAGTTGTTGCACTTGGTCTTCAAGTTATGATAAAGGCACCTATTCTTGCAGTGTGGGCTATTATAAAAATTTTGGGAAAAAGTTGGCAGTGGTCGGTTGCAACTGCTATTGCAGTTGTTCTTTTAATTCTTATGTTATCACTTATTACAATATTTGTTATGCCAAAATTTAGAAAAATTCAAACTCAAACGGATACATTAAATAGGGTTACACGGGAAAATTTGCTTGGTCTAAGAGTTGTGCATGCATTTAATGCAGAAGAGTATCAGCAAAATAAATTTGAAGAAGCAAACCGTGATTTAACAAAAACGCATTTATTTACACAAAGAGTAATGAGCATTGTTAGCCCAGCAATGAATATGATTATGAATGGGCTAAATCTTTCAATTTATGTAATTGGTGCATTTTTAATTCAAAGCGCAGGAACTGTGAGCAAAATGACGCTGTTTAGCGATATGGTTGTTTTTTCTGCATATGCAATGCAAGTAGTTATGGCTTTTATGATGATTGCTATCATATTCGTTATGCTCCCAAGAGCAGTAGTTAGCGGAAAGCGTATTAGTGAAGTATTAAACACAAATCCAGAAATTGTTGGGGGTGAATTCGACGGAAGGACACAAGAAAAAGGGACTATTGAATTTAAAAATGTAAGTTTTAAGTATCCTGATGCAAGTGAATATGTGTTAAAAGATGTTTCATTTAAAGCAGAAAAGGGGCAAATTATTGCATTTATTGGTTCAACTGGTAGTGGTAAAAGCACACTAATTAATCTTGTGCCAAGATTTTATGATGCAACAAGTGGTCAAGTGTTAGTTGATAATGTTGATGTGAAAGATTATAAACTTGAATGTTTATATGATAAACTTGGATATATTAGTCAAAAGGCTGTTATGTTTTCAGGAACTATTGAAAGCAACATTACAATGGGACTTGTTAACGGGCAAAAACCAAATGAAGAAGATTTAAATAAAGCATTAGATTTAGCTAAGGCTAGTGAATTTGTTAAAACTAAGCAAAATGGTGTTAAGGCAGAAATTACACAAGGCGGAACCAATGTTAGTGGAGGACAAAAACAAAGGCTTTCTATTGCTCGTGCTCTTGCAAGAAAACCCGAAATTTTAATATTTGATGATAGTTTTTCAGCACTAGATTATAAAACTGATAAAGAATTAAGAACTAATCTTAGAGAAAAGTTAAGTGAAACCACTTGTTTAATTGTTGCACAAAGAATTGGAACCATTGCTAATGCTGATAAAATAATTGTGCTAGATAATGGTGAAGTTGTTGGGCAAGGAACCCATGAGGAATTACTTAAAAATTGTGAAGTGTATAAGCAAATCGCATTAAGTCAGTTATCTAAGGAGGAACTTGCAAATGGCTAAAAGTTTAAGCAGAAATAATGGTGCAAGGGGACCAATGGGTGGCGGTCCAAGAATAGCAGAAAAACCAAAGAATTTTAAAGCGTCTATGATTAAACTTACCAAAAGTTTAAAGGGTAATTATATTGCAATAATCATATCACTTTTATTTGCAATTGCTGGAACAATTTTAACAATTATCTCGCCAAATATTATTAAAGAATTAACTAACACAATAACAAAGGCAATACCAATTTTGGTAAATGGAGTTTATGTTAATGTTGGCGTTAATATTGATATTACAGCCATTATTAATTTAACCATAATTTTAGTTGTTTTTTATGTGGCAAGTTTCATTTTTTCTTATGTTCAGGGGCTTATTATGTCAACTGTAACACAAAGAATTTCTAAAAAAATGAGAAGCGATATATCTTTAAAAATAAATAGATTGCCGTTTAATTTTATAGATAGAACTAGCCATGGTGATATTTTGAGCAGGGTAACAAATGATGTTGATACTATTTCTCAAACACTAAGTTCAAGCATTACTACATTAGTTAGTAGTGTTATAATGCTAATAGGTTCAATTATTATGATGTTTGCAACAAACTGGATAATGGCACTTTCTGCCATGGGTGCTTCTGTTATTGGTTTTATGATTGTATCTGTTATAATGATAAAATCACAAAAGTATTTTATTATGCAACAAAATAGTTTGGGCGACATTAATGGACATATTGAAGAAAGTTATAGCGGGCATAATATCATAATGGTTTCTAATGCTTTAAAAGAAGATAAGAAAGAATTTGATAAGTTTAATAATGCGCTATATAAAAGTGGTTGGAAATCTCAGTTTTTGTCGGGGCTAATGATGCCAGTTATGAACTTTATTGGAAATTTTGGTTATGTGGTTGTATGCGTTGTGGGGGCAATGCTTACAATATCTGGTAAAATTGACTTTGGCGTTATTGTGGCTTTCATGATTTACGTTAGATTGTTTACTAATCCGTTAACTCAAATTGCACAGGCAACGACAAACTTGCAGTCTACTGCGGCAGCTAGTGAAAGAGTATTTGAATTTTTGGAAGAAAAAGAACTTGAAAACGAAGACAACAAAACCATTAAATTAAAAGAAGTTTTAGGTAATGTTGAATTTAAGCATGTTAAATTTGGATACAACAAGAATAAAATGATTATAAATGACTTTTCGTCTGTAATTAGTGCTGGTCAAAAAGTAGCAATAGTTGGTCCAACAGGAGCAGGGAAAACCACACTCGTAAATTTACTTATGAGATTTTATGAGGTTGTAGATGGTGATATATTAATTGATGGCGTAAGCATAAAAAACATGAGCAGAGATTATGTGCATAACTTATTTGGAATGGTATTACAAGACACATGGTTATTTGAGGGCACAGTTAGAGAAAATATTGTATATAATCAACAAAATGTATCTGATGAACAAGTAATTAAGGCGTGCAAGGCCTGTGGGTTACATCATTTTATAATGACACTTCCACAAGGATATAACACAGTGCTAGATGATAACACATCAATTTCAGCAGGACAAAAACAATTACTCACAATTGCTAGGGCAATGATTCAAAATGCACCAATGCTTATTTTAGATGAAGCAACAAGTTCGGTAGACACAAGAACCGAAGTGCTGATTACTAATGCAATGGATAAGCTTACACATGGTAGAACAAGTTTTGTTATTGCTCACAGATTATCTACCATTAAAAATGCAGATTTAATTTTAGTTATGCAAAATGGTGATATTGTTGAAAGCGGAAACCATGAACAACTTTTGGCAAAAAATGGGGCATATGCAACTCTTTATAATTCTCAGTTTGAAGAATAATAGATATAAAAAGCCACTATTAGATTAGTGGCTTTTTTATTTTATTTTACTTAAATTTTATAACTGATTGATTATAATTGACAAATTTTGGAAAGAATTAGTAAACTATAAAAAACGATAAAAGGAGAAAACAAAATGAAAAAACAAGTAAAAGTATTTCAAGTTGGTTGTGGCAAAATGGCAGAATATACTATGCGTTATGTTTATGAAAAGGGCGGTGTAATAGTTGGCGGTGTTGATGTTAATCCTGAGGTTGTTGGCAAAGATATTGGATTTGTGATGAACACAAAAAATATGGGCGTTAAAATTAGTAATGCACAAGATTTAGAAAAAGAATTAAAACGCACTAAACCAGATGTTGCAATTGTTACAACCATGAGTTTAATGAACGATTTATATGAAACCTTGCTTACTTGTGCAAAATGTGGTGTTAATGCTATCACTACTTGTGAAGAAGCATTTTATCCATGGAATAGTAATGAAAAACTTACTAAAAAGTTAGATAAAGTTGCAAAAGAAAATAATTGCACAATAACCGGAAGTGGCTACCAAGATATTAGTTGGGGGCAATTAATATCTAGTCTTTGCGGAACAACGCAAACAGTGAAAGTTATTCGTGGTAGAAGCAGTTATAATGTTGAAGATTATGGCATTGCACTTGCTAAGGTGCATGGTGCAGGGTTGCCATTAGATAAATTTGAAAGCGAAATTGCAAGTGTTGATAACATTAGCGATGAACAAAGGCAAGAAATTATTAAAAAAGGTGAATATTCACCATCTTACATGTGGACTGTTAATGGTTGGCTTTGTGCTAAATTAGGGCTTACTGTTACAAGGCAAACTCAAAAATGTGTTCCACAAACATATAAAAAAGATCTTATTAGCAAAACTCTTAACATGAAAATACCTAAGGGATATGCAACGGGAATGAGTGCTGTGGTTACCACTGAAACAAAAGAAGGCATAAAACTTATAACTGAATGCATTGGCAAAGTTTATGGCCCAGATGAATGCGATTTCAATGAGTGGACTATTGAAGGCGAACCAAACACAACAATGGTGATAAATCGACCATCAACAGTTGAAATGACTTGTGCTTCAATAGTGAATAGAATTCCAGATTTAATTTCAGCTCCTGCGGGATATGTAACAACAGATAAAATGGGCGAGCTAAATTATGTAATTAAATTTTAAAAATAGAATTTTGGCTTATTAGTTTTGTAATAAATGAGAAAAAGAACTCTACTAATTTTGTAGTGTTCTTTTTTATTTTGCGAGTTTCAAATTGTGGTGACTTTTGTATAGCCGTTTTTATTGAATATTTTGAGAGAATGAAATAACATAAGTAATTTTAAATTTTAAACAATATTATTTATATCATAATAACTAGAAACTAAACATTACAATTTTATAATAAAGTTCAAATTTTCTTATTAGTTTTTTATTTAAAAGGGTTATTTTATTGATATTGACTAAATTTGTTTTGTATGTTAATCTTTATTAGAGGTAATTATATGTTATTAAAATTAAAAGTAATAAAGGTAAATAATTTTAATGAATATATTCTAAAAGATAAAAAAGAAGGTAAAGAATATAGCATTATAATGGAATTTTATGGAATTGACAAACCAAAAGTGAATGACATTATTGCATTAAGTGACAGATTAGTAGACCCTAATGATAAATGGTATTCCCAACCTTATGCTTTTGAACTATTAAATGACACTGAAACCAACTTAAAACAAATTGATGTAATAGGGCTAATTTCAAAAGATAAAAAATATATTTTGAAAAGGATATATGGATAGTATGGATAGCAGTGATTTAAAATGGATAAAGAAACATTATGGAGAGAAATTTTCACATCTTTGTAGAGAACTTTTCCCTACTATACTTGAAACTGAGGGTAAATTAAAAGAAATTTTAACAAAACTTTTTCTTCCAAGTAGAGAACTTTATAATGACATAGTAGATAATAACCTAATAAATGACTTTGCGAGTTATGTTACTAGTTTATTAGGGATAAAATTAAATAATAACATTAACAGAAACCGATCTCCAGAAGAACTTATGGATAAAGCAGGATACATTCTTTATCCTGAATGTAAAACAGAGGCAGATATTCAAAAATTTAGGCATTACTATTATCGTGGAAAAGCAACGCCAGAATATAATGGAATAAATCCTGTTAGATATGAAGGTGAAGAACTTTGTACTTTTAATGGCGGAAGGTTAAATTCTTGCCGAGTTTGGTTCGCAGTTAAAAAAGATGTAGATAAAATAAAACGTGAAGATTTTAAAAATCCAAGAAGAGAAGATGACTATGGAGTAAGTGTTATAAGTATTCAATTTTCAAAAATTAATCCAAGTAGATTATCAATCAAAAACAGATATAATCATACAATTAGCGATGTAAATCCAGATGCGACATTTGGCAATAATTTAGATAATATAATCACTGGACTAACAAGTGCATTTACAAGCAAATATAATATAAAGTTAAGTAGTAATAATAATAATTTTGAAATTCCTGGTTATGTTAAGGCTGCTGATGGAAGATTTTATAAATATAACTTAGAAATTGATGATGTTTACTATTGCACAAATAATATAATTATAAAACATGGTCAACCAGTTGTATTAAACAAAGACAAATATGTTCTTTTTGATAACTTCATTTTAGATATTAAAAATAAAAAAATTATTGATTATAATAAATTAATGTCTAATACTTATAGTTATGATGCTTTTGTAGATAGTATTGGAGAAATTAAAGATATTAAACGTTTGACAAGTGAAAATGGTTTAACAATTCAAATTACTCCATCAGTTGGAGATATAATTGAAATAATGCTTAATAAACATAATGGAATAATTGGTTATATAAATTCAAATGTTCAATCTATTGGTGAGTGCTTCTTATATAGAAATAACTCTTTAACACAAATAGACTTACCAAGAGTTCAATCTATTAGAGATGGGTTCTTATGTGAAAATAACTCATTAACACACATTGACTTACCGAATGTTAAAACTATTGGTGATTACTTCCTATATAGAAATAACTCATTAACACAAATAGCCCTACCGAACGTTCAATCTATCGGTCATTACTTTTTAAATAATAACAATGCATTAACACAAATAGACTTACCGAATGTTAAATCTATTGGTGAGTGCTTCTTATATAGAAATAACTCTTTAACACAAATAGACTTACCAAGAGTTCAATCTATTGGTAATTATTTCTTAGGGCATAACGATAGTATAAAGCAAATAAAATTACTGAAAGTTCAATCTATTGGTGGTTGTTTCTTAAGTGAAAATAACTCATTAACACACATAGACTTACCGAATGTTCAATCTATTGGTGAGTACTTCTTAAGTGAAAATAACTCATTAACACAAATAGATCTGCCGAACATTCAATCTATTGGAGATTGGTTCTTATGTAATAACGACTCATTAGCTCAAAAATATATTCACTTAACAGATGAAGATTCCTTTTTAGAGAAATAATGACAAACTTTTATAACTTAAAATTGAAAATATAATATATTTTTGATTTTAAGAGTAAAAAAGTTTTTATAAATATATTCTTATTTTAAAAGAAAAATAAATCATATTAGTTTCATATTTTTGAATTATTATAAAAAGTAAAGTAATTGTTTATAAATTTATCTTTCTTTTATTTCGCTAGTTTTAAAAGGTTTCTTTTGGTATTATTTTTAAAATTAATGAGAAAAAGAGCATTACTATTTTTGTAGTGTTCTTTTTTATTTTTTCAAATTTGTTAATTAAACTTGAATTTTTTTAATTGTATTTTATTTTTTATGCTACAATATTATTATGAATTGTATTTTTGAAAAATTAAAAATGTCTAAATTTAGAAGTTCTTTTCATTTAAAACAGAAAGATAAGGATTATATTAACAAAAAAGGCATAAATGTTATAAAGCAACATTGTTTAGATTTTATAACCAAAAGATTAGCTAATCCCTTATTGTTTAATGATGGCAAACAAACACCAACAAAAGGACACCCTGTTTTTATTGCCCAACACGCAACTGCAACATGTTGTAGAAAATGTTTGTTTAAATGGCACAATATTGAAAAAACTCACATTTTAACACATCAAGAAAAAGACTATATTTGCTTAATTATAATGGAATGGATTAATTTAGAAATAAATAATATTGATTGATTTACAAATATTATAATTTATTTTTATTCATTCATAGTGTAAAAATTTTGAAATTTAATAAAATTATATTATAATATTTTAAAGGAGTTGGCACATGGCACTTTTTGGCAAGAAATTTAGCATTATAAAATTTATATTGTTTATTATTGTTGCCATAATAGTTGTTCTTTTAATTTTTAGGGGCAATATTATTAGTGCGGTGAATGAATTATGAAAAAAAATAAAACTTTAAGGTTTTTTGTAATACTTCTTATAGTCTTAGTTTTATTAGGGTCAATTGGAGTGGGTGGCTATTTTATTTTAGATAAAGTAGTAGTTCCTAAATATTTTGGTGAGTTTGGGATTAATAATATGGGCGACCTTGTTCAAATGATGGGTACCCTTTATAATAGTAATGATGAAAAAGATATTGTTACAAATGGTTTTACAGAAACAGATAGAGTTTCGGCAGAAAGTAAACTAATTGGTGTAGGTTTTCCAAAACTCGCAAATGGGAATTTAGATTATAAGAAACTAGCAGAAGGAGATTTTTATGTAAGCCCAGATGCACAAGTTGAATTAACAGATAAAGAACTTGCAAGTTTGCTTGGGCAAATGCTTAACAGCGGAATTCTTGCTGAAAAATTGCCCGATTTAAAATATATAAACACTTTAACTTTTTCAATGCTTGAAGTAATTATAACTCCAATGGTTGAAAATGGCGTTTTAAATCCAAATTCTGCAAAAATGGAGTTTAGTATTAAAATAGATACATCTAGTGTTCGAAGTCAAATGGCAAATGAAATGGAAATGCCTTTGTTTTTACTTAACATGATTGTTCCTAAAACGCTTTATATAAATGTTAATTTTGGCCTAGAAATAAGTGAAAACAATTGGGTTTACAGCAATAGCTCAATTGGGGTTAATGGTAGAACTAGTAAGCAAAGTGAAATATTACTAAATTTGTTAATAGATTTTATTTTTCCAGTTGAAAACAATATGACATTAGAAAAACTCAACGAAGAATTTGGTGGGGTAGTGTTAAAAGGGCTTGAACTGCTTGGTAATGTGCAATTTACTAATTCAATATATTCAACAAATCAAAACGGAGTAGTTCTAACATTTAAATAAATAAATAAAAAATCATTGCTTAGAAAAATTAATTTAAGCAATGATTTTTTTATTAATCTATATAAATAATGTCTACTCCCCGTTTTGAAACAAAATCAATATCAATTTGTTTACTTAAAGTGTGAACAGCCACTTCTTTTTTTGTTTTAAATCCAAAAGAACGATATAGCATCCAAGTGTTGTAATAAAGCACAATGGTTGTAACGTTCTCTTTATCTTCAAAATACTCATTAATTTTAGAAATAGAATACTCTGCTTTGTAATTTGTAAACCAATACTCAGCAAAATTAAAAACTTGTAAAGCATTATAATTTTCAATTGAATAAACTTGAATAATAAATCTATTAAAAATATCAAAGTCTTGTGTTTTGCTTATTTCTATCATATTAGCAAGCAAAGCAACAGCATCTTCCTCTTTTGTGTCAAAAACTATTTTAATATTAGGGTTTTCTTTAAGTTGTAAAATTAACCAATCAAAAGTTATTCCATTATATAGACTATAAATTTTACTATTTTTGTATTCCATAATAGTTGGGCGGTTAGTTAAATTAAAGTCGCCAATGTTTTCAAATTCATGAGAACATACTATTTGTTTATCTGCTGTATATAAAAAATCTAATTCAATTAAGTTAATATTATTATTAATACAATTTAAGAAACTTTCTTGTGAATTAGTGTAAGTATGGTTTTCAAGTGAACCGCCAGCATGTGCAACAAATTTGATATTTTCTTTTGCATCAATATTAAATGTTAAAACACAATTTGGAATTATAAGGGATATACTTAAAATAATTGATATAATTGAAGTGATAATTATTTGTTTATTTCTTTTAATAAATAGTGAAATTATAGAAAATAATAATAAAATAAATTGAAATACTAAGCTTGTAAAAAAAATACTTTGCCAAACAATGTAAACTAAACTTTGTAAAATAATAGTTGTTATTAAAAGAGCTAATAAAATAATAAAAACAAACATAACTATATTATAGCCAAAAAATTTTATTAGTAAATTTATTTTTATAATTAAATAAAATTATTGAATAGTTTATTTTTATGTGTTATAATCTTTTTTGTAATTATTGTTGTAGAAAACTAATTCAAATGTGGGTATAGCTCAGCAGGATAGAGCGGTCGCCTCCTAAGCGACAGGTCGGAAGTTCGAATCTTCTTACTCACACCAAAAAAAATATCTGTTAGTATAAACTTACGGATATTTTTTTGTTTTTAATGTTATTTTATTTATGAAATTATATAAAAATTTTTATTAATTTATTTTATCAATGTCAATTATTGTGTAAGCTCTGTTTCCAAGTCCTTCTTCATAAGCCGTTTCTACTGTGTGGATTGCATGACGAGAATTCATTCGCTCTATTAAAGAGGCTTTTCCTTCGTCTTTTGAATTAATTATTGCATCATAGCATGCTTGGTCTAGTGCAACTGGGTCTAGGCTTGCAAAAATTCCTATGTCTGCCATTTCTGGTTTGTGTGGGTTACTATCGCAATCGCAATCTATTGATAAGTTATTTGCTACATTAATGTATGCAATATTGTCTTTTCCCATATATGATATAACTGCTGCACAGGCATCTGCCATACTTTCAAGAAATTTGTCTTGTTCACAATCCCAAATATGTTCTTCATGTCCTGCACCATGTATATAAGCTTTTCCATGTGAAGACGCAATTCCAATAGACATATTTTTTAATGCACCGCCAAAACCACCCATAGCATGTCCTTTGAAATGTGAGAGCATTAACATTGAATCATATTTTGTAATATTTGCACCAACAAAATTTTTATTTATTTGTTTTCCACAAGGCACTGGAATTTCAATTTCGCCAAATTCGTCCATAATGTCACATGGGGCAATATCTAAGAATCCATGACTTTTAATGGTTTTCCAATGATCTTTTGTGTTACTTCTTTTACCTGTGTATGCAGTGTTACATTCAACAATAGTGCCATTTAGTTTATTTATCAAACCTTTTATTAAATTTGGATTAAGAAAGTTGTGCCCACCTGGTTCACCTGTGGAAATTTTAACTGCAACTTTGCCATGTAGTTTAATTCCTAAGGCTTCATAAATTTTAATTAAGCTTTCACTTGTAATATTTTTTGTAAAAAACACTTTTGATTTTTCCATAATAATTTCCTTTATAATAAAATTGTATAATTAAGTATTTTAAAAAATCAAATATTTTATAAATATTTTTAAAAATTTTCTATTATTGTTATGATTTCATTTTGAAATTAGATATAATAATATAAAGTTCATAATTATAGTGAATAAAAATAATAATTTATATAAACCAGGAGTTTTATGCAAAAAGGTTATTTAAAAATTGAAGAAATTAATAAAAATATTAAAAATAATGCAATGAAAGTTGTTAGAGATGCTGAAAGCAATTTTAGAAGTCAACTATTTGAACTCGCTAATTTTATAATAAATAATGGTAATATAAAAATCGTGTTAATTGGGGGGCCGAGTTGTGCCGGCAAGACAACATCTGCAAATTTACTAAAAGATATTTTGCAAAGGAAAGGTAAACAAGTTTTAACCATTGCAATGGACAATTTTTTTAAAAGTCAAAGTGAAAGAGAATTGTTAGAAGATGGCACCATTGATTTTGATAGTTTAAATATTGTTAACCTTGAACAAATGAGAGAATGTTTTAAAACTCTTTTTGAAAAGGGAAAAGCAAAATTTCCAGAATTTGACTTTGTTAGTGGTGTTAATTATCCCGATAAAATTTCTTATCAACTAACAGAAGAGACAATAATAATATTTGAAGGGATACATGTTTTAAATCCAAAACTTATTTCATATCTTGAAACTAAAAATTTTATAAAAGTTTATATTAGTAATTTAAGTGGATTTAAAGGCTATGGCTATGAAATTTCTACCCGTGAGTTTAGGCTTGTAAGACGAATGATAAGAGATATGGCAAGAAGGGGAGTAAAACCCAGTGAAACACTTAGGATGTGGCATAATATTACAAATGCCGAAGAAGTTTATATAGAACCTTTTAAAAAAGATGTTGATTATGAAATTGACACAACTCATGCCTATGAAATTGGATTATACAAAAATATAATCTTAAATGCTATTAATAATAAAGAATTAAGTTATAAACTTTTACCATGGTTGAAGTTGTTTGAATTTGCTGAAGATGTTAGTAAAGACCTGTTACCAGACACTACATTAATGAATGAATTTATAAATATTGATTAAATTATATAAAATTTAAAGTATAATTGCAGAATATTATATAATTTTTATCTTAATTTATAAAATTTTATTTTAAAATTCGCAAATTTAATAATAAATTTATTAAAATTCAATAAATTTTAATATAATTTCCTATTTAATTAATATAAAAAATAGTCGACTAAACTATAAATCGACTATTTTTATTGCTTAAATATTTAGATTAAAATTGCTATTTAAAGTTTTACTATTGCTGTTAATGCTTAGCAGATTTAGAATTGTTGCACCAACATGGTTAAAACCTTTAAGGGTTCCTAAATTTTTAGGTTCAATAGATTTATAATATAATATAAACGGAACATATTCACGACTGTGGTCAGTAGATTCTGTTGCAGGATCGCAACCATGGTCGGCTGTGATAATTAAAGCATCATCTTCTTTCATATTTGAAATAAATTCATTTAATTTAGCATCAAAGTTTGTTAATGCTTTTGCATATCCATCAATATCGTTTCTATGTCCAAATTTCATATCAAAATCGCATAAATTTATCCAGCATAAGCCACTAAAATCTTTATTTTGGCAAGATAGAAGTTGGTTCATACCTGTGTTATTATCGGTGCTGGTTAGAGTGATTGAAATATTTTGATGTGCAAACATGTCATCAATTTTTCCAATTGCTATAACTTCTAAATTATTTTTTATTATTTGTTCTAATAAATTATCAGCGGGTGGAATTAAAGAGAAGTCGTGCCTATTAGAAGTGCGATAGAAATTTGGATATTCGCCTAAAAATGGTCTTGCTATAATACGACCAACACCATATTTTCCAGTCATAATTTCCCTTGCTTGCTTACACATTGTGTAAAGTTGGCTTAGTGGAATAACTTCTTCATGACATGCTATTTGCAAAACGCTGTCTGCCGATGTGTAAACTATAGGGTTACCTGTTTTTATGTGTTCGCAACCATAATCAATTATTACTTGAGTTCCTGAATAGGGTTTATTACATAAAACTTTTTTCCCCCAAGCTTTTTCAAGTTTGTTTATAATATTTTTAGGAAATCCTTTTTTAAATGTTGGGAAAGGAGTTTTAGTTATTATTCCTGCCATTTCCCAGTGACCTGTGGTAGAATCTTTTCCTGCTGAAAGTTCTTCTAGTCTTGCAAAACTGCCAATTGGGTTTTCAATTTTAGGTTTGCACGAAACACCATCTATATTAAATAAGCCGAGTTTAGTTAAAGTAGGAATATTTAAACTTTCACTTGATGCAATTGTTTTAATTGTGTTAGAACCTAAATCACCATAAGATTTTGCATCAGGTGCTTGCCCAATTCCAAAACTATCTAAAACTATTAAAAAAACTCTTTTTGCCATTATGCCATCTCCAATGCTAATTTTATCATGTTATTAAAACTTATTTCTCGTTCCTTGGCTGAAAGAGCAGTTCCTTTTAATATATGATCGCTGACAGAACATAGAGTAAGGGCATTTTTGTTAAACTTTTTAGCATTATAATAAAGACTTGCAGATTCCATTTCAACTGCCAAACAGTTATATTTTTGCATAATTTCTTTTTGATTTTCATCTTCGTAAAATGTATCGGTGCAGTAAATATTTCCACAAAAAAAATTCAAATTTAATTTTTTTGCTGTATTTATTGCAGTTTTCACAAGGTTTTCTGTTGCATTCAATTCAAAAATTTTTAATTTATTAAGGTTTGCATAATTAGTGGTGGTGATGCAAGTTTTTGCAATCACAATATCTTTAAGATCTAAATTATAATTAAAAGACCCGCAAGAGCCCACTCTTATAATGTTATCAACATTATAAAAGCTAAATAGTTCATAACTATATATTCCCATTGAAGGATTACCCATTCCAGATGCCATAACAGAAACTTCTTTCCCATTGTAAGTTCCAGTGTAACCTTGCATTCCACGAACATTGTTTACAAGTTTTGCATTATTAAGGAAATGTTTTGCAATATATCTTGCACGCTTTGGATCTCCTGGCATAATTATTGTTTTAGCAAAATCTCCTTTTTTACATTCTATATGGGCAGTGGGGGTTTTATCCATAAATTTCTCCTTATTAAGTAGGTGATAATACAAATTTATTTTACTATATTTTATAATTATTTCCAACTATTTTAAAATGTTATAAAAATAAAAAAGTTTGATTTAGTTTTTTGTTAATTTTAATTTTTTTTTAAAGAATTTGACAAACTTACAAATAGAAAATAGACTACTAATAAAGGAGATGTTTATGAAATTAGGGTTTGACAACGATAAATATATAAAATTACAGACTGAAAATATTAATAAAAGAATTAAAAATTTTGAAAATAAACTTTACATGGAATTTGGTGGGAAATTATTTGATGATTTACATGCATCTAGGGTATTGCCCGGATTTGCACCAGATGCTAAAATTAGAATTCTTAAAAAATTAAAAGATAAGTGTGAAATAATTTTTGTTATCAATGCCGACCATATTGAAAAACATAAAATTAGGGCAGATTATAGTATTACTTATGATGAAGAAGTGTTAAGACAAATCGATAATTTAAGAGCAGAAGGTCTTTTAGTTTCGGCAATAGTTATAACGCTTTATAAGGGTCAACAATTAGCTCAAATGTTTGCAAACAAATTAGAAAGAAGGGGAGAAAAGGTTTATTTTCATACTCCAACAAAAGGTTATCCTAATGATATTTCTATTATTGTTAGTGATAAGGGGTATGGTGCAAATCCATATATTATAACACAGCGTCCGCTAGTAGTTATTACGGCTCCAGGACCAGGAAGTGGAAAATTAGCAACTTGCCTTAGCCAACTTTATCATGAATATAAAATAGGTGTTAAGGCGGGCTATGCTAAGTTTGAAACATTTCCCGTGTGGAATTTAGATTTAAAGCACCCCGTTAATTTGGCTTATGAAGCAGCAACTGCAGATTTGAAAGATATTAACATGATAGATAGTTTTCATCTTAAAGCTTATAATAAAATAGCTATTAACTATAACAGAGATTTAGAGTGTTTTCCAGTTGTTTCAAATATTTTAACTAAAATTACAAATAATGATAAACTTTATCAATCGCCAACAGATATGGGTGTTAACATGGTTGGATTTGCAATTAGCAATGATGAAATAGTGAAAAAGGCTAGCGAACAAGAAATTATAAGACGATATCAAAAAGCATTAGTAGATTATAAATGTGGACTTTGTGGCGAAGATATTCCTGCTAGAATTGAAATGATTATGAGTGAACTTAAAATTAAGTTAACCGATAGAGTTATAGTAAAGGCAGTGGAAGATAAAATTTCTAATTGCGATGTGCCAATTTTAGGTATTGAACTGGAAGATGGTAGATGTGTATTTGGAAAATCTAAACAATTACTTAGTGCAAGTTCTGCTTGTGTTTTAAATTGTTTAAAAACTTTGGCTAATATAGATGATGAAATTGACCTTATTCCTGAAAATATTTTGCAACCGGTTTGTGAGATGAAGCATAAAAATTTAAAAGTTTTAAAGGGGCAATTAAATTTAAAAGATACATTGTTGGCTCTTGCAATAAGCAGTTCTGTTAATCCTCTTGCAAAATGTGCATTAAATCAGTTAGAAAAACTTAGTAATTGCGAAGCCCATTCATCTTGCATTCTTTCAAGTGAAGACGAACAAACCTTGAAGAAATTAAATTTAAGAGTTACTAGCGAACCTGTTTTTAGCACGGCTAATTTATATTTTAATTAATATTGAAAAAGGCTATAATATCATAGCCTTTTTATTATTAATAATTTTTATTTCATCAATAGTTAAAGATGATTATTGTGCTAAAAAATAAGATAATTAAAAATATAAATTATTATTTTGTGAAAATTTAGTTTTAGTAAAGTTAATTGCGTTTAAATTATATTTATATTTATATTCTAAAAATCAAAATAGTATTAACAAAAAAATAATAAAAAATGCCTTTTAAAAGGCAATTTTTGGTGACCCCAAGCAGAGTTGAACTGCTCACTTCGCCGTGAAAGGGCGATGTCTTAACCGATTGACCATGGGGCCAAATATTAAATTTGGTAGCGGCTGACGGATTTGAACCATCGACCTATCGGGTATGAACCGAGCGCTCTAGCCAACTGAGCTAAGCCGCCACGCATTAACGCTTTTTTATTTTAACTTAAAAAATGATTTATGTCAACACTTTTTTCAAAAATTTTACTAGCACTCTAAAAATTTTTTACTTTAATTAATACCTTAAAAAAGTTTTAAACTTACTTGTAAAAAACAATATAATATGATATACTAATTTTAAACCAAATAAGGAGTTTGTTATGGTTTTTGATATAGTTCAATATGTTTTATTGGGATTATTTCTTTTAATAGTTATAACTTGCATTGGTATAACCATTAAAAATGCTGTAAAAAAGAAAAATAAAGAGCCTAAAAAGGCAACCCCTGTTGAAATAAAAGATAATGTTAGATATACCAAAAGTGATATTATTGAAAATGAACAGGGAGATGCACAAATAAGTTATGTTAAAAATGACATAATTTTACAACCAAGGAAAATGGTTACTGTTGGGAAGAAAAGTTTGGTGAAGCCAGGCAAATATACTGTGCTTTCTGCCTATGAAAGTGAAGATGAATTTAATATTAGAATAGGCAATTTTGTAAAAAGTTACACTCATGGGCAAGAAATAGTTCTTGCAGATGGTGATGAAATTTGCCCTACTAGTTCGACAATTATTTTAAGATAAAATAACCAATTAAGTTTTGCACAATATAAGGCAAAATTTAATTGGTTTTTTTATTGCTATTTATTATTAATTATTTTTTTTAATTTTAAAATAAATAAATCTTTCACAAATAAGAGTTAATAAAGTAACAAATACATAGATAAAGACGAAATAAATATTAAATTCAGCTATAACAAATAAATTTAAAATAATAATAACTATGCTAGAAATAATTATAAGTAGGCCTTGCAAAGTGTTTACAATTTTCCATGCTTTTGCATTGCTAAGTGTAAATATTGTTCTAAAACCAAAAAACTGGTTAGGGCAATTTGCCTTTATAAGTGTGGCAATTCCAAGAATCAAAGCACTTGCTGAAATTATTTGCATAATAATTGTTTTAAAGTGTGCAACTGTTTGAGCTGAACATGTAATACCTGTTGCAATAATTCCAATAAAAATTAAAATGTTTGAAATTAATTGCGTGATTTGTGTGGCTTTATTGCTTTTATAAAGGTCATGCTTTATTAATTTATTGTAAAACGCAGAGCAAATAACAAATATAAATAAACTAATACACGGTAATATTAAAATATAAAATTTATTTCCAAATGCTAAAACATTGCCTTCTATATCTATATTTAATGGGATTGTATTTATATATCTTAAAAAAATAAAGGAAAGTATTATATTTAAAAATAAAAATAATATATTTGAAAGAAAAAGATTTGAATAAGAATTTTTGCTTTTTTCTATTGATGTTCCCACAATTTCTTCAATTTTACAGTTATAAATATTGCATAAAAGTTTTATTGTTTCGATATTAGGCTCGCTTTGACCTTGTTCCCACTTTGAAATGCTTTGTCTTGAAACATATAGTTTATTTGCCAATTCTTCTTGTGTAAGATTATTTTTTATTCTTAAATTTTTTAAATTATCTTTTAGTTCCATTTTTTACTCCTTGTTGCCTTAATTATATGTTTGCATTATCTTATAGTAAAGCAAAAGTTGTGCAACTTTTAGTTGCAGATAAAAAATAAAGATGATTTTTTCATCTTTATTTTAAATTAAAATACAATTAAATATGTTCATTTAAAAAATTTTTTATATCAGCATAAACTTGTGCGTTGTTAATTTCGTTGTGAACTTCGTGTCGCATGTTAGGGTAAAGGTGAATAGTTAAATCAATTATACCTAGTTTTTTATATTTGTTATAAAGTTTTAAAACAAGTTTACCATTTTTGCTAAATCTGTCTTCTTGCCCAGCAATTAACATTAGTGGCTTGCGTTTATCAATTTTGGCTAGATTAGCTTTTTTATAGGTTGGGATAACGCCACTCATAAGGTCGTAATAAAATTTTGCACTAAATGGTTGAGAGCACATTGGATCTTCTTTATAAGTTTTTGCTATTTCCTTATCGTGAGTAATCCATAATTCGCCGTTTTCAAGGCCTTTACTATATTTTTTAAAGCTTAAATTCTCAATCAATTTTGCATTAGCATTATTTCCTTTGTGCCTCATGGTTATTTTTGCTATTAATTTTGCCATTTTGTTTTCTAATGTGTTCATGTAACTTGTGCCACAAAGAATTGCACCTTTATGTAATTTGCTTTCTTGAATATATTTTTGAGTTATAAGAGAGCCATAACTATGACCAAATATAAATAATGGAAGTTTAGGATATTTGTTGGTTAAATATTTTGATATTTCGATTTCATCTTTTACGCTATCACAATATAAATTTGTTGCCTTGTCGTATTTTCCAACAAGTTCTGGTTTGCCAGCTGTTTTGCCATGTGCACGATGGTCGTCTGCGAACACAATAAATCCATATTGGTTAAGGTAAGTTGCGAGGTCGTTATATCTTTTTGCGTGTTCACTCATTCCGTGGATAATTTGTACAATAGCTTTTGGGTTTGCCACATCTTCCCAAATGTAGCAAGCGAGTTCGGTGTTATCGAAAGATTTAAATTTAATTTCTTTCATAAAATTTACTCCTTTTGTTTTATCTTTTTTATTTATTTTACATAAATTTGCAAATTTTGTCTATTATTTTGTTAATCATGTTATTTAATAAGGCTAAAATATGCAAAATTTATTAAAATTTATATAAATATTAACAAAATTTGTTATTCTACTGATTCAGTTAAACACTGTTTTATTGCTTTTTTCCATCCTTCTAAATTCTTTTTCATTTCATATTTTGGTGAAAGTGGAATATATATTTTTTTTATTTCTATTTTTTCTTTAATTTCTTCTAAACTCTTGTAAGCTCCAGAACATAAGCCTGCAAGATATATTGCACCTAAACTTGTGCTTTCCCCATCTGTTACATCAACCTCAATATTTAACATATCGGCTTGAAATTGCATTAAAAAGTTATTTTTTGTTGCCCCACCATCAACATAAATATGTTTTGGTCTGCTATGGCTTTCTTTTTCTAAAACTTTGAAAACATCATAAACCGAATAAGCAATTCCTTCAAGAACAGCACGAGCAATGTGGCTTGCAGTGGTGGCCCTTGTTAGCCCAGTTATAATTCCATTTGCATCCATGTTCCAATAAGGGCAACCTAAACCAGTAAAGGCTGGCACAAAATAAACGCCGTTATTGTTACCTAATTCGCCTGCAAGTTTATCCATTTCTTGTGGGGAAGAAACCAATTTTAAATCATCACAAACCCAATCTATTGCCGTGCCACAATTATAAACACTACCTTCAAGTGCATAAGCAACTCTGTTACCAATTTTATAGGCAACTGTTGAAAGTAAATTTTCACTTTGTGCGGGCTTACTACCAGTGTTAACAAGCAAAAATGAACCAGTGCCATAGGTATTTTTTATATCGCCAAATTTATAGCAACCTTGACCGAATAAACTAGATTGTTGGTCTCCAATTAATCCGCAAATTGGAATTCTTAATTTACCAATTTTTGCAATTCCAACATTTTGGCAGTTGTCAACTATGGTTGGAAGAATGTGTTTTGGAATCCCAAAAAGTTCAAGTAATTCATTGTCCCATGACAAAGTGTGAATATTAAATAGTTGGGTTCGGCTAGCATTAGTTACATCAGTAACATGACTTTTGCCACCTGTTAGTTTAAAAGTTAAATAACTTTCAATAGTTCCAACTAATAAATCATTCTTTTTAAGTGCTAATTGAACAGCAGGGACATTTTTAAGTAACCACCTAATTTTGCTAGCACTGAAATAAGAGTCGGGAATAAGTCCTGTTTTAGCTTTTACTATTTTTGCTAATGGTGAATTTTTTAGTTTTTTGCAATAGTTTGCAGTTCTTCTGCATTGCCAACAGATTGCGTGATAAAGAGGTTTTCCTGTTTTTTTACTCCATGCTACAACGGTTTCTCTTTGATTTGTAATTCCTATTGCATAAATGTCTTTATCGGTTAAGTTTTGCGTAATTTCAAGTATTGCAGATTTTACAATGCTGAATATTTCCTCTGCATCGTGTTCCACCCAGCCATCTGCAGGATAATATTGTTTGAATGGTGCTCTGCTAATCTTTTCTATTTGGTTTTTAACAACATTAAATAAAACGGCTCTTGCCGAAGTGGTGCCTTCATCAATGCCAATAATATATTTCATTTTATTTTCCCCCAAACTTAATATTTATTATATTTTAGCAAATTTATAAAACTTTTCAAATGATTTATATTATTTTTGCAAATTTCTTGTTTTATTTTTAAAATAATTGACAATATTAGAATTAGTATTTAAACTTAAATTATGGGAAAAATAAATTTAAATTATCAATATGAAGTTATTGTTATTGGTGGAGGTATTATTGGTGCTTTCACCTTTAATAATTTAGTAACTAATGGTGTAAAAACTTTACTTGTGGAAGCAGGTGAAGATGTGAGTGTGGGGGCAACTAAAGCAAATAGTGCCATTATTCATGCTGGTTATGATTGTGCCGTTGGAACTAATAAGGCTAAATTTAATGTTCGAGGCAATCAAATGTATGAAGAGATTGCGAATAGGCTTGGAGAAAAAATAAAAAAAACTGGCTCGTTAGTTGTAAGCGATAAATCGGGGTTAGATAACCTTAAAAGGCTTTATAATCAAGGAATTGCAAATGGAGTTAAAGGATTAAAAATTTTAAACAGGGGTGAACTTTTAAAATTAGAGCCTAATTTAAGCGACATAATTGAATATGGGCTTTATGCTCCTAGTGCAAAAATTGTTTCGCCTTACAATTTTGCAATTTCGTTATGCGAAGAAGCATTAATTAATGGTGGCGAATTAAAATTAAATTATAAAGTTGACAAAATTGAAAAAAAAGACGATGTTTTTTATGTTTATAGTGGGAATAATGTTGTAACAAGTAAATTTGTTGTAAACTGTGCGGGTGCAGGCTGTGCTCATATAAATGCCTTGGTTAATGCAGAACCGTTAAACATTACTCTAACAAAAGGTGAGTATTTAATTTTAGATAAAAGCGAAAAAGGTTTAGTTAATAGACCGATTTTTCCTTTGCCAACAAAAGCAGGTAAAGGAATTTTAGTTTTGCCAACTGTGAGCAACAATATATTATGCGGGCCAACTGCAAGAGATATAAGCGAATTTAATACATCCGTTACTCCTGAAGGTGTTGCTGAAATTAAGCAAAAAACAGGCATAATGGTTAAGGGGCTTAATTTTAAAAAGGTAATAAAACTTTATGCTGGGGTGCGTGTGAAATGTGGTGACGATTTTGTTGTTAAATTTAGTGACAAAGTAAAAAACTTTTATTATACAGCTGGAATAGCAAGCCCTGGTCTTGCAAGTGCACCTGCAATTGCTGAACAAATTTTAAATGATTTAAAGAATGCAGGCATGAAAACCACTCAAATAAAATTAAAGAAAAGAATTCCATATACTGACACACGGGCACTTTCAACTGAAAAATTAAATGCTTTAATTGCAAAAAATGCAAAATATGGAAGGTTAGTTTGTAGGTGTGAAGGGATAACACAAGGTGAAATTGAAGAAGTTTTAAATGGACCAATAAAACCTTTAACAATTGAAGGAGTAAAACGCCGATTAAGACCAACAATGGGCAGGTGCCAAGGTAGTTTTTGTTTGCCTAGTTTGATTGAAATAATGAGTAATGCTTATAACACTGCACCGGAAAATATTGTTGTTAGAAACAAAACGCCATTAATACTCTCTGGCATTAAGGAGGGCGGTATTTATGAAAACTGATATTTTGGTTATTGGTGGAGGTTCTGCGGGGTTAAGTTCGGCACTGGTTGCAAATAGTAATAATTTAAAAGTTACAATTGTTGAAAGAGAAACAAAACTTGGTGGCATTTTAAAACAATGCATTCATAATGGCTTTGGGCTTAAATATTTTAAAAAGGAAATGACAGGGCCAGAATATGCGCAAGAACTTATAAATAAAGTTAAAAATACAAATATCGAAGTTTTACTTGAAACAAGTGTTTTAAGTGTTGAAAAAAAAATTCAAGGTAATTTTAGTGTAGAAGTTATTAGCCCAAAAGGAAAGTATAAAATTAATTGCAAGGCAATAATTCTTGCTATGGGTTGCAGGGAAAGACCAGCAGCGGCAATTTCACTTTGTGGCACTCGTCCAGCGGGAATATTAACGGCTGGTGCTGCACAAAAAATTATAAATATTGATGGCAAAATGATTGGGAAACGAGTTGTGATAGTTGGATCTGGCGATGTTGGACTTATTATGGCTAGGAGGTTGCATTTTGAAGGGGCTGAAGTTTTAGGGGTTTATGAAATTTCTTCAACACCTTCTGGTTTAAATAGAAATATTGTGCAATGCTTGAACGATTATAACATTCCTTTGCATTTAAGTGAAACGGTTATGAGTGTGGTAGGAGAAGATAGAGTTGAGGGTGTTTTTGTGGCAAAAGTGAACCCTGATTTTTCCTTTGATTTATCTACAAAAAAATTTATTAAATGTGATACGGTGCTTTTATCGGTTGGTTTAGTGCCAGAGAATGATTTGGTTAGCAATGTTGTTAGTTTAAGTGCAATTACAAATGGTGCTGTGGTAGACGACCATTATATGACAAATTGCAGTGGAATTTTTTCTTGTGGAAATGTGTTGCATGTCCATGATATAGTTGATGATGTTACATTTGAAGCCGAACTTGCAGGAAAGTTTGCAAATGAATATTGCAAAAATAAAATTAATGAAGAAAAAAAATATAATTGTTTAGCGCGGAATGGAATAAGATATGTTGTTCCTCAAAAGATAAGTGGTGGTGATGGATTTATTCCATTAAAATTTAGGGCTAATAAAGCATTTAGAAATTGCAGGGTGGTGGTTAAGTCAAAAGAAACAATATTAATGCAACGCCCATGTAACATTCTTTTACCTGCTCAAATGGAACAAATTATGATAGATAAAAGTAAAGTAAATAGTGATATAATTGTGGAGGTGGAGTAATGGAATTTACCTGCATAATGTGCCCAGTAGGTTGTCATCTTGTTGCAACTAAAACCAAAGATGGTATAAAAATAACAGGAAATGCTTGTCCAAGAGGAGAAATTTTTGGAAAAAGTGAAGCAACTAATCCAACAAGAATGGTAACATCAATTATGCCTTATAGAAATAAAACTATAAGCGTTAAAACAACAAATCCAATTCCAAAATGCAAAATTTATGAATGTTTAAAGGAAATAAAAGAAGCAAATGCACCAAAATCTGCAAAATTAGGGCAAATTGTTATAAAAAATGTAGCAAATACTGGTGAAAATATAGTAATTACTGGAATCAATGGTTAAAAATAAAGCAAAAATGCTTTATTTTTATTTCTAAATAATTATTTTTATTTTAGTGCACATAATATAAATATGAAATTAAGTGAAAAGGAAAAAGTATATAAAAAATTATATAATGCAAAGTTGAATGAACTCGATAAACAATTAAATGATTTTTTAATATTTAAAAAATTATATGCAAAAGAAACAAACTCACAAGAATTTGAAAAATAAACTCATAACATATTGAAAATGAAAATAAAATATGTTATCATTTATTTATGACAAATAAAGAGATAATAGAAAATAATGAAGTGGTATTGCCAGCATTGGACACGGTTTGGTTTATTATGGCAAATCATGCTAAACAAAAGCATAGTGCAAATTTGCTAACTTATGACGACTTAATGTATTTTAAATATCTTTTAAATATTAATCTAAGGGAACAATTGGGGGCAAATGTGCCACTTATATCTGTTGCTACCACATTCAAAGATGAAAAAGATAAAAAACAAGCATACTTAAATAATCCGTATGCAAAAATGATAATAACAAATAGATATTGCAATGAAGAAATTATGCCACCATTTGAAGAAATGAAAAAGGCTTATAAGGTGTTGCTTGAACATAAAGCAAAAAAACAGGGTGCAAAGGCTTATGGTGGGGCACTTGAAAGAGAAGTTCAAAACAATATTTTGCTTGAAAATTATGATGAATTAATTAGAGAGTTTGGCGATGAGTATTTTGAACCAAAAGCCTATGAAGAAATTCATGAAGGTCTTTATGCTTATGAAAGATACAAATTTTTTGCAGATACTGAATTACAAGACCCGATATCTGGTAAAATGATTACTTTTGCTAATATACCTAATGAATTGGTGGAAGAGGGCTTAGAAAAATTAGTTGATGATATTATAAATGGAAATAAGAATTTGAATAGGGATAAAGTTAAAACTGCAATCATGCAAACGCTTTCTAAAATGGAAGCATTAAACTTAATTGAAGATAATATTAAATTTACTATAAAATGTATGGAAATTGGTAAACGCTATCATAAAAATCATGAAAAATAAATTTAACATAGAACCGCTAATTTTAGCGGTTCTTTTTTGTCAAACTTAAAAAATTACACATAGCATAATAAAGAGGAAAGAGATATGTGTGTAGTTTTAAAGTTTGGGGGAAGTAGTGTTAGCAATGCAGAAAAAATAAAAAAAGTTGCAAAGCGGATTTATGAAATAAGTAAAAAAGAAAAATGTGTCGTTGTTGTAAGCGCCATGGGGAATACAACCGATAAATATTTGGCTTTGGCTAAAAAAGTATGTGGAAAAAATGAGATAAATAAAACACTTTTAGATGAACTTTTGAATTTGGGCGAACTTAAAAGTGTTTATTTATTATGTTTGGCTTTATGTGTTTTTAATATTAAAGTTGTTGGATTGAATGGTAATGAAGCGGGGATTGTGACTTGTGGAGCACATGGTAATTCTTCAATTTTAAAAGTTAATAAACAAAGATTAGAAGCTGAACTAATTAAAAATGATGTGGTGGTTGTTGCTGGATTTTGTGGTGAAAATGAAAGGCACGAAATTTGTACTTTAGGCAGAGGTGGTAGTGACACTTCGGCTGTGGCTTTGGCTGCAATGTTAAAGTGTAAATGTATAATTTATAGTGATGTAAATGGTATTTATTCAATAGATCCAAAGGTTTATAAAAAAGCAAAAAAACTAAATAAGATCAATGTAGATGACATGCTTGAACTAAGTGCATTTGGGGCAAAGGTGTTAGAAGGAAGATGTGTTGAAATTGCAAAACAAAAAAATGTCGATTTAGTTTTGGCAAATAGTTCAAATAAAATCAAAGGAACTGAAATCGTGAATAAACCATTTGAAAGCCTAATGGTTACGGGTGCAACCATTTTAAATTATGCATTTTTAAAAATAAAAGTAAATTATAATGAATTTGAGATGTTGCTTAATTTGCTTTATGATAATGAAATAAAACCATTGTCTTGCAATTTTAAATATGAAGATAATGTATGTTTAGTAAATATAGCGTGCACACATGATAAAGTGCAAAAATTTATAAAAAGTAGTGAAAAATTGGCAAAAAACATTGAATTTTACCCAAACTTAAATATGATAACAATAGTTGGCTATGGATTTTGTAATTATTTTCAGGAGTTGTATAAAGTTATTATTAAACTAATAAATAGCAATATTAAAATATTCTATTTAAATTTATGTGATAGAGTTTGCAATATTTGGGTTGAAAAAGAATGTATTTTAAGTGCAATTGAGTTAATTAGTAAAGAATTTAATTTATAGGAGAGATCATGAAGAATAATTTAGGAGGAGTTTATGTTGACTTAATAACACCATTTGATGAAAAAGGTAAAGTAAATTATAATAAATTAAAATGGCTTATTGAAAATGCTATTAATGCCAAAATTAATGGCGTGGCATTACTTAGCAATGTTAGCGAAGAATATAGTTTAACCGAAAAAGAGAAAGAGAAAATAGTAAAATTTGCTATAAAAGTAATAAAAAATAGAGTTAAAATTTTTATTTATGTTGGCGGAAATAATTTTAAAAAAGTTAGTTGTGAAATAAAAAAATTCAATAATTTAAAAATTAATGCATTTTTATTAAATTTGCCTGAAAATTGTAGCCCTAATTTTAGTGGATTGCAACTTTACATTTTAAATTGTTTAAAATTAACTAATATTCCCTTTATTTTAGTTAATTCACCAAAAAGAACAGGATTGTTACTTTCAATTAAGCAATTTAACAAACTTTGTGTTTCAAGCGAAAATATTATTGGAATAAAAGATGAAAGCAATAGTTTAGAATTTTTTAATAAATTAACAAAAATTAAACCTAACTTTAAAGTTTATTGCGGAAATGATGAAGTAATAGATGGTGCTTTAAGATTGGGCAGTGTGGGTATCATTTCGTATTCGGCAAATATTTGTGCAAATGAAATAAATAAAATATATATGCTTTATGACCAATTAAAAATTAAAGAAGCCCAAATTGTATTTTTGAAAATTGAAGAATTTATTAATGCGCTTAATTTTGATAATTTGCCTGCAAGTATAAAATTTGCTTTTGCAAGTTTAGGGCAAAAAATGGGTTATACAAGATTACCAATTGCTGGTATTGAATTAGAAAATAAGGCTGTAATTAGGGAAGCGTTAACCACATGTAATATTAAAATAACTTTAAATTGAAAATTTGAAAATTGCAAAATTAAATATAAAATGTAAAAAATTGCATAAAAATATGCAATTTTTACAATATGTTTTTATTTTTGCAGTCTTAAATCTAAACCTTCAAGTTTAAATAATTTTGTTGTGTTTTTGTTGGCTAATCTGCTAAAAATGCGTTCTTGGTAAATAGCTAAAATGTCTTCAAGACCAAGATTTGTTGTTATGATTGTTTTTTTATTCGCATTTAATCTTTCATTCAAAATTAGGTATAAATATTCTAATGTGATATTTCTTTTTATCGGTTCGGTTCCAAGGTCATCTATAAGTAAAACATCACAGGAAAGAAGAATATCTAAATAGTCTTGCTTTGAATAGTCTAGGGTGGTGTGAAATTTTGTAAATAATTCATTCATTGAAAAACTACTAATTTTAAAAACTGATTTATTTTGTTTTTTAAACTCACTTAGTGTGCATTCGCCTAGAAAGGTTTTTCCTACGCCAACTTGTCCTGAAAGGACTATATTTAAATAAGGTAATTTTCCTTGAGCAAAAGAAATTAAAAAATCTTTAAGTTTTAATAACTGATTTTTTTGCGTCTCGTTTTTAGTTAAAATTTTGAAATCATTAAAAGTTGCCAAATTTTGAGTGGTTTGTGGAGTTAAATATTTAGCTATTTTTTCTTTAAAACAAGAACAAAGGCCTTGGCTAGTTATTCCTAAGTCGTTGCACTTTTTACAACTAAAATTTGGAGATAGGTCTGCTGATGTTAGCCCTAAACTTTTTAAAACTTTTTCTTTTTCTAATTGTGTCTTTTTAAATTCTTTGTCTAGTTCGTCTGTTTTTTTGTCTTCTGCTTTAAGTTTAGAAATTTTTAATATCAATTCTTTTTCGGTTTTATTTAATTTTGCGTAATTAGGATTAGACAAAGCTAATTTTTTATTGTAGTTTGCTTTGTCTATGGCACTTTGTCTTAGTGCGTTTAACTCTTCTTTAACTTTTATCTTTGCATTAGTTAAATCCATTTTAACCCCTTTTTAAATATTAATATCGTCTAAACTATCGAATAGTGCTGATAAATCTTGTTTTGAATAATCCCTTTGATTAAAGTTTGGCTGAGTTGTTTTTGTTTTAGTTGAACTTTTTTGTTTTGTGTTCAGTTTTTCTTTTGCTTTTTCAATAGTGTTAATTCCTAGCGAAACAAATTCACTTAAAATCTTATTTAAATAAGAAATTGGGTGTTCTTTTGTTTTACATTCACTACCTGCGTAAATAATAACTTCTTTTGGTAAATTCCAATTTTCTGTCCATATTTTATAGAGCTCACGGTCGCTAGATGTAACATTTCTAAGTAATCCGCAAGCATTTAATACTTCTTTAATTTGATTATCTGTTGCAATAATTTCATCAATATATTGATTAATGGCTTGTGTTGAGACTAAACCAAGTTTAAAAAATTTGTTAATGGTTTCATTAAAACTATCTAATGTTTTTACATTTGTAGCAAGGCAATAAGTTGCAATTTGATTAAGTGTTTCTTGGCTATAACCTTTGCTAACCCAATCTGTTACATAGTTTTCAACAACACCATCTAATACTTGATAATATAACCCAATTTTTCGGGTTACATCACGAGCAATTGCAAAAAGGGTTTCTCGTTCTTTTGAATAATTTTCAATTTCTTGAATGCTGAACAGTTTTAGTTCAAAATATTTAGAAAGGGTAGTATCTAGTTTGTGCATACCGCCCACTTTATTTTGTTTTTTAGCAACTTCTAATATTACACCTTGGGTAAACCCAAAACCATTAGTCCACTTTAAATATAAATTCCTTTCTTCAAGGTCAGCATCTCTTTTTATTCCAAGAACTGAAAGCACTGCTTTTATTTCGGCACTAGCTTTTTCTTGTTCAAGTAGTTTCTCTTCAAGGGCTGTGGCAGTTTTTATTCCTTCTTTTTCAAAACTTTTTGCTACCGTTAAAATATATGGATAATTAATATTTCCATTTTTAATAAGTGTACAATACTTTATAATCATTAAAACTGCTTCTGGTTCAAAATGATAAGTTTCTATTAATGTGTAATATTCGTTATATTCATGCGGTTGAATTTGCCTGCCTGTTATAAAACTTTGTGCTTGGCGGTTAAATTCGGCATACTTTTCTTTATTTCTTAATTTTGCTGAGCCTGAAAATTGCTTTATAGGCAAGAATTTAACTTCAATTGGTTGTTTGTTAATTATTTGCACTAATCCCATTTCTTGCCAATAAGAAAAAGCGTCACAAATTTCATCTTGACTAAGCCCTAAAACAACACTCATACTTTCAAGCGTATTGTCATCTTCGTGTGGATTAGTGCACAAAAATCTGCCCATTAAATAAACTTTAATGGCATTTGCTGGGGCTTGTGGCAAAAACTCACTAATAAATGCGTTATCAATGATTGTGTAAGAATCCATTGACATTTCACTTGAAAACGAACAAAGCGCCATAAATTCTCCTTTTGTTGTGTTGTTTTAATTGCACTAAAATTTAAAAATCATTATAATTATTTTATAAGGATTTTGCCTTAATATTTATTATGATATCACGAAACTTGGCAAAGTTCAATAATTTTTAAACAAACTAGGAGAAATGATGAAAATTTTACATACTGCCGACTGGCACCTTGGGGCAAAACTTGAAAATAGGGATAGGATTGAAGAGCAAACTAGAATTATACAAGAGATTTCTACAATTGCGAATGAAAATAATGTTTCAATTGTAATTATTGCAGGTGATATATTTCATAACTCAACTCCTTCTGCACCAGCAGAAGATTTGTTTTATAAAGCATTAGATAGTTTGAGTGATAATGGTAATAGGCTAGTTTTTGTTTTGAGTGGAAATCATGATGACCCGCAAAGGCTTTCAGCTTGCAAACCTCTTGCTCAGAAGCATAATATTGTGGTGGCAACGGAATTAGATTGTGTTGATATAACAAAAACAAAACTTGATGGAAGGGTTAGAATAACTGATGCGGGGAAGGGTTATGTTAGAGTTAAGGTAGCAGATGAAGAATGTGTTATATCATTTTTGCCTTTTATAACAGAACAAAAGTGCATTAGTATTGCGGGTAAAGATAATTACAATGATAGTGTTAAGGCTTTGGCTAGTTTGGGGGCAAGCCACTTTTCAAGTGAAACTTTAAATATTTTTACAAGTCATTTATTTGTTGCAGGTGCAAAACTTGGGAATGCTGATGAAGTTAAAGTGGGTGATGTTATGGCAGTTTCACCTTCTTCGTTCCCTCAAAATGCACATTATATTGCACTTGGTCATTTGCATAGACCACAAAAGATTGGAAATAACATTTATTATTCTGGGTCTGCAACAGAACTAAGATTTAAAGATAGTGTGCCATGCGTAATTATTTTGGAAGGCAATAAAAAAGGTGTAACAAATGTGTTTGAAGTGCCTATTAAAAGTGCTTGCAATTTAATTAAAATAAAAGTTAATAACATTGCAAACGCTTATAAAGAACTGGCATATACAAATGAAAAAGAATTAATAGAATTAACTTTTGTTCAAGACTCTCCATTAAAAGCAAGTGAAATTAAAGAATTAAAAAGGCTTTTTCCTAATTTAGTATCGGTTAAACTTGAACTTACAAAAGAGGTGCAAGCAAATAGTGATATTAAATCTAGAAAAAATTTGAATGATAAAGATTTATTTATAGATTTTTATAAACACACAGTGGGGACAGAGCCAGATAAGCGACTTGTTGATTTGTTTTTAGAGATTAGGGAGGAAGGTTAATGCTACCAATTAGATTAGAATTAGATGGAATACATAGTTTTAAAACCGAACAAGTTATAGATTTCAGCAACATAAACGGCAGTTTTTTTGGAATTTTTGGGGCAACTGGCAGTGGTAAGTCTACTATTTTAGATGCAATTACTCTTGCTCTTTATGGAAAAGTGCAAAGAGCAAAAGACAATGCAGATTTTATTAATCTTGCAAAAAATAGTGCTTTTGTTAGATTAAGTTTTGAAACAATTTATAATGGCAAACAAGAAACATTTTTAATTGAACGCAACTTTAAACGCAAAAAAGAAACAAGAAAGGTTGATAGCAGTGCAGTTTTTTATAAGAAAAAAGGTAATTCTTTTGAAGTTGAAACAGAAGGTGTTTTTAATTGTGATGCAAAGATTAAAAGCGTGCTGGGATTAGGGTTTGATGAATTTTCTAAATGTATTGCTCTTCCGCAGGGGCAATTTGCAGATTTTATAAAAAGCACACCAAATGAAAGAACAGGGTTAATTAGTAACATATTTGATTTGCAAGGCTATGGGACCCCAATTTATGAAAAAGCAAGAGAAAAAGAGCAAATATATAAAGAGAAAATAGCAGAAATTAATGGTAAACTTTTTGAACTGGCAGATATTAGTGAACAGAGTTTAGATGAATTAAATGCTAGATTAAACGAATATGTTAATAATTTAAATGAAATTAATGATTCATTAGATATAGCAACTAAAAAATTTGATGATGGCAAGCAAGCATATTTTAAACAAGTTCAGTTACAAAAGGCAAAAGATAGAGCAGAGCAGTTAAAACTCGAAAGCGAAACAATGGCGAAATTGGAAGAAAGACTTGCGAAAATTAAATTGGCAATGCCTCTTTCTAAAAGTTTAGATGAAGTTACTACACTTTCAATTGAAAGCAAAAAATTGCAAGCAGATTTAGAACAATGCAAAGCAAATAACGCAACAATTAGTAGTGAATATAATGCCAGTAAACAAATTTATGATAAATTTAATGAAAAATATTTAGAAAATTATAATGCAGGGCTAAAACGCATAAATAAATTAGAAGATTTAAAGAATAAGGAAAATGTTTGTGTAAAATTAAAACAAGATAATTTGCAATTTTTAAGTAAAACTGAAACTTTAGAAAAGTTAAAAGCAGAACAAGAAGAAATAAGAAAAAATATTATTGCAAACATTTCATTTTTAGAAGAAGATGAGAAAAAAGTTAAAGAATTAATAAAATCTTTAGAAGTTGATAATAGTATTGTGAGCCAAGTTAAAAAGGGTGTTGATTTAGGTTCACAGATTGAAATTATTGATAAAATAGCAAATAGTGTTAATGATAGTTTAGAAAGCAAAAGAAATGAATCAAAAGAATTTGAAGTTGAATTTGAAAATAAAAATAATGAGATTGAGCAATTAAAACAGAATTATAACCAAATATTAAATAATTTTGAAGATAGTGAAAGCATTAGGGAACAATTAAATAGTGATTATAAGAATAAAATTACTTTAAGTGTGGAACTTAAAAACACTAAAAATGTTTTAGAAATAATTAATAGTTTAATTGCAAGTTTTGAAAAAGATAAAGAAAAATTAATTATTTTAAGTGATAAACTTAAAACAGAAATTGAAGAACTTGCTAACAAATTAAATTATAAGCAAGAAGCGGTTGAAGTTGCTAAAAAATATTATTTAGAGTTATTAAATTCAAGGGAACAAGGGTTAGTCGGGAAAGGTGCATTTTATGTTTATAATAGTGCAAGGCCTAACAGTGCTTGCCCGGTTTGTGGTAATATTGTTGATGGCAAAGTTAAAATAAATGAATATCCAAGAGAAATTTCTAAAAACCAAACAGATGATGCATTTGGAGACTTTAATAAATTAAATGATGAATTTAATTCAGTTCTTGCTTTAAATGAAAATAAAAAAGCAATGCTTGATGGTGTGCTTGAAAGAATTGATGAATTAAATAAGCAATTAGAATTTTTAAAGAAAAAATATAAAGCACTAATTGAAAAATATGTAAGTCCTTATGAAAATGAAAAAATAGATGAAAAAATTGAGAAATTAGACATTAATTGTGAAGATATTTTGATAAAATTGCAAAAATTTGAGGGGTTTGGCAAGCAAAATAATGAATTATTAGTTGAAAAATCGCAAATTAGCGGTAAAATTAGTAGTTTACAAACTGAAATTTTAAATTTAGAGAACCAATTAAGTGAACTTTATGCTTTAAAAAATGAGCGAAAAAAGATTATTAACAGTTTAGAGAAGCAGTTTGGTGGGCAAAGTTTAGCTATGGTGAAAAATGCCATAGATAATAATTTAGAAAAATTAGAAAATGCTAAACAGAAGATGAGTGAAATTGATAAAACTTTGCAAGAAAATAAATTAAACTTAAATTCATGCGATAATAAGATAACAGAAGTTTCACTTGAAATTAAAGTTAATAAAGACAAGATTGAAGAAAATAATATAACTATTAATGAAATTAACAATGCAATTACTGAGCAGTTGAATGAAAAAGGTTTAACCCTGTCACAAATATTAGAAGATGAACAAAACCAATTACAAGATTATCAAAATAAATATAAAGAAATTAGCCAAAAAGTAGAGTTGCTTTATCAAAAGAAAATGGCTTGCGAAAGCGAATTAAAACTTATTGCAAGCAAGTTAAAAGAAAAACTAACACAATTTGAAACCATGAATACTCAGTTTAATGTTAAACTTAAAGAGGGCAGATTTTTAGATGTTGAGACGCTTAAAAGTTATTTAGTAGATGAAAACACTGTGCTTGAAATTGAAGAGAAACTTCAAAATTATGCAAGTGAGAAAGGTTTGGTTAGAGCGCAAATTGAACATTTAGAGCAAGAACTTGAAGGCATTGTTATTAACACAGAAGAAATTGCAGAATTGGAATTACAAATTAATTCAAATAAAGAGAAAGTGAATAATCTTCAAATAGAAATTGGCAAACTAAAAGGCGAAATTGAAAGAATAACTAGCAAATTTGCAATTAAAAAAGATTTGTTAGAGATGCTTTCTAAATTAGAAATCGATTTAGATTATGCAAAAGAACTTGTGAAACTTTTAAGGGGAAAAGCACTTGCACAATTTGTTTGTGATGAATACATTGAAGAGATTACTTTAAGAGCAAATAACATTGCAAATTTATTATTAGATGGTAAGTTTACACTTAAATTTGAAACTAGCGACTTTTTAGTGGAAGACAATTTGAACTCAGGAGAGCCAAGGGCCGTTGCAACGCTTTCAGGCGGAGAAACTTTTTTAATTAGTTTAAGTTTGGCACTTGCAATAAGTGAAACAATTGCAACAATGTCGGGCAAAAATATGGATTTCTTCTTTTTAGATGAAGGTTTTGGTACACTAGATAATGAACTTTGTGAAACTGTTGTTAGTGCACTATATAAACTCGAAAGCAAAAATCTTAAAATTGGTGTTATAAGCCATGTTGAATTGCTTTATGAAAAGATTAAAAATAAAATTATTGTTAGTAAAGATGAAGAACATGGAAGTCAGGTTAGAATGGAATATAGTTTGTAATAAATAGCCACCAAAAATAAAAGGTGGCTTATTTTTTGGCAAGTTTAAATTGTGTTATGCATAGACATTATTAAGGAGTTTTTGGCTATGCGTAAAAAAATAATAAAATATTGTTTATGTGGGGCGATTTGTGTTGTATTGGTTTTAAGCATTGTTTTATCTGTTGGCTGTGGGTTTGATAGAACAGTGAATAAGGCAAGTAAGAACTTAACGAACTACACAATTAGTGCGACTTTAAATGAAGATACACATACTATAAGTGCCAGTCAGGTTGTTGAATATATTAATAAAACAGATAAAACTTTAGATAACATTTGCTTTAACTTATATCCTTCTGCTTTTAGAGAAAATGCAAGTGTTAAACCTTATACTGCTCTTACAAAAGCTAGATGCTTTCCAGAAGGGGAAAGTTTTGGAGATATTACCATTAGTGCAGTTAAAGTTGATGGTGTGCAAACAAATTTTGTGTTAGATGGTGAAGATGAAAATATTTTAAATGTTAATTTGAATAAGATACTTGAAAATAAAGAAAAAGTGAACATAGAAATAGACTTTACACTATCTTTACCAAATTGTACACATAGATTTGGCTATTTTGATAACAATATAAATTTAGGTAACTGGTATCCTATTGTTTGTGAATATAATGGTGAGGATTTTGATAAAACGCCATATTATGCCACTGGCGACCCATTTAATTCTTCGGTTTCTAATTATGATATAACTTTTTCAACACCTAGCAAATACATTCTTGCAAGTTCTGGCCAGCAAACAGAAGTTAATGAAAATGCAGGCATTTCAACTTACAAATTGCAGGGAAAGGCAATTAGAGATTTTGCTATTGTGTTGGGGAGTAACTTTGTAAAAATAAGCGATAAAGTTGGAAACACCACAATTAATTATTATGGCTATGCAGAAGATGAGAAAAACAATGAATATTTAAAACTTGCGTGTGAAGCGGTAACATTTTTTAATGATACATTTGGACTTTATCCATATAGAGTGTTAAATGTTTGTAAAACGCCGTTTATGCAGGGGGGTATGGAATATCCTAATCTTGTGATGATTAGTGATAATATAACAAGTGAAAGCGAATACAGAAAGGTTATTGTTCATGAAATTGCACATCAATGGTGGTATGGTGTGTGTGGGAATAATGAAATTACTGATGCATGGTTTGATGAAGGACTTGCTGAATATTCAACTTTTTTGTTCTTCGATAAATTCCCTAAATATGGCACGAATTATGATACTTTAATAGATGATGCAATAGTAGGTTATAACCTTTATATTGAAATATTTGATTCAATTGATATTGATGTGAACACTAAAATGAACATAGCAGTTAACGAATTTGCTAATGAATATGAATATACTTACATGATTTATGTTAGAGGGGTTATAATGTATGACCATATGGCTAACGAGATAGGGCAGAAAAATTTTATATCTGGGCTTAAAAAGATATATAAAAAATATAAATTTGAAAAAGTTGATAGCGAAAAGTTTGCGTCTTGTTTTGGAACAAAGTCTGGGAAAATTGAAGAAATTCTAAATGAATTTTTAAATGGCAATTGTTATCTGGATAAATAAATTTAATTTAATAAATAATAAATTTAAAATTAGTTACTATGTTTGTTTCTTTCATTTACTTTGTGTTAAACTTCGTGTATAATAGTTCTGCGAGGAAATGAAATGCGAATAATAAATATTGCTAGCGGAAGTAAAGGGAATTGTACTGTTATACAAACGAGTGAAACAACGCTATTATTAGATTGTGGGCTTGGAATAAATGAGTTGGTTAAACGGTTAAATAATGTTGGAATAGATCCAAAACAAATAAATGCAATAATTATAACCCATGAGCACGGCGATCATATTAAAGGCTTGCAATCTTTTACAAGAAGATTTAAAAAACCAATTTATGCACATGCTGATATATGGCAAAATTTAGAAAAAAATATTGGCGATATTGCAAATACTTGTGAACGCTCTTTTACAAGTTTACCATTTATAATTGGTAACATTCAAATATCTCCATTTTGTGTTAGCCATGATAGTTTAAATTGCCAAGGTTTTAGTTTTACTTGTGGGAAAGCAAAATTTTCTTATGCAACCGATTTGGGTTATGTTTCGGGTGAAGTTTTTAATAATTTAGTAGGGTCAAAATTAATTTTTATTGAGGCTAATCACGATTTAGAAATGCTTAAAAATTCATTTTATCCTGCCTATTTAAAGGCAAGAATAAAAAGCAATAACGGACACTTATCTAATAACCAGTGTGCAGATGCAATCGTGGCACTTGCAAGAACGGGAACAAGATTTTTTGCATTGTGTCATTTAAGCGAAAATAATAACACACCAGAACTTGCATTTGGGACTGTGGCTAATGCATTAATTTTAAACGGCTTTGAAATTGAAAAAGATGTTTTACTAAGAATAACTTATCAAAATAAGCCAGGAAATAATTTTAATTTAAAGGAAGATTAAATGGATAAACAAAAATCTAAAATTGAATATAAGCCTGCATATACAGATGAAGATACGGGAATTGGTTTGCTAGTTTATATTGTTATGCAGGGAATTATATTTTTTATTGCGAGGGGGCTTTTAAGCGCTGGCGTTCCTTACACAAATTGGTTTTACTATATTTATGCTTTTTTTGTAGAAGCAGTATTTGCATTAGCAGTTTTATTTGTTTGTGGAGTAAGAAAACGAAGTTTTGTTAATGCAAGTGGATTTAATAAAAAGATAAATTTTGAACTTGCGGGGTTATGCATTGGTATAAGTTTAATTTGCCTTTTAGGGTTGGGAAGTGTTAGCGACTTTTTCTTGCAAATTTTAGAATGGTTGGGTTACAGTTCTTCGGGTGCAGGTATTCAAGTTACAACTTTTGGGGAACTTGTAATATACACGATTTTAATTGCAATTATGCCTGCTATTTGTGAAGAGTTATTATTTAGAGGGCTTATGCTTAATGGGCTTGCTAAATATGGTAAAAATATAGCAGTTTATGTTAGTGCATTTGCATTTATGATTATGCATGGTAGTCCTGACCAAACAGTGCATCAGTTTATTTTAGGTGTAATTTTTGGATATATAGTTTATTACACAGGTAATCTTTGGCTTACAATTATTATTCATTTCTGTAATAATTTCTTTGTTTTGTTATTCAACTTTATTTATAACATTTCTTCATCTGGAAATGTGACAGACACTGCAACAGATGTGATTGCTCAGCCTGCAAGTATTGGATATGAAATAGTAAATTACATTATTTCGGTTGTGTTAGTTGTCCTTTCTATTTACTTAATTTATTCGGTAATAAAAAGAATAGTTATTGAAAATAAAAACCTAAATGGGTTGCCGAATTATGTGGAAGAAAAAGATAAAAAATTTTTTGGTATTGAGAAAGATTTAGAAAATTCTAATGAACAACAAGAAAATGTGGTAATAGTTGAAAAGGCTGATAAGGAATGGGAAGAACAAAATATTAAAACTGACCATAAAAAACCTAAACTTTCATTGTTGGCAATTATTCTTCTTGTTGCTGGGAATATTTATTTAATTGTTGAATGGATTATTGCTTTAGTTCAGGGGTTTGCAGGGTAATTATGGTTAAAATTAAAATAGTTGCAACTGGCGAAATTAAAGATAGAAACATTAAAGCGATTACAGATGAATATTATAAAAGATTATCTAGATGGTGTAAAATTGAGGAAGTTTATTTGCCTGAATATCCGCCAAAAAATGATGCAGAAATAGCACTTGCAAAAAAGAAACAAGCACAAATGCAAATGGAAAAAATGGAAGGATATGTTATTGCATTAGATAGAACAGGAAAGCAGTTAGATAGTGTAGAATTTGCAAAACTTATAAGTAAAGTTCAAGTAAATGGTGAAAGCACAATAACATTTTTAATAGGTGGTTCTAATGGTTTTTTAAGTGATATTTTACAAAAAGCGAATTTAGTATTGTCATTTGGGGCTTTTACATTACCACATGAATTAATGCGTGCGGTGCTTGCAGAACAAATTTATAGGGCATTCACAATAAATTATAATATTACATATCATAAATAAAAGGTTGGTTTTATTGTGTAATGAATTATGAAGAATTAAAAGAGCAAATTAAAAAGTTGAGTGATAAAGTTAAAATTATAAATTTAGGGAGTTCTGTTTTAGGCAGAACTCTTTTTGGTTGTTATTTTAATTTTAATAGTAAAGATAATATAATAATTCATGGTGCAATTCATGCAAGAGAACATATAACTTGTGATTTAATTTTTTATTTGATGCAAGTGGCGGATAAAAAATATAAAAAATTTTATAAAAAGATTCCAAATATAAAGATTCCAAATATTTTGTTTATTCCCATGGTCAACCCCGATGGTGTGCAGTTATGTTTTTATGGGGTTAAATCTGTTAATAATTTAGAATATAAGATTTCTTTACTTAAAATAAATAAAAGCGTTGATTTTAAACTTTTTAAAGCTAATGCGCATGGGGTAGATTTAAATAATAATTTTAATGCAAATTTTAACGGCGACCCGCGATATAAACTTTCTCCTTCTGCACATGGTTATTGTGGAAAAACTTTTGAAAGTGAACCCGAAAGCATAATGCTTGCAAGAACTGCTAGAATAATAAATCCTTGTTTTACCATAAGTTATCATGCTAAAGGTGAGGAAATTTATTATAATTTTCATCTAAATAAACAAAAATTATTAATTCATTATAAAGTGGCTAAATTTTTTGGAAGAAGTTTAAAATATAAAATTACCAGTGAAACAGGACTAAGTTGTGGAGGGTTTAAAGATTATTGTGTAGATACATTAAAAATCCCATCTTTAACAATAGAAATTGGACAAGATAAATTAACGCATCCATTGCCTAAAAGTGCCTTAGCACAAATAATAAAAAGGCATAAGAACTTTTATAAATGCTTGAAAAAGGCTTATAAATTTATTATAATAAATAAAAATAAATTTTAAAGGTAATTTATGGAAGATAAAGATTATATGAGTTTGGCATATAAACTTGCACTTAAAGCCAGAAATAAAGATGAAGTGCCTGTTGGTGCAGTGATTGTGAAAAATGGTAAAATAATTTCTAAAAACTATAATTTAAGGCAACATAAAAAAATATCAACTGCACATGCGGAAATTTTATCAATAAATAAGGCATGTAAAAAATTAAAAGATTTTAGGCTTACAGGGTGCACAATTTTTGTAACGCTTGAACCCTGCTTAATGTGTATGGGTGCAATTTTGAATGCGCGAATAGATAGGCTGGTTTTTGGAGCAAAAAATAATAAAGAAGATGTTATTAGTTGTTATGAATTGGCAGAAAGGGCAGGGCTAAACCATAACATTAAAATAGAACAATTAGACGAAAATGATAAATGCGGAACACTAATCAGCAATTATTTTGCAAAAAAACGAAAGAAATAAGCAGTATTTACATTGAATTATAATAAATATTTGCAAAAATTTATGTAAATTTTGTAAAAAATGACAAAAAATAAATAAAAACACTTAAAAAGTGTTTTTATTTTTCTATTTCTTTGTCTAATAAATTTATTTTTGTTTCGGTTCGCATTAAATCAAGTGTTTGAGATGCTACTATTGGATTAGTACAAGCAACTCTTTTCTTAAAATTTGTTAACACTGATGTGTTAAACTTTTTGATTAATTTTTCTTTTTTATCATTTGCTTCAATTTGGCTATCTTGTGTTGACAAATCAATTGTCTTATAAGGTTCTAAGTTATATTCTCTGCGAATTATTTGCTTTTCATCTTCACTAATATTTATTTTTGATAATTCAATAATTATTCTATTTTTTAATTTTTCAAAATAGTTATATGAGTTTATGTTTTTAAGCCTTTCTATAAGAGCATTGTTAATTATTTCTATGTCTTTTTGAGTGTAATTTTGATTGGTAACACATTGACTAAAATCGTAAGGCCCAATTTCTCTAAAATTTTCATTAGACTTTAATATATTTAGTAAGTGGCCATTGATTTTATAAAGAATGGAGGTTCTTGCAAGTGAAGTAACTTGTGAGCAATTTTCAACTAATGGGTTATTAATATTTAATCCAATTTTGTTAAATATCATGGCACATTCATTTAAAGGAATGCTAGAATTTATAATGTATTGTGCGAGGGCGGGAATAAAATGAACGCTTACTATTGATTGAGGGCGATTATCTTTTTTGTTATAAAACTCCATTTCTTGTTTAATTTTTTCGTTTATTTTGTTTAATTTGCGTGAAATTTGTGCTTGTGAAAGATTAAATGCTTTTGCAAGTTCATCTTGATTTAAAATTTTAAATCCATTTGTGCCATAATAACTATAAATTAAAATTCTTTCTTCATCGGTAAATAAATTTGACTTTATAATTTTTTGAATTTGATTAGATATATCTTTATTGGCAACACTTTCAACTAAATCAAGTTCATTTTGTTTAGGGCTAATAAAGTTATTTAAATTTTTATTTTCTTCATTTTCTAAAATAATATCTTCAATTGAAGAAGTTGATAAATGATTTCTATTGTTTTTTAAATGTTTTTTAATGCCATTGTTTATTACTGTTGTGGCATAAGAGATAAAAGAAGTGTCTCTGTTAACATCATAAGATATAATGCTTTTATAAAGACAGTACATTGCTTCATGAAATGCTTCTTCATAAATTACATTAGAATATTGTCTTGCAATATAAGATGCCAAGCCTAAATTACCACAAAATAATTGTGTTTTCAATTTTTGGCTTGGGTTAATTTTTAATTCTTTTAATAGACTTTTATTCTCTTCATCGGTTAAATGTTTTTTTATGATAAATTTTCTTGATAAGTCATAGGTAATTGCATTATCGTTTTTGTTCATTTCTGCTCCTTAAAAAGTTTGTTAACTTATTATACTATTAATTTTTTAAGTTTTCAATACCCAAGTGGTAATTATTTTTTATGTGTTCTTACGAATTGATTAAAAAATACATGTTAAGATTTAGTTTGATTAAATTAATCAAATAAGTTTATAATTAATTTGACAAATTTAATGATTTATATTTATAATTTATTTGTTGGTTGTTGCCTAAATTTTGTGGCTTTTTTCATTCCTTTAACATTTAATAGGAGGGGTTTTATGGCATTAGATGTTGCCTATGAAATTGAAACTAAAATTGTTGATGACAAAGAATATGACTTGGCTTGTTTTGTTCTGCTTGCAAATAACAATATTAATCCTAATGGAAAACCCTTTTATTCGTTAGACCTTTTAGGAAAACCTACTTTTGAATGGGTTACAAGAGTTTGTCCAACAAGACCTATTACTCTTGAATGTGAAAATGATGATAATCCATTACAAGTTATTAAACCTTATTTAAGAGAGAGAGAATATACACTTGTTTTGTTTGGAGATACTCCACTTTTAACTCGCCAGAACATTAACAATATTTTGGATTTTGTAGCTAGTAAAGGTCTTAATGTTTGTAAACTTTCAAGGGGTTATGTTTTTAAAACAGATTATATTAAAAGAGTAGATGAAATTTTTGCTCCGCAAACCTATTATTTTAATGAAGAAGAATTTCAGGTTGCGTCTAACTTATTTGAATTTGCTAAAATCTCAAGAATTTTACAAGATAGAATAGTAAGATTTCACCAGTCTAGGGGGGTAGAATTTACAAACCCTAAACAAGTTTATATTGAAAGTGATGTTGCGATTGGTGCAGGAACAAAAATTGAGCCAAATGTTTATCTGTCGGGAGAAACTGAAATTGGGGCTAACGCTACTATTTGTGAAGGGTGTAAGATTGTTTCAAGTAAAATTGGAAATAGTTCGCAAATTTTGTGTGCAAAAATATACAATAGTGTGATTAAAGAAAACTGCCAGATTGGTGATTTCGTGGTTATTGATGGCGGTAGTTTTATTGGAGCAGGTAGTTTTGTTGGGGCAAGTTGCGTTATAGATGCGTCTAGCCTTTCGCAAAATGTAAAAATTGGGGCTAACAGTAACTTAAAATTTGCAAGAATATATCGTGATGCTAAAGTTGGCAATTCTTGTTGCATAAGCGGTGAACAAGAACAGTTAGCTAGAATTTTACATGGTGCAACACTTGGTGATTTTTGTTTGGTTTCAAGCGGAGTTGCTGTGAAAGAACAAAATGTTGTACCTTCTGGCACTATTTTAACATTAAATTCTAATGAAAATTAACCTTAATGGAGATAATATGAAACTTATATTGGGACTTGGAAATATCGGCAAAATTTATGACGATACTTATCATAATGTTGGTTTTTTAGTAGCAAATAGAATTGCGAGAAAATTAAATCTTAACTTTAAAAGTAAAGAATGTGAGAGTGATGTGGCAATTGGTAATATTCTTGGTGAAAAAATAATAATTGCAAAACCTAGAACTTACATGAATGAAAGTGGTAGAGCTCTTAAAGCATTTTTACAAAAATATCCTGAACTTAATGTGGCAACAGATATAGTTGTAATTTATGATGATATTGATTTATCTGCTGGAGAAGTTAGGATTAAAGAAATAGGGGGAGCAGGAACACACAACGGAATGAAAAGTATTTTTTCGGTTCTGCAAACTCGCAATTTTAGGAAAGTTAGAGTTGGCATTAATGAAAAACCAGAAAATGTTAGTATGGTTGAGTTTGTGCTTTCAAAAATTAAACCAAAAAGCCCAATAAGGCAGGGAATAATACTTGCGGCAGACGCACTTGTTCAATTTATTAATAAAGAAAAAGATTATAGTCAGGTTATGAGCGAGATAAATTCTAAATTTTAACCAACTAACTTATTAACAAAGAATTAATTAATTGTTAATAAATTTTGTTTTGATATTGAAAATTTATTAGTTTTTTGATATAATAAAAACCTAAAATTTGTTAGGAGATAAGTTGTTGGCAAAAAACCTTATTGAGTTTTTTAATTTTAAAGATTTTACTGGAAATTTTTCCAGTCTTTTTTCTGCATGCAATAGTAAACAACAAGTTTCAGCACTTTCTATGGGGCAAAGTGAAAGAGTGGCATTTTGTGCCAATATTAATTTGCCAATTTTATATTTAACAAATGATTATATTGGTGCTACAAAAGTTTATTCACAACTTAATAGTATTTTTGGTGAAAAAGTTGCACTTTGGCCAGTTTTTATTGATAACTTATTTTATAAGAGGGCACAAAGCACCGAAGCAAATATTGCAAGAATAAAAGTTCTTAGTGGTTTAGTGACTTCTAAAATTAAAATTGTTGTTGCAAGTGCAGATAGTCTTATTGGTTTTTTACCTAATTTTTTTGATTTTAAAAATTCAGTTATCACCTTGAATAAAGGAGAGAAAATTAATTTAGAAGAATTAAAAATGAAACTAGTTAGCATGGGTTATCGTAAAGAAGAACTTGTTAGCGAAAGTGGACAATTTGCAATAAGGGGAGACATTTTAGATATTTTTCCAACAGGTGCAACTAGTGCTGTTAGAGTGGAGTTGTGGGGAGAAGAAATTGATGAAATAAAAAATTTAGATGTTTTAACGCAAATTTCTAAAAATATTGTGTCTAAAACTACAATTTTTCCAAACACAGATTTGCTTTTAAGTGAAAAAGACTTAGATAATATTTTAACTAAATTACAGAATTTAAAAGATAAAGCGTTGTTAAATGGAAAAGATGGGTCCGCTTTTGTTGTATCTTTAAATGAAATTATTTCTAGACTTGAATTAGGTGAGCGTAACTTTTCACTAGATATTTGTTTATCTTTAATTAAAAATAAGGCTAGTTCTATCTTTGATTACTTACCAGAAAACACATTTGTTGTTATTGACGAAGGAAAGATGTGTTATGATGCAATTGTTAATTCTTCAACAGAAATTGAACTTAGATTTAAAAATTTAGTTAAAGCACAAGAAGCGTTAAGTGATAACTGCTCGGGGTATTTTTCTTATGAATATGTGCTTAAAAAAATTGCACAACTAGCGGGTGTTGTTCATCAAAAATTAACTAATGCAAATAGATTTTTTAATCCGCAAGCGGTTTTTCAGTTTAAAAGTATTCCTGTTTCAAGATATTATCATAATTTTGGTGAATTGTGTGCAGATATAAAAAATTGGCAATTTAATAAGTTTGACATTTTTTTGCTAGCGGGAAGTGCAGAAAAAGCAAAAAGTTTAACGCTAAGGCTAGAAGAAAATGACATATTTTTAAATAATGTGAGTGAAGCAAAACTTACAGATAATGGTGGTTTTGTTTTGCCTTATAATTATTCTGGCGGTTTTATTTTGCCAGAGCAGAAAAAAGTGGTAATTTCTACTACTGATTTATATGCACAAAAGAAAGTAAATTCTAGTATTACTGCAAATCGAAAAGATGTTTTTTCAGTGCCTAAGGTTGGCGATTATGTGGTGCATAGTTTTCATGGAATTGGTGTTTGTGAAGGGGTTACAAATCTTTCTAATAACTTTGGTAGCAAAGACTATGTTGTGGTTAGATATAGAGATAATGATAAGCTTTATGTGCCTATAGATAGTCTTAACATGCTTGAACGATTTAGCGGGGCTGAAGCACCTAAAAAACTTAGTAAAATAGGCGGTGTTGAATTTGCTAAGGTTAAGGAAAAAGTTAAGGCATCTGTTAAAAAACTAGCATTTGATTTAACTGAACTTTATGCAAAAAGAGAAGCAAAAAGAGGATTTGCATTTTCAAAAGATAACGCATTGCAAAGAGAATTTGAAAATTCTTTTGCATATATTGAAACAGAAGACCAACTTAAAAGTATTGCAGAAATTAAAAAAGATATGGAAAGCCCAAAGGTTATGGACAGGCTTTTATGTGGAGATGTTGGATTTGGAAAAACAGAGGTTGCTTTAAGGGCAATATTTAAAGCGGTGTTAGATAATAAGCAAGTTGCTTTTGTTGCTCCTACAACTATTTTAAGTCAACAACACTATAATACTTGCAAAGCAAGACTTGAACCATTTGGGGTTAGAGTGGAAGTTTTGAATAGATTTAAAACTCCTGCACAGATTTCTAAGATTTTAAAAGATTTGAGTTTTGGAAAAATTGATGTTATATGTGGAACGCATAGACTGCTTTCAAATGATGTAAATTTTCAAGATATTGGTTTAGTAGTTTTAGATGAAGAACAAAAATTTGGCGTTGAAGATAAAGAAAAATTAAAAAATAAGTATGAAACAGTTGATTTTTTAACTTTATCTGCTACACCAATTCCTAGAACCTTACACATGAGTTTGTCGGGGATTAGAGATGTTAGCATTATAAACACTCCACCTAGTCAAAGGCTACCTATTCAAACCAGTGTGTGCGAATTTAGTGAGACGCTTTTAAGAGATGCTTGCATGCGTGAACTTGCAAGAGGCGGACAGGTTTTTATTCTTTATAACAGTGTGGAAAAAATTTATGGTTTTGCCGAACAAGTTAGAAAAATTATTCCCGAAGCCAAAGTGCTTGTTGCTCATGGACAATTATCTTCTAGGGAATTAGAAGACATTGTTTATAAATTTTATAAAAAAGAAGGCGACATTTTAATTTGCACCACGATTATTGAGAACGGAATAGACATTGAAAATGCTAATACTCTTATTGTTTGTGATAGTGAAAAATTTGGACTCAGTCAACTTTATCAAATTAGAGGAAGAGTTGGCAGGGGAAATAGGACAGCATTTGCATATTTTACATATAAAGCCGAAAAGATTTTAAGTGAAGAGGCATATAAACGGCTTGATGCTATAAGTGAATTTACTGAATTTGGCAGTGGATTTAAAATTGCTATGAGAGACCTTGAAATAAGAGGCAGTGGAAATGTGCTTGGGGCAGAGCAACATGGATTTATGCAAAAAGTTGGTTATGATATGTATTCAAAAATGCTTGCTAGTGCAGTGGCTGAAATAAAAGGGCAGAAAGTGCATGAAGATGTTGATGTGCTTATGCGAATTAGCATTGATGCATTTATTTCTGAAAAATATATTGCAGATTCTGCCAATAGAATGACAGCATATAAAAATATTTCAGCAATTTCTAGTAAAGAAGATAAGTTGAAACTTGAAGCAGAATTGAGCGATATGTTTGGCAAAGTTCCTTTGGAAGTTTTAAATTTAATAAATGTTGCCTATGCAAAAAGTATGGCAAAAAAATTAGGAGCAGTTGAAGTTATAAGTGTGCTTGCGGGGATAAAAATTATATTTAGTAAGCCAGAAGATATTACCACTAATGAACATATTGGAAATGCACTATATAAATTTAGGGATAGTTGTGCTCTTGAACTTGGTGCAACGCCAATGATTAAAATAACATCAACCAAAGATAATGAAATGAATTTAAATAAACTTATAGACTTTTTGGTTATTGCCACGCAACTCGATAAAAATTAAGTTATTATTTGGAATTTTTGTCTACTTTTGCCTTTAAAATATTTGATTGTGAACTTAAATTGTTGTATAATTAAGCAATCTAAATTGGAGGATTATTGTTTTGAAAAAGAAATTATTTGCCTTAATTTTGTGTATTTGCATGTGTTTTACAGTTTTTGCAGGCTGTTCACTTATGAAAACAACTAGCAGTTTATCTAGTGATACTGTTATTGCAAAGATTTATGATAAAGAAATTACTTATGCTGATTTGCAAGAGAAATATCAAACTTATAGTCAATACTTTGCTTATTATGATGAAGAAGTGGTTATGAAGATTATTTATGAAGAAATGTATCTTAATGCCATTCAGGAAATAGAAGCAGAAAAAGTTGTTGTGCTTTACGATGAAGATATGACAGAAATTTTTGATGACCTTTATCACACTTTTATTCACACAGTTAATGCTTATGAACAAACATTTATTGAAAATGCAGGTCTTACAATTCCTAGTAGGTTAGAAGAAGAGGAAGAAGACCCAGTGAAATTTGAAGATTATGTTTTTGAGCCAGCAGAACCTATTACTTTTGATGCAAGCAAGAAAGCACAAGAGCCAAATTTTAACGAAAAGTTGACTGAACTAAAAAATAAAGTGTTTGAAGGGGTTGAAGAAAATTATAAAGAATTTAGGACTAAGGCTTGGAATAAGTTAGTTGCAGACTTAATGTATAGTTATAAACTAGACGGAAAAACTTTTACAGCAGACCAAGCAGTTTTGGAGTATATGCACACACAGTATGATTCTTTATATACCGCTAAAATTTGCGAAAAATATAGAGAATATGTTGAATCTAGAGTGTTTGGGGATATTACATATGAAGAACAATTAGTATCAGTTGCAATGCAACAAGCCATTGTTGATAAATATAAAGAACTTCTAAATGCTAGTAAACAAGGAAACACTATTGAAGATAATTATACAGAAGTAATTTTTTCAACTGAAAACACTGACTTGGTTCTTTATCATTACGAAGGTAAGTTTGAATATTTTACAGTGCAACATTTATTAGTTCAATTTGATGATGACACAGTTGCAGAACTTAAAAAATATGAAGGCTACGATAAAAGTAAAGATGAAATGTTTAGGCAAGAATATATTACAGCAAGAGAAGAAGCGGCTTATAAAGACGGAAAGTGGATTGTTGTTACAAGTTACAGAGATAAAGATGGGAATGTTGTAATGACTGAAAAACTAGACGAAAACAATGAAATTGTTTATGAAACAGATGATAATGGTGAATTTATTTTAGATGAAAATGGCGATAAAATTCCTGTTATGGTTGAAGCAAAAATAAGTTTGCAAGAAATATATGACAAATTTGAAGAAGAATGGGCAACTCTTAGTGAAGAAAAAAGACAAGAAAGAGCAGATGAAACAGGAAATCCTGATTATGTTTTAACTAACGAAGAACTTGAATATTTAAAAACTAATTTGTTTGTTCAATATGTTTATATGTATACAGGCGATACAAGTGCATTGGGTAGCGATAAACTTATTAATACAATTGGTTACGGTATATCTAGTGACGCAGATGAAGATGGCGGGCTTATGAGTGAGTTTGCCGATAAAGCAAGAGAACTTTATAAAAATTATAAAGATGGAAATGCTATTTTAGGGCAAGAAATTGGTTTTGCAATTACCGACTATGGCGTTCATATGATGATGCTGACGGGTGTTTATAACAAAGGTGAAATTGTGCCATTACAAAAAGAGGTTAATAGCGAAATGGTTGATAAAACCAATGAAGAAATTATTAATGACTTAAAAAGTGTTAAAGTTTCAACTTTTAGCACTCAAACCCTTTATGAATATATTTATGATATTTTAAAGCAAGATAAACTCGAAACATATTATTCAAAACATCTTTATACAATATTTGATAATGCCCAAAATGAAGGAAAGTTTGAGATTTATAAAGAACCTACTTATGAAGATTTAAGTGGAAGATAAATTGATATTTAATTAGTTTCTTTATATTAACAGAAAAATTAAAAAGCCTTTAATAAGCGATGATTAACAGATAAAGTTATGTTAGCAAGTTAATGGCTTTTTTCTTTATTTAAAATTTAAGGTAGTTATAAATTTTCTTTGCCTATTGCAATTTCAATAACCATGTGATATAATTATTTAACATTTGGCAAAGGCGATTTTAATATTGATTAAGGTAAAAAGATGGATAGGATAAAAGTTTATAAGGAATATAGAAAATGTAGCAGTTGCGTAAGTGGTTATTTTAAAAAATATGAATATGTTAAAGATTTGATAAATAATTCTTTAATTTATGTGTTGGCGGAAATTAGTAATGGTAGGCATAAAAATATTTTACACACTTCAAGCGAAATAGAAATTATAAACTATGCAGAAAAGTTAATTTGTTTACAAAGAAATAAAAAATTGAGTGAGGTTAAATTAGTTGTTAATGTGGTTGATGAAAAGTTTAATGGAAGTTTTTTAGATTATGATGATTTTAAACTTTTAATAATTGACAAAATTGATAAGGATAAAGAAAGGGAGTAAAAATTATGGATAGAAATCAAAAATTTAATGTTGCAAAATTTACTTATTATGCAAATAAAAGTGATGGATATATGGGCAATAACTTATTTGCAAATAATAATATAAACTCATCAATAACTTATTATAAATTAAATTTTGACGAGTTAAAGAATTTGTTGAAAGGTTGTGATAAAATGAGTTTATATGGAAAATTTTTGGGGTGTGAAGAGAAAAGAATTGGCAAATCTCTTAAAAATGATGGACTTACACTTGCAAAGATTATTGCATATAAAAACTTATTTGATACAAAAATACCCGATAAGTTAAAAAATAAATTTCTTGGTTATAGAGTTAGATTAGAATTTGAAAATGATAGTATGCCTTGTGATGTTTATTATGATGATGTATTATATGTTTATAATAAATTGCAAGAAAATATGGAGAAATCATAAAATGAATAAAAAAAATTACATTATTAGCGAATATAAAATTTATGATAAGGCAAAAAATCATTTTAATATTTGCGATTGTTTTATCGAGAAAAAAAGAGTTAATGCTGAAAATATTAAAGTTTTATTTGAAACTTGTGATACTATGCAACTTTATGCTAGCGTTTTAGGGAAAAAAGATGCTAAATTAGGAAAAATTATTGTTGGTGGAGATTTTATCAAATTAAATAGTTTAAAAATGCATTACGAATATTCATTTGGATATACTGAATATATTTTAATGGGGTTTAATGTGCAGTTAAATTTTAAAAATAACATGCCTTGCATTATTGGTTTTAATGATTTAGTTGAAGCATTAACCTGTGATGAAGAAGAATTAGATTTAATTAAGTAAATATAAAGTCTTATTTGTGTTTATAATAAAAATTAATTGACATTAATTAACTATTTTTTGTAAACTACTTTTAAAGTAGGATAATTGTGGGCAAAAATAAACACAAAATTGAGCAAATTAGAATGGAAGGGGTGGAACCAGCAGGTGAAAGCCCTTCTTTTTGCGAGCAGGCTGAGCCAGAATTTACCACGGAAACTGGTGAACAATTAAAAATGCCAGAAGTATCTGTTAGTGATGCTATTATTGATACTGAAGTTGCAAGTGTTAGGCTGGAAGAAGCAGAACAGTCTAAGGAACCAAAAAAGAAAAAGAAAAGCATGATTTGGAATTTAATATTCTTTGCAATTAACATTCTCTTCATGTTTTTTGTTGTTAGAAGTTTATTAAATGAAGCATCAGGTTCTTCACTTGGTGAAGTTTTGGCACAGCAAGGTGAAAAGTTATGGTGGCTTGTTGGAGCGGTTTTATGTTTTATTGGGGTATACTTTGCTAGTATAATGTCTATGACCGTATTTTTAAAAAATACAACTGGCAAAAGAAGATTTTGGTTAAGTGTGAAAGTTACCATTCTTGGAAAATATTACGACTATATCACACCAATGGCGGTTGGTGGTCAGCCATCGCAAATATTAAATTTAATAAGTGGTGGGGTAACACCAGGGGTTGCAACCAGTATACCAATTATTAAGATGATTATTTCACAATTGGTTAGGTGGTTTTTAATTGTTGTATTATATATTTTTGTTGTGCCTTTAATCCCAGCAGAATCGGGTCTTATGAATCTTTTAATTGTCCTTCTTAAAATTTTAGGAGTTATAGGCATTATTATAACCACATTTGTTAGCATGAGTTTCTTGTTCTTAGGGAGCAGTAAAATGGTGGGCAAGAAGATTGCTAAGTGGGCAATTAGAATAGGTTATAAATTAAGAATTGTAAAAAATTATAGAAAAAGTTATGATAAATTTATTAGACAAGTAATTGAATATCAAAGTTCAATGAAATATTTAGCAAAAAATAAAGGCGTTTTATTTAGAACAGTATTTTATTCTGTGTTAGAGTTTATATTATATTGTTCAATGGGTTTCTTTACTTCAATGGCATTTACTACAACGGTTTCTATTGTAAATGTTGCTTCGGGGATTGCACTTTGGATTGTGGCACTTGCAAGGTATCAGGTTGTGGATATGGCTTCTACTATTATGGTGTTACCTGGCGGGACAGGTATTAAGGAAATTGCATTTTTGATTATGTTTAATTATTTCTTTAAGAATTCTAACACTGTGGCATGGTCGTTTTTAAGTTGGAGATTATTTGACTATTATTTAGTTCTTATTATTGGATTTATATTCTTGTTTACAAGAATGATTATTTCTTTATTCAAACATAAAAAAGATAAAAGACAAGTGGAATTAGAAAAGAAAGTTAATAATGCCGATAAATAAAATGATTTTATTATTTAAAAATTAGCAAATTATGCCATAAAAAATCAATATTAATTAATTTAAAATTAAAAAATTTGTAAATCATCTTTGTTAATCAAAGGTGATTTTTTATGAAAAAATTAATATTGTTATTTTTTATAGTGATTATTGGATTTTCATATTTTTCTTTTAATTTAACTGGACTTTTAGGTAATGTTGAATTAACTAATAAAAATAATATTGGTGTTTACGCAAGTGGTGATGAAAGCAAAAAAATTTTTGATAATTGTTTTGCTCATGGTTTTGTAAATGAAATTTTTGGTATAACACCTGAAATATTTTATAGTTATAGTCAAGATGGTGAAGTTTTAGGCGAATTTTTTGAAACAGACTTAAATAATTTTGACTTAAATGTTTTTGCAAAGAAATTTGGACTAATAATAGTAAAAACTAGTCAAGTGGGACAAACACATAATATTTATGCTAGTTCGGCAATGTTACCTTACAAACTTAATAATGAAAATTTTAATGTTCAAATTGCTATAACTGGGAATCGGGTTACTGTTGCAAGTCCAATAATTATGGGGAGTTTTTAAAAAGATTGTATAAAACATTTAACATGGGTAATAATCACTAAAAAATGAATATAAAAATGGAGGGATTCATGAATAAATTTAAAAATTTTATGCGAAAGATTAAGGGCTTTTGTAAAAGGAATGCTTATGCATTGGTTGTTAGTTTTTGCGTTTTAGCAGTGTTTAGTGTTATAACAGCTGTTTCTGTTGCAGACCTTTATAAAGTGCAGGAAACAGAACAAAGCACCGAACAAAATCAAGATGTTGCACAAACTGGAACTGAAACAGTTATTGTGTTTGACAGCCCTGTTAAAGATGGCACAATAAGCAAAGAGTATGCAGAAGACCATGTTCTTGAAGACAAAACTAGTGGGGTTTGGAAAACGCATCAGGCAATAGATTACACGGGGCCAGAAGGAACAAAGGTTTTAGCGGTTTATGATGGAACTGTTGAAAGCGTAGAAAACACTTTGATGGACGGAACAGTTATAACTATTGTTCATAATGATAATTTAAAAACAGTATATAGGTCTTTATCTAGCGATGCATTAGTTAAAGCAGGAGATACTGTTACTAAAGGAATGGAAATAGGTTCTATGGGAACAAGCACAAGTGAAAGAGCTGAAGGAACACATTTACATTTTGAAGTGTGGCTTAAAGGGGCATTAGTTGACCCAAATGATTATCTATCTGGACAAAAATAAATCTTTATTGAAGCGTAGCGATACGCTTTTTTATTTGCAAATTTTATTATATGTGTATATAATAATTTTGAGTAAAGGGGTGGGAAAAGTGAGAAGAGCAAAAATTATTTGCACAATAGGTCCAGCATGTGATGATGTGACAATTTTAACCAAAATGGCAAAAGCGGGCATGAATGTGGCAAGGTTTAATATGAGCCATGGAACTCATCAATCACATAAATCTCAAATAGATAAAGTAAAAGATGTTAGAGATAAATTAAACATTGCTTTGCCTATAATGATAGACACAAAAGGTCCGGAAATTAGAATAAGACAATTTAAAAATGGTTCAGTTGAACTTAAAAACAGATCTACATTTACATTAACAACAGAAATTGTTGAAGGCGATGAAACAAAGGTTTCGGTAACTTTTAAAGATTTGCCAAAGATTGTAAGTGCAGGAACTAAGATTTTAATTAATGACGGATTAATTGAGTTAAAAGTTAAATCCACTACAAATAATGATATAATTTGTGAAGTTGTTTTTGGGGGTGTGCTTTCTAATAATAAAAGCATTAATTTGCCAGATATAAAATTAAATATGCCATATTTAAGTGAACAAGACAAAAAGGATATTTTGTTTGCTGTAAATAATGATGTGGAATATTTGGCGTTATCTTTTGTTAGATCTAGAAAAGATGTAATTGTTATTAAAGATTATTTAAAAAGGTTAAATGCAAATAATATTAAATTAATATCTAAAATTGAAAATCAGCAAGGAATAGATAACCTTGAAGAAATAATAGATGAAAGTGATGGAATTATGGTAGCAAGAGGTGACCTTGGTGTTGAGGTTCCATTTGAGCGAATACCACAAATACAAAAGCATATTATTTCAAGGTGTTTAGATAAGGGTAAGATGGTTATAACGGCAACTCAAATGCTTGAATCTATGATAGAGCATAGTAGCCCAACTAGGGCAGAAATAAGTGATGTTGCAAATGCAATAATTGATGGTAGTGGTTCGGTTATGCTTTCGGGTGAAACTAGTGTTGGTAAATTTCCAATACTAGTTGTTGAGGTTATGGATAAAATAGTTCGTGAGTGTGAACAAGATTTAGAAAGAAATGTTAATTTTAATCATTTTTCTAATCTTGAAGGGAATGTTACAGGCTCAGTTGCGTTTGGAGCATGTGCACTAGCACAAACAAGTAATGCAAAAGCAATAATTGCAGTTACGAAAACTGGAAAAACAGCGATAGAAATAAGTAGATTTAGACCGAGTGTGAATATATTAGGTTGCACTTTTTGTGATAAAGTTTATCAGCAGTTAGGTGCTGTGTGGGGTGTAATTCCAATAAAACAACCACAATTAAATAGCACTGAAATTTTATTAGAGCATGCAAGAGAAATGGCAAAAAACTATAAACTTGTAAAGAAGGGAGATTTGGTTGTTCAAACAGCAGGAAAAGAAACTGGAATTGAAGGTAGCAATATGGTTGCCTTAAACTATGTTTAATATGCAATAATTTGTTAGACCCCGCTTATATTAATTCCATAAGTTATATCTGTCAGGGTGAGTTATGGCATTTATTATATTTTCTTCAGCACAAGGTATTTCGCTATTAATTTGGTTTAGTAAATTCTTAACATATTGTCTTTTTGTGTGTTTATTTGCTGGGCAAGGATTTTTGATGATTGGCAAATATTTTGAATGCGATATAATTTCTTGTTCAGTAACAAACACAAAAGGTCTAATAATAGTTACATTTGTGCGCGACATTAATGTTTTTGATGAAAATGTAGAAAGCCTTCCTTCATAAATTAAGCTTAAAAATAAGGTTTCTGCAAGGTCGTTTGCATGATGTCCTAGAGCAATTTTATTTGCACCATGTGCTTTTGCACTATTGCAAAGTGCTCCTCTGCGCATTTTTGCACAAAGGGAACATGGATTTTTTTCTTTTCTTATTTCAAAAACTATTTCATAAATATTAGAATCTTCTAAATAATATGGAATATTATTATCTTTACAAAACTTTGAAACAGGCGAAAAGTCCATGTCGTTTCTGCCAAAACTAATGGTTATTGCAATTAAATTAAAATTAACATCTTTATATGCTTGATAAGCTTTTAAGGCTTTAAGTAAAAGCAAGCTGTCTTTTCCACCAGACACACCAACTGCAACTGTGTCGCCATTTTCAATTAAGTTATACATTTTGATGGCTTTAACCATTTTTGATACAATTTTTTTAAACATAATTTTTTCCTTTGTTTTAGTTTGACATAAATTATGTGAAATTTCAAGTATTTATTATTAACTGATAAATATTAAAAGCATTTGTTTGACAATATAGTTTTGAGTTATTATAATTAATTTGTAATATAATAATATAACTTGCACAAAATATAGTAATGGATAAAAGGGAACTCATGAAAAAATTTTTAAGCGTTTTTAGCATAATGCTAATTTGTTGTTTTTGTTTTGTTGGATGTGGTGTGTCGGGGAATAGCAGTATTATTTCCATTTCATTTGATAAGCAAATTTTTTATGTTGATGAAGGTTGTGCAACAAAGTTAGATTATAAAGTGTTCCCTTCAACTGCAAATAACTTTGATATTACTTATGCTCAAACTAATCAAGATTTTTATGAATTAAAAGATGGGGTGCTAACTGCAAGGCAAGATTTTAATTCTGTGCAGATTACAGTTCAAGCGGGTGATAGAAGCGATAGTTGTTATGTTGTTAAAAAAGTTTATCCTGTGGCATCTTATTTAAGTCATGCAAGCATTAATGGGGCAGAAAATGAGGGAAATAATACTATTGTTTTGTCTTCTAATGCTTCAACAAATTTAATTATGTATGGTAAATTTGATAGAGAGTTTAGCATTGAACAAAATAAGTTTGTAAGTATTAATAACCCTCAATTTGTGCCAATAAATGCCGAAATCTTTAATTTTGAAATGGTTAGTTCAGACCCAACAGTTGTGGAAATTGTGGATAGTAAAACACTTCAAATTAAGGCAACAGGGAAAACTGGTAAAGCAACTATTACTGTTTATTTAGTTGATGATAATGGTTTAAGGAAAACAGGAAATGCTACACAAGCACAAATTGATGTGGAAGTGGTTAATCCTGTTTCTCAAATAAAGGTACTTTATGGCGGAAAATTTATTACAGGAAGGACTGGTAATTCTTGGACATATGGAGAATCGCAACAGTCAAATACACAAGTAATATCTGTATTTTTAGTGGATAATAAAGGTAATTTTATTGAAAATGAAACCGCATTAAATGCACTTACCATGACTGTGCTTAGTGATGAAGAGGGCAAGCTTAAAGTTGAGACGCCAGTGGTTACAAGTGTGGGTGGTGTTAAATGTGTGAATTTTGAAGTTAGCTTAATGTTTGGAAGCACAACGGTTAGAGATAAACTTTTGGTAACTTGTAATTATTTATTAGGGCAAGAACAAAACCAAATAACATTTTTAATAACTCTTTCTTAAAGAAAAGCCAATAGTATGGCTTTTCTTTTATCGGGTAGCATATAATAAAAAAGAATGTTGCAAAATTTATAAAAAAATTCAAGTAAATATTAATAAAAGTATGTAAAAATCTGCAAAAAAGTTCAAATTTTTATATTTTGATTATTAAAAAATAGAGTAAATTTGCTAAAAATTTTTAACAAGTATTGACATTACAAGCTTTTAGGTTTATAATTTAGCAAGAAAATAGCATAATTATTGTTTCAAGATATGTAGATAAGGAGATTAGTATGAAAAAAGGTGTTGTTGCGTCTATTGTTTTAAGTATTGTTTTAACACTAACTTTGGCTATTACCACTGTTGCTACTGCTTTTGGTGGTAGCGTTACGCCAGAACCTAGTGTTTATCTTGCTTATAGAACGGGAGATATTTGCACAGAGTTAGATGATTATAAATCAATTAATTTTAGTTTTGATGTTAATAATGAAGCATCTATGATTGTTTATAATGCTGAGACTAATAAATATGAAGCTAATGCAGAAGGCACTTTTTCGGGTACTGCCGTGAAAATTAATGGCAAAACTTGTGATATAACCATTGATGTGTTTGAACAAGGAAATGGAACAGTTGCTTCTCCATGGGTTTTAGCAAATGCAAATCATGTTAATGAATTAAGTGATCTAGTAAATGCAGATAATCAAATTGTTTTAGGTGAAGACTTTGTTTGTGAAGTGAAAGCAGATATTAGTATGGCTAATACTAACTTTAAACCTATTGGCGACAGAAACCATGTGTTTAAAGGGACAATTAATGGTAATGGTAAAACAATTTCTAATATTGCAATAAATATTGATGCAACTAATTATAGAAATTATTTAACAGTTTCTAACTTAGATGGTGCAGATGAAGGATTTATTGATATTGCATTTATTGGTAATGCAAATGGGGCAACTATTAACAATTTAAATATTGATAATATGAGCGTTAATATTGCTGAAAATGTTGTTTCTGCAATTGAAAACCAAATTTCAACAGATAGTTCTGTTTTGGGAATTGAAAGACTTAGAAGAGTTAGTGTGGCTGGGCTTGTGGCTTATGGCACTGACACTCAAATATTAGGTAATGATAATAGTTTTGTTAACATTTCAATTAATTCATTTAGTTATGCAAATGATTTTGGTGGGGCCGTTTCTGCTGGTATTGGTGGTATTATGGGCGTTGCTCGTGGTGCTACTATTAAAGATTATAAAGTTAATGCAAGGCTTATTGTTAATCAAAACACAATAACTGGGACACTTGCAGGTGGTGTAGCTGGTTTTACAACTTCTGGAACAGCAAGAACAGTTATTGACAATGTTAATGTTACTTTAACATCTAACACGATTTATAATAATAGTGCATATATTGCTGGTGTTGTAAGCGAAGCGTATAATACAGATATTTCTAACATTGTTATTGCTGGCATTGGAGTTGCTGGTAATGAAAGATTTGATAATGTGGTTGCTGAACAAATAAAAACAGAAGTTGCAGGCGCTGTTGTTGCACTTGGAACTGGTTCAACACTACAAAATGTTGTTGTTGATAATGCATCTGTTGATGTTAAAGCATTTGTTGCTGGTATTGTTATTGATAACTTTGGAACAATTACCAATGCATCATTTAAAGGTAATTTGACTGGATATAGTGTTGCTGGTATTGTTATTAATAACGAAGGTGAAGTTGTATATACTAGTGAATTTAATAATGGAATTGCTGTTACTGGAACATTGCGTGGTGTGCGTGTTGGTGGTGTGGCAAATGAAAACACTGGAATTATTAATGGGCTAGCAGGTGAAAATAAAGTTATTGTTTCGCCAATTATTAGAAGTGTTTCGGCAGTTGTTACAAATGCAGAAGCAGTTACAGCTATTAGAGAAGCATATATTGCGGGGCTTGCAGTTGTAAACTCTGGTGCAGGTGAAATTTCTAACTTTAAAGTTCAAGCAACACTTTATGATGGTCTTAACATGGCTGGACTTGTTAGCATTATGGGGAATCAAGATAACACAGTATCTACTGCATCTATACATGATATCGAAGCACAAGTTTCAATTACAAGTAATAATTTAACAAGCAATAATAGCACAACTTATTCAATTGGTGGAGCAGTTGGCTTTGCATATAATGGTGCTACTATTGAAAATAACACTTTAAGTGTGTTTGTAAACAAAAATGCCCTTGCAAGCAGAAATTATGGTGTTGCTCAACTTGGTGGTCTTGTTGCTAGGATTTATGAAGATGGCGTTAGAATTATTGGTAATACTGTTTCAGGATATATGTTTGCAAATACTTCATGGTATGAAACTACTATAACAGATGATGAAGGAAATAATCCTGTTAATTATAAATCTATGTTAGTTGGTGGACTAGTTGGTTCTATTGCTGGATTTGGTAATAGTGTTGATGACAATGCTAACCCAATTGATTCACACGCTTTAATTGATTTAACTATTGCAACAATTATTTCTAATAACACAGTTGCAGGTCTTGAAATTAACATTGCTTACACTGATAATGGTGTTGGAGAAAATGGAAAGAGAATAAGAAGCCTTGGCTCATTTATTGGCTCAATTGCCAACCTTTCAGGTGGGGTTAACTTAAATTCAAATGTTATTAATGGTTTAATTATAAGGGCTGATAGTGCAACATTTAGTTATGTGAGTGATTACCTTACTGACCGTTATATTGATAAAGATGGTGGAGTTTATGGTAGTGCTAATATAGATGGAACAATTCTTGATGAAAATGTTGCTATTACAAACAGAGAATACTTTATTTAAAAATAAAACTTCTAGATTTTCTAGAAGTTTTTTTATTGTTGTTTTAATTTTTTTGTTTACTTATTAGGGTTGCATTAATTATATTTTTATTTTAATTATTTGACAAAGTTTATATAATAAATTAAACTAACATTATAGATGTAATCAATAAATTAATATTTTATTGGATAGAATAAAATATAGGGGAAACAAATGAGTAAAAAATTAAAAACTTTAATTATTATATCGTCGTCTTTTGTTGCGGTAATGATTATTGCCGTTTTAATTTTAAGCGTTGTTGGCAATATTGCCACAATTGAAGTTTATAATTTTAGGATTTTTGAAAGCCCAGTTATTGCGTCTTCACAAGATGCAACTATTCAAACTTATAATTTTTATTTAACTGATCAGTCTTCTTCATCACAAGAATTTATGAATGAAACTGATGAAATGGGGGCAAGAATACTTTATTCATTTAAGCCAGTTGATGAAAGCGTGGCTAGTGTTAGTGAAGTAAATGGTAAATATATAATAAATTTACATAAAGTAGGACAAACAGAAATTGCAATAAGCAGGCGAACTTTTACTTCTAGCAATAATTATGTAGATAATTTTTATACTAATGTTTTAGTTAATGTTTATAAAGAGTTGTCGACTTGTGATGTTTACCTTCAAACACAAGGAACAAACAGATTGCCAATAATTGCAATGCAAGAGGTAAGTGGGGGAAACATCCCGTTAAGCACTTATTCTAGTAATCCAGATGTGGCAAAAATAATCAAAATTGATGGTAATTATTATATTGAATATTATAGTGAAGGCACAGCCATTGTAACCATTTATTGCACTGATAATAATGCTATAACAGATAGTGTTAAGATTAATGTGCATAATAACTTGCCAAATGGATTAAATTTTGTTGATGAAAATGGTGATACTATTGATAATAAAATAATTTATACTGATGGTCAATATTATAACATTAATTATAATTTAATTTATGGGCAAGAACAAAATGCACTTGTGAATGCAGAAAATATTAGAGTTAGTAATGTAGAAAATGCTTTAATTGTAGACGAAAGTGCAACTGAAGATGATTTTGGGACATATAATAAAACACCTTTTGATTTCAATGATGGCGTGGTGTTAGATAAAGAAAATAGGTGTATTAAACTTAAAAAGACTGACGAAAATGGATTATTTAACATTTTAACTTTTATTTCACTTCAAACATATTCGTTTGATGCTAGTGGTAATGAAATTATTACTGGAACTTACACAATTCCTATTTATGTTTATAAGCACAAAGTTATTGACCTTGAAATTGAAGTGTCTTCAAGCCCAGTGTTTAGCGAAACACACAAGAATATTTTAAATTATCATGATGATTTACCGTGGGAAAATGTAACAGTTTCTTCATATTCTAAAATATATTTAACAAGTGATCAAACTATTAGGACATTTTATTATCGTGTTTGGCAGGTTTGGAATAATGGTGACCGCACAATTTTAAATGAAACAACTGGTGGAATTTCAACTGCTTATAGCAACCCTGGTTTAGATCAATTTGGTTCGGCGCCAGATTTTGATTATGAATATTTCAAATTGAATGCAGATGAAGATGGAATAGTTGTTACTATTACTATTGCTGGCACATCTATAACAATAGCAATAACGGTTGAATTTATTGCTATTGGAGATGAAAACCTTTATAGCAAAAATACAGAAACAGGCATATACACTTTCAATTATTTTGATGAAAGATTTAGATCTAGCACCGAAGTTACGAATAGTGAAGGTGACATAACAGGACTTATTTAATGATGGACCCTTTTTTAGAATTAAAATATGGAAAAATTGTTGATATTGATGTTCATGGGAAATCTATTGAAGATGCCAGAGCAGAAGTACTTTACCTTTTAGGTTCAATAGATTATGGAATAAGTGGAATTTTAGTTGTGCATGGGTTTCATAAAGGAACAAAGATTAAAGAATGGTTAAGACATAAATTTATTGACCCTAGGGTTATAAAAATTATAAATTATGATGCTGGAAGCACACTTTTATTGCTTGCAGAAGATTTAGCAAAATTATAAATTTTTTAAAAAATATAGCATTTATTAAAATTATATGCTATACTACTATTAATAAGGAGTGGAATATGGAACTTAGTAGAAAATCTATGGTAATTGGCGTTATTTTAACTTTAATTTGTGTTGCTGTTGGAATTATTTGTCTTGCAGTTAGCCCAACCACTTTCACTTGGATAATGTTTGCAGTTATTCTTGCCCTTGCAATTTTTCAAGCAGTTGCACTTTGGTATTTAGTTAAGAAAATTAATTTAGATACTAATAATGCAACTAAACCTGAAAGTGAAGAAAAAAATGAAGTTAAGTTAGATGCTAAAACTGAAACAAAGAATGAAGTAGAAAAAGAACAAAACTAAACTGTAAAAATCTTGAAATTTATTCAAGATTTTTTTATTTTTTTGATTAAATTTTTCTTCATTTGGCAACATTTAGTTGCAGGAGGAACTATGGAAGCAAAAAATACAGGGGCAGTAATGGCAACAATATTTTTTATTGTCATGTGTGCTATAATTGGTAGTTGTTTTATGGCTTTTGTTTATGAAGATAAAAAAGTTAGTGTGAATGACCCAAAAATTGTAAGTTTTGAAGGTTTGCAAGTTATTAATAGTAAAGACGAAAATATAACTTCAGTTAAATTGTCAAGTTCTAAATTGGGGCTAAAACCTGCAACTGGTAAAGAAGATAGTGAGACGGAAATTCCATCTACGGTTACAGCCCAAAACGGAAGTGAAGGACTTTATGGTAAATTTAAAGTTAAGTCTAATTCTAATTGGAAACTTTATGTTACTAATGTTACAATAGATTCAAAAGTTGATAGCACAAGCGAGCGTGAACATATTCAAGTTGGATTATTAGATGTGAAAAATAGTGTAGTTACATTAGAACAAGATAAAACAATGATTGCAAGCGGAGAGGCTAGTGATGAATTTAAAGAATTTACTCTTTTAGTGTGGCTTCATGCCAGTGCAGGTAATTCGTTAATTGGTGCTAATATAAGTTTTGATTTAGTTTTTGAAATTGCATAATACAATAATAGATTTGATTTTATTTTATGCAATTTAACATATAAGACTTTATCTTACTTGATAAAGTTTTTGTTATTTTATTAACTATTTTTGGTGCTAATATTTAATGTGTGTTTGTGTTGCTTTGTTTTTATTTAAGAATTAATATAAATTTAATAAAAATTCATAAATAAACCATACTAAAAATATGAAACAACATAAGATAAGTTTTGCTAAAAGTGCAATCACGCTTTGCGTGTTTTTAATGGTGGGGAAAATTATTGGGGCAATTTACAGGTTGCCTTTAACTTGGATATTAGGTTCAGTTGGAATTGGAATTTATCAAATGATTTTTCCACTTTATAGTTTATTATTAACGGTTTCAAGTTCAGCAGTTCCACAAGCTTTATCAAAATTAATTTCAGAAAAAAATGCAAAGGGCGATTTTGGTGGAGCTAAGCAAATTTTTATTGTTGCCAGTATTTGGCTTATAATCCTTAGTTCTTTGGCATCAATCTTAGTTTGTGCTAGTTCAAAAATAATTAGTGGTTTACAAGGCAATATTAATGCTTTTATTTGTTATTTTGGCATTGCACCTGCAATTATATTTGTGGGCATTATTTCCGCTTATAGAGGGTATTTTCAAGGTCACGAAAATATGATGCCTTCTGGGATTTCGTCATTAATCGAACAAACAGTTAAAATGCTTGCAGGGTTGGGATTATCTTATTTATTTTTGCCAAAAGGCATTGAATGGGGTGTGTTTGGGGCATTACTAGGAGTTAGTATTAGTGAATTTGTGGCTTCACTATATTTATTTTTTGCGTTTATTTTTAGCAAAAAACGCAATAAAAATGCTATACATGGTTTAGATTTTAGGGCTTGCACAAAAAGTATATTTTCAATTTGTTTGCCTGTAACATTGGGTGGGCTAATATTGCCATTAGTTCAATTTATAGATAGTGGTTTTGTGGTAAAATTGCTTTTAAAAATTGGTTATTCACAAGAAACTGCAACTAGTTTATTTGGGCTGTCAAGCGGAGCAGTCGGGTCGCTTATAAATTTACCTGTTGTGTTAAGTTTGTCTGTTGCAACAGCAGTATTGCCATCAATTTCAAAAAATAATACGCTAGGTAATAATGAAAAAGTTAATAAAACAATTAATAAAAGTTTTATTTTAACTTTATTATTAACCTTGCCTTGTGTGATGGGATTTATAATGCTTGCAAAACCAATAATTCAATTTTTATATGGTTCGGTGTTTTCACAAAATGAAATAAATATTTCCGCAATTCTTTTAAAATTAGGAGCAATAAGTATAATTTTTTTGGCATTAACGCAAGTTTCAAGTGGTATTATGCAAGGAAAGGGAAGGTTTAAAATTCCTATGCTTGGGCTTATAATTGGTGGAACATTAAAAATTATTTTTAATTTAATATTAATTCAAATTCCTAATATCAATATTTATGGTGACCAAATTGCAAATATTGTTTGTTATTTTTCTGCAAGCCTTTTTAATTTCATATTTATTATTAAAGCAATTAATAAAAAAAGCATTATTTCATTTTTTAAAATTTTGTTTGCGACTATTTTAATGGGTGGGTTTTTAAGCATTTTTATTTATTATGTTTATGTAAACACATTTTGGCTATTACTAATTGCAATATTGCTTGCTATTATTGTTTATTTTGTATTTATATTTTTACTTTTTTATAAGGATTTAGAGCATAAAAAATTAAAATAATTAAAAACTATTGCTATTTATTGACTTTTAATTTAAAATTAAGTTATGAATATAAAAAAAATAAAAATTGGTAATGTGTGCTTAAAAAATAATATAATGCTAGCACCAATGGCAGGTTTAAGCGAAGTAGGTTTTAGAAGTTTAGCATATAAATTTGGCATTGGATTGGCATTTACTGAAATGGTTAGCGTTAAAGCACTATTTTACAACAATCAAAAAACCAAAGATTTGCTTATTACAAACGACAATGAAAAGCCAATAGCAGTGCAACTTTTTGGGCATGAACCTGAAGTGTTTGAATCTGTTATTAAAAGTGGCATTTTAGAAAAGTTTGATATTATAGATATTAACATGGGTTGTCCTGCACCTAAAATTGTAAATAATGGTGATGGTTCGGCTTTAATGCAAAATTTGCCACTTGCAAGGCAAATTATAGAAACCGTGGTTAAATCTACTAACAAGCCTGTTACTGTAAAATTTAGGGCAGGTTTTGACGAAAAAAATGTGAATGCGGTTGAGTTTGCCAAAATGTGTGAACAAGCAGGGGCTAGTGCAATAACAATTCATGGCAGAACAAGAGAACAATATTATAGTGGCAATGTTAATAAAGATATAATAAAAGAAGTTGTTACTGCTGTGAACATTCCGGTTATTGCAAATGGTGATATTACAACTGAATTAAATGCCAAGGAGTTAATAGAATATACTGGTGCTAGTGGAATAATGATTGGTAGGGGTGCTCTTGGTAATTTAGAACTAATATCTAAGTTAACTGGCACAAAATGTGCTTTATCTAAGTTTGAACAAATTGAATATATTGCAAAAACATTACTTAAATATTATAATCCCCATTTTGTGCTTTGCCAAATGCGAGCCCATTTAGTGCATTTTGTTAAAGGCAACAAATATAGTGCACAAACCAAACAGAAACTGCTTACAATAGATAATTTAGAAGAACTTTTAAAACAATTAAAAATATTTTTAAACTAATTGAAAAGAAAAATTTATTGTGTATAATTATTTAGGGGGAAATATGAAAAATAATCCAGAATTTGATGTTAATAATTTGGAAAACCTTTACTTTAATATTGGTGCAATAAACACTTTAATGCAAATATATTTTAAGTTAAGTATTAACAGTGCTAAAAACGAAAACCAACAATATAGGCGAGGAATTAATGAAGACGATTTAGTTTCATGCATAAAGTATTCACCTGCATCTTTCTTAGAATTTTTCGAAATTATGTCTATCGTAGCAGAGGTGAAAATTCCCACTGCAAAACTTAATATTTCTTATAATCATAATGCAATATTTTCAAAGTTTGCAGAGTTTAATTGTAAAGATAATAATGGAAAAATCAATAATAAAGAAAGTCAGCAACTGTGTGAAATTGCAAAACGAATTATAATAAATGAAAGCAATAAAAACAATATAAATATTAACGAGATTAAGGCTTATAGTATTTTGTTAGATACACTTTGCGCAACATATGATTATTCAAAAAGTAATGTTTTAATGAGTGCACAAAATTTGAATACTTTTCCTTATAGATATTTTGAAGATGGAGAAAATGTGTTTACAAGGCATTCATTTAAACGCAGACCTAGAATAGAAATAATTACAGCACAAAATGTTAAAATAAAAGGAATAGATAAAACATTAAAAGAAGAATCACAAGAAAGGGTTGCTGAAGAAGAAAATGCAATTGTAAGCAATAAAATAAATTATAGTGGAAGAGTGCAAATATTAAGATTGCAAACCTTGTTAAGTCAAGATGTGATTAAAGAAATGTTAAAAGATGTTTGTTACAATTTATCTAATGGATTAACAATGCTTGACAATTATAAAAATAAAATTAAATAATAAAAACGGATAATTCCGTTTTTTTGCAGAGATGTCAGAGTGGTCGAATGAGCCCGTCTCGAAAACGGGTTAGGTAGTAATGCCTACAAGGGTTCAAATCCCTTTCTCTGCGCCAATGTAATTAATATTTAATAACTTCTAATTTGAATTATATAGTTTATGTTTATTATAATTATTAGTTTTAAATTTTTTTATTTTTCTAATTTCATTAAATTAAAAATATTGAAAATATAATTATTTTAAATTAAAAGAGAGAAAAGGTAAATTATAATTAAATGCGTTGGGTAAAAAATGTAAAACAACCATTTAAAATTATATTTACCTTTTTTACCATTATATAAAATAATAAATGGAATAGAAAGCAAACTAAAAAACTGATAAAAATTAGAAAATTTTATTGTTGTGTTTATTGGAATGTTGATAATTGAAAGTGCAATTAATAAAACAACAACGCAAATCCACATGATTAATTTACTATTTTTTAAGTTGTTATGATAGAATATATAGAATATAACTGGTAAAATTATTCCAAAAATTCCATAAGAGAATCTTAAACCTAAAAGTTCTAAAAATAACACAACCATTATTATGCAAAAAATTAAGCAAGAATAAAGAAAAGAATAAGACAAATTTTGCTTATATTTATCTATTAAATAACAAATAGAGATACTTAATAAAAATGTCCATAAAATGTTTAAATTAGAAATATTGAGATCTAATGAAATAGAATAAATGGGTTGAGAGATTATTGCAAAGATTAAAATTGTTGAAAAATAATTGAATTTGTTGTGTGTGAAGAACCAGCCTTCTGCAATAAAAAATGCAAAAATAGGAAAAGAAATTCTGCCAATGATTCTAAGAATATCGTAAACATAACCTATATTCATATTAGCAAAAGTTGAAAACCCAATAATTGCTCCAATATGGTCTAAAAACATTGTAATTAGAGCAATCCATTTTAGCGTATTTCTATTTAAAATCTTATAGTTCACATTATTATTATAGATTATTTTTTTCTGTTAGTAAATTTATTTTAATTATATTTTATGTATGTAGGTTTGCTTTTTGTAATTCTTTATTCCAGTCATAATTTATGCATTAATAAAATCAAATGATATGCTTTAACATATTTTATAAGTTAAGTTTATCAATTCATTTTTTACTAATTTTAATTATTTAAAAGGGTAGCACTTACAAAAAGATTACAATTTTTGAAATTTCATTTTTATAAAGCTTAAAATTTTTATTTTTTATTAATGTTTTTCAAAAGAAATAATTTTTATGTAAGTTTAAAAAGTTGGTAAAATGATTGACTTTAAATTACTATTTGGTATAATTAATCATGATGAAATTTCAATTTTAAATTGAAGTTTCTAAAGGAGAGTAATTATGAAACTTAAAGGAACTAAGACTGAAAAAAACTTAATGGAAGCATTTGCAGGTGAAAGTCAAGCAAGAAATAAATATACTTATTTTGCAAGTGTTGCTAAAAAAGAAGGTTATGAACAAATTGCAGAAATTTTTACTAAAACTGCTGATAACGAAAAAGAACATGCAAAACTATGGTTTAAAGCATTAAATCTTTTAGGGGACACTGCACAAAATTTAACTCATGCATCAGAAGGTGAAAACTATGAATGGACCGACATGTATGATAGATTTGCAAAAGATGCAGAAGAAGAAGGTTTTTTAGATTTAGCATATAAATTTAGAGAAGTTGGAAAAATTGAAAAACAACATGAAGAAAGATTTAAAAAACTTTTAAATAATGTTGAAATGAAAGCAGTTTTTACAAAAAGTGAAGAAACTATGTGGGAATGCAGAAATTGTGGCCATTTAGTTATTGGAAAATTTGCACCTGAAATTTGTCCAGTTTGTGAACATCCACAAAGTTACTTTGAAGTTAGAAAAGTTAATTATTAATATTAATTTTCATATAGAGCAATCTAAGAGATTGCTCTTTTTATTTGTTAAATTCCTTGATATCAATAAAGGAAAAATTAGTGTTTTTAAGCTTCACTTTAACCCATTTATTATTTAAATTGTGGTGGCCTAAATAAAATACTTTTGCAGTTTTAGGTTCACTATCTTCTTTTGTAATATACTGAATTTCATAAAAACTATATCCTAAAATATTAAGTAGTGGGTTAATGTAAAAGATTTTATTATGAATGTAAACCACACCAATTATTGCAAGAATTATTAAAGTTGATATAAACATACTCATGTTAGATATGTCAAAACTTAAAGTAAATAAAATAAAAATAGATATGTAGCCAAAGAAATGTTGGTCGGTTATATTAGTGCTAGAAATAATTTTAATTTCTGTCGTTTTAGATTTGTCCCATTTTAAATTCCAAACTAGTCCTATAACTCCTAAAACAATTAATATGCTAAATAAAATTAAAATTATAGTATTAATTACATCAAAGGTTAAGTTATGATTTAATATTTCTATTAAGATTTGTAAAATTAATAATGCATACATGGGTATAAATGCACTAAAATATAAAAATATAAATTTCATAATTAAATTTTTGCCATTATTATTGCAAAACATACAAAAATATAGCCTTAAATGGCTATATTTCTTTATTTTATATTTTTATTGATTATTTTCTTTATTTTAGATTTTTACTGATTATTATGTTTATTATTTAACTTTTCTTTTTTGTCTCTTTTAAGTTGTTTGCGTTGAATTATTTTATAACCAATTGGTATTCTTGGTTTTACAACATGGAAAGGGCATAATTCTTGGCAACAAAAACAACTAATACATAATTTATAATTAATTTTTGCATATTCTGTGCCGTTTTTGCGTTTTTTCATTTCGATTGCTTTGTTTGGGCAATGTTCTTTGCATTTTCTGCAACCTTTACAGTTTTTTGCTTTTATTATTGGGACTTTTTTGCATAATCTATTAAATGCAGGTTGAAGCCATTTTGGCATAACTCTTGCTTGATTTTCAATTGCAACCTTAACATTTTTAAAATGGGGCATTTTAAGGCTTTCTAAACTATCTCCAACTATTTCCGCATTAAAATTATCGTCAATTAGTCCTCTATCCCTAGCAAGCATAAGTAGTGGAGTTTCTTCTGGCAATAAATTCATAAGTTTAACTTCGCAAATATCGGCATAATAAGCATTAGGGCAACCAATAATTAATTTGCTTTCAATTGGTGTTCCACTAGTTGGACCTGCTCCTTCCATGCCAATAACACCATCTATGATGTTAAATACAATTTTATCATGAACTGTTTGTTCAATATCTATCAAAAAATTACAGAAGTCTTTAAGATTAGGGTAGTTGCTGTGCATTTGAACTTTAATTAAGCCTGGTATTAATCCAAAAAGATTTTTTACGGCGCCCGTATAACCTGTTAACATATGGCTTTTAAATTTTGCAACATTAATAATTACATCACATTTATCTACAATATCAATTATTTCAACTTGTTTGCAAACCTTGCCATTTTGGTTTTGCATTAATTTAGAATTGAAATTATCGTTCAGTATTGCGCCACTATTTTTACTGGCATTACTCATTCCACACACATCATAAACTTTACTTACATGTTGTTTATTATAAAAAACAGCAGGGCTATCTGCAATTATGCATTTAGCGCCACATGAAATTATTAGTTTTGATAGTTCTTCAACAATTGTTGGGTGGGTGGTGCAGGCTTTAGTTGGGTTATATTTTTCTACAAGATTAACTTTTAATAACACTGTTTGATTGGGTTTAACAATGTTATTAATACCACCAAAATCATTAAAGATTTGATTTAAAGCATTTAAAACATTTTCATTATTATAATTTTCACATTTATGCAACGAAACTTTCATAATTAACTCCATTAATAGATATATTATATCTTAATATATAAATTCTGTCTATTATTTGCGATTATTTTAAGATTGATATTGACAAGTTTTATTTAAGTTGTATAATATCTCTAAGGAGTGAGGTTATGGAGTTTATAGATCAATATTTAGATTTTTTAAGAAGAATAGATAGCAAGAGTAAGCAAATAGTTGCAGATAACACAAAAAAAACTAAGTTAGAAGATAACAGTTTACTTTCTAACTTATGTTATGATATTCAAAATGAAATAAGGTATATTGACGAAGAAATTTGGAAACAGAGATTTGAAGAGAATAGGTTAAGTTATGATGAAAATGAAGATAGTAGTTTTTATGATAATGATGAAGAAGAAAGATTGATAAAAGAAAAGCAAAAAAATGAATTTTATGATGAAATAATTAGTAAATATTTTGATGATTTTGATAGTAATGCTAATTGTTATTATTTAGAAGATGGAATTGCATGTTTTGGAAATCTTTTAGATGATGAAGACGATAAACTTGTTTTAAGAATAGTTCATAAAAACGACTTTGATAATTTATTTGATGATGTTAGCGTTGAACTTTTTAATGTTGCATTTACAAAAGTCAATAAACCTTTAGTGGAAGGTTGTAATGGGAAAATAGATTTGATTGATTGCTCAATAATTCAATTTTTAAATGATCATATTGTAAGTGATCAAAGAATTGAAGTGAAATTTAATCAAAATAAACTGGAAATAAAATATAACTTAGAGAAAAGTAAAAATGATGTAACAGTTATCAATATTAAAAATAAAGAAGAAAGAGAACTGGCAAAAAATAAGTTTATGTTTTGTGTTTCTGCACTAAATGAAGAGTTAGAATATGAATGCGATAAATATGATTTAACAAGATAATGATAGTAAAATTAGGGTGTTTTGGCAGACATAATACTGTTTAGGTGATATATATGTTAAGTTTGGAAATTAGTAAATATATGTTAATTTATTTAGCAAATATTGAAAGAGTTAAGGGGTCTAAAAAAATTCTTAATTTAATTTATTTGTTTGAGCAAGAAAAAGATGACCAAAAAAATGGTATTGAAAGTTTATTAGACTATGGTATTGTTGCGTATAAAGAAATGGATAATAGACTTAAAATATGGTTAACTGATGAAACGGCTCCTTATGCATCATTTGAAGATGTTGATAAAAAAATCACTTCAATTGTTCTTTATAATATTAATGATGCTGATTTATTAGAAAAAAATACAAGAAATTTTTTTAAAATTGCAGAATACAAAGAAACTGCTTATGGATTAATAAAGAAACCTTATCAAGTTAAATATAAAATTGAAGTTGACATGGATAATGGAATTGTAATTACGGATAAAACTGAAAGTAAAGTTTTAAAAGATGGAAATATTGAAGATAAGCATTCCACTAAATTTAAAAAAATATCAAAAGATGATATGCTAAATTATTTATCTATGTTTAATTTTTTAGATTTAGAACAAAAATCAGAAAAAGACCACTAAATGTGGTCTTTTAAATTTTTGATATTTTATGATTTTAAAGAATAATATTTTTTGGTAATGTTATTTCAACAACGCCTTGTTTAGCTTTGCATAATGGACAAACATCAAAAGCTTCTAAACCGGTTTCGCTGTAACCGCAGGCAGAACATGTCCAGCGAGTTTGTGTGTCTTTTTTGTAAAGTGTTTTATTTTTAAGTTGATTATGAAGCCAAATAAATAGTTTTTTATGGTTTAATTCAACTTGTCTAATTTGTTCAAATAAAAGTGCAATATCGTCGAATCCTTCTTTTTTTGCAACTTTTATAAATTTTGCATATGCTTTTGCTTCATCATCTTCATCTTCTGCAATAATTTTCAAATTTTCTAATAAATCCCATTTTTGTTTGAATGGATAACCTGCTTTAAATTCAATATTATTAATTTGTTCTTTGCTTGCGTTTTGTATAGCGGTATAAATCATTCTTGCGTGATTAAATTCTTGATAGGCAACCTTGTCAATAATGTCTGCCAAGGCTTTTTGACCATTGTATCTTGCTCCGTATTCCACAAATTCATAACGAGTTCTTGCTTGGCATTCTGCTGCATATGCTTTGGCAAGGTTTAAATAAGTTTGACTTTCTTGTAATTTCATAATTATCTCCTTTTATTATTTAAATTTTGCCAAACAATTTTTTTTTAAACTTAAATTCTATAAATAATAAATAAGTAAAATTAGTTGCTAGATAAAAATAAATAAATTACAATAAAATAAAAAGGAGAAATGATGATAACAAAAGCAGTTATTCCTGTGGCGGGGAAGGGAACAAGATTTTTGCCGATAACTAAGGCTGTGTCTAAAGAAATGCTACCAATTGTTGATATACCTGTTTTGCTTTTAATTTTAAAGGAATGTGCAGATAGTGGAATTAAAGAGGTAATGCTTATAACAAGAAAAGGTAAAGATGATATAAAGAAATTTTTTAAACAAGATGATAATTTAGCCACTTATTTGAAAGAAAAAGGACAAGAAAAATTAATTTCTTTACTTAATGAAGTTTTAAGCAAAGTTAAAATTAAGTATAGATATCAGCGTGAAGATTTAATTGGAACAGCAGGGGCAATTTATGTTGCTAAATCTTTTATAAAAAATGAACCATTTGCCGTGCTTTATGGTGATGATATTAACTATACTGGTAAAAACGAACCTGCCTTAAAACAACTAATAGACTGTTTTAATATAAACGATAAAATGGTTTTAGGTTGTAAATGGGTTGATAAAAAAGATGTTTGTAAATATGGTTCAACAATAATAAAATCTAAAATAAACGAAAAGTCATATTTAATTAGCGGAGTTATTGAAAAACCAAAATTTGGCACTGAACCTTCTTGTTTGGTTTCACTTGCAAGATATATAATGCCTTCTTGCACTTTTTCTTATATTGAAAAACAAATAACAGAAGATAGAGATAAAACAAAAGAAATTTGTTTAACAGATACAATGGATTTAATTATTAAAGACAAAGGCGACGCTGTTGCTTGTGTTATGGATTCTGTTAGATACGACACAGGAGATAAATTTGGGTATTTAACAACTGTTGTGGAATATGCTCTTAGAGATAGTGAATTAGGTGAGCGATTTAAAAATTATTTAAAGGGGTTAAAGTTATAAATTATAAAAATTATAATATAATGTGTATATGAAAGAAATTGAAGAATTGAAGTTATATCAAGAGATAAAAAACAGATACACAAATTTGTGTCTTCTTTTAGATGATTGCTATGAAAATGATAAAAGTGGGGAGTTGGCAGAATTAGCAGAGCAAGAAAAAATACAAATTTTAAGGCTTGTTAAAAGTGCTAAGGCTTTTGGAGTGGATGCTGATGCTTTATGCGATTTTGACCAAATAAAAAACCTAACAACACTTAAAACTTGGTATAACAAATGCCAGCAATTAGAAAATGAAAATAATTATGAACTAGAAAAATAATTATTAATATTCATTTTAAAATAGTTTATATTTAACAAGTGATTAATAAAAAAATCTCCAAACTTTTGGAGATTTTTTATTCTTCTTTATAAAATAAATTATATTTATAAATTCTTTCGATATGTAATTGCTTTGCATAAAATCTTACTGCATTTTGTTGATATTTTTTAAGATCTTCTTCGGTGGCGTTTGGTGATCTATATAAAATATCTATTGTGTCGTAAGAAAAGAAGTTATTATCTATTATTCCGCCAATAATTGAGATAAATCCTGTTTCATAATTAGGGACAAAAATTGAGTTTCCTTGATAATAGTCGGGTTTGAAATCTATTCCTAATAAGTCCATAACTGTTGGAACAATATTAAAAGTAGTGGTGAAAGAGTTTACAACATTTGTTCCCGTTTTAGATTTATATAAATCTGTTGCTTTTTGGTCATAAATCATTAATGGCAAGCGGTAAAGCTCAGTTGTGAACAAATCTGTTTTTTCTAAACCTTTCATGGCATTGGTTAAACTTGTCATGTAAGTGTTATGGTCGCCATATACAATTATAGTTGTATTTTCAATTAAACCTGTGGTTCTTAAATAATCTAGAAGAATACCAATTGCTTTATCCGTGTCCATGGCGGCGGCTTTATAATTTTTAAACATTTCTTGATCTTCTGCGTTGGTTGGCATAGTGTATGCACCAGATGGGTGAGTATTAATTGAATTGGTTAAATAATCCCAATAATATTCAACTATTTCTTTATTGTCTGCTACTCTTGGTCTATCAAAATTATAGCCACCATGCATGGTAAGGGTAGTGATGTGAGAGTAAAACTGTGTTCCGTTATTTGGTGCAATTTCATTAAGGCAATCGTTAAACATTATTGAATCGAGCATAAAATCATTAAAGTTTTTTGGTGGCTCACTTGCATAGCCTTCAATATCTTCTAAGCATGTAATATTGTCAAATCCAAAAGAAGGTAAATATGCCTTTCTACCATAGAAATACCCATAATAATTATGAAAATAACTTGTTATAACTTCGCTATTTTGTGCTTTTAACATATTTGGCAAAGAAAATGGCAAAGAAATAGTTTCAAGTGAAGAATTTTCTCTATAAAAAGTGGTGAATTGAGTATCTTTTGGGTAACTACCAAGTATTCCAATTCCTTCACTAACATTAGTTTTATTTCTTGCATAAAATGATTGAAAGTTTAGTGAATTATTCATTAAATAATATAGATTAGGTGTTAGTTGTTCATCAATTGCAAACCATTCAAAAGACTCTATCATTATGGTTATAACATTATTTCCTTGGCTAATTCCAGTAAAATCGTTAGTTAGACCTAATTCACTAAATGTTTTTGCGTTATTGATATAATTAATTGTTTCTTCTTTTTCAGCCTGTGTTTTTGCAACATTTTCAATGCCAATGCTATTATAAATGTCGGTCATATAAAGACCATAGGTTCCAAATTTCTTTAATGCGCTAATTTTAACATTCAAATTTTCATATAAATATTCATCGCTTTCAAAATATTCATTATTATAATCTGCGGAAACAGATTCTATGTAACTTTTTTCAATTTTAATAAAGCCCATTCCAAATGAAAACGAAAAGATAAATGTGAAAACTAAAAATATTGAAATTTTTTGAGAATAAGAAGGTTTCTTATTTCCTGATTTTAAAATAAAAACCATTGCAATAATTGATGCGGTAACAATAACTAAGGTTACTACAACTGACCACCATTGAATGAAATTTAAACTAAAAGCAGCAGCCGCTTCGTTTCCAAGAGTTAACATATCAAATGTAAAAATATCACCAAAGATATTATATAGAGTTATATTTAAACAATTTAAAACACTTTGTAGAATAATAAAAACGAGTGCAATTGCCACTTTACTTTTATAACCCGGGAGTATAAATAATAGGCCACTAATTAAAAGTAAAAATCCTAAATCGAATAGAATATAAGTCGGCAAAAATCCAAATTTTAAAAACAAAAATAAAGTAACTTCTAGGATAATAGAAGTTAAAATATAAGTTAAAACGATTAAAAAATCTTTTTTTAATGCTCCTGTTTTCATAATTAAATTATAACAAAATAAAATATAATTTGTAAACTTTAATTAACAAATTTATAATTATTTATAATAATTTGTAATAATAATTTAATAAATAGATTATTGATTTTTAGAGATCGCAAAATACTGAAAAATCTGGAATATAGTTTTTAGTTGCACTTGTGGCGTCTTGCATATAGGCATTTTTTAAGTTTAATTTTTTAGCATGTTCAACTAACAATTTATATTCAATTGGTTTAGGACGGGTTGATAAAATAGGGTGAGTTGACACAGGTTTTGTTGGGGTATATTGATTTAAAATAGAGATATATGTTTTTTTGCTAATTTTATTTGCTATAAAATCTAAAATTTTAATTCCGTCTTTTGTAGTGTTTGGTAATAATAAATATCTAATTATTATGCCTTTTTGCATAATGCCATTTTTAAATTTATCTTTTTTAATTTGCTTTCTTGCTTGTAATATGGCTTCTTTACAAATTTCGGGATAATTAAAAGCGTTAGAATATTCATTTGCAATATCATTATTTATGTATTTAAAATCAAAAAGGAAAATATCTATCAATCTTTTAAGGGCTTTTATGGTATTTATATTTTCATAACCACTTGTGTTGTAAATAACGGGTATTTTAGGCTTGTATATTCTTAATGCTTCAATGATTTGTTTTGCATAATGAGTTGGTGTTACTAAATTTATATTACAAACATTATGCTTTTCTAAATCTTTAAAAATTTCCACTAATTGAAGGGGAGTTATGGATTTACCGCAATTTGTTGTTGATATTTCGTAATTTTGACAATAAATACATTTTAAATTACAAGAAGAAAAAAATATTGCTCCACTTCCTTTTTTAGTAACTTTTTGTTTTGCTTCGCAATAATCATTAACTAAAAATGGTTCTTCCCACATATGTATCATTATTTTAGAAACGCGCATCACATTATTTGCACCACAAAAACCAACATTTTTATCACGGTTAACATTGCATTTTCTTGGACAAATATTGCAAGTTTGTGAATTTAAAATTTCCTTTAATTGCTTATTCATAGAGTAAAGTATACTCTTAATTATTTAGTTGTCAATTATTCAACAGTTACGCTTTTTGCTAAATTTCTTGGCTTGTCAGGATTATAATTTTTTTTAATGCAAACTAAAAAGGCTAGTTTTTGAAAGGCAGGCATAACCATTATTGGTAAAAAATCTTCTTCACAAATAGGCAGATTAATTACATGATTAAATTTGGTAGCAATCTCTTGATTTAATTTAAGAGTAGTGAATAAAATTAAGTTGGCACCACGAGATTTTGTTTCCAACGCATTATTTAAAATTTTTGGTAAAAGTTCATTGTTTGTTGCTAGAGTTATTACTGGTGTATGGTTTTCAATAAGTGCAATTACTCCATGTTTTAATTCTCCACCAGCAAAAGCACTAGAATTAATATAAGTTATTTCTTTTAGTTTTAAACTTGCTTCTTGCGTCATAAAATAATCAATTCCACGCCCAATAAAGAAGACTTTTTGTTCATTTGCTAATATATTTGCAATATTTTCTATTATTTTATCGTCTAATAGTATAAAATCATCGTAAAAATTTGCAATATTGTTATAAAAATCTTTATTTTTTGCTAAAATTTGCACTAAAATATAGAAAACTAAAATTTGTGCACAATAGGATTTTGTGGCACACACTCCAATCTCTTTCCCTGCAAGCATGGGTAAATTAACATCTGCTTCGTTTGCTAGTGTGCTGTAACTAACATTTGTAATAGATATCGTTTTTGCTTGCATAGATTTTGCAAGAGAATGGCTTGTAATTGTATCGGCAGTTTCGCCACTTTGACTTATAAAAATACATAATGTATTTTTGTCGATTAATGGGTTGGAATATCTAAATTCACTTGCAATTTCACAACTACAATCTAATTTTAAATACTTTTTTATATAATAACTTCCTAACAATCCTGCGTGATATGCGGTTCCACAACCAATAATTTTTATTTTATTAAATTTAAATTCGTTAAGTAATTTGCATATGTTATCATTATTTTTACTGTAATAATCTAAGATATTTTTAATGACTTGCTTAGTTTCACCAATTTCTTTTTCCATAAAATAGTTAAAGTGGGATTTATTATATGAAGTGTCTTCCATATTTAATGGTAATGTTAATTTTGCTATTTTTTCTCCTAAATTGTTATAAAATGTTATTGTATTTTGCGTAATTTCAGCAAGTTCGCCATCTTTAAGTTTGTAATATTCATTATTAATGCCATTAAAACAGGCTGGGTCGCTTGCAACCCAGTTTGCATTTTTGCCAGAACAGACAAAAAGTGGACTTTTATTTTTTGCAATAAATAACTTATCTTGATATTTGTTTATGCATGCTAATGCAAATGAACCACTTAATTTATTACAACAATTTATAAAATTTTGAATATTGCATTCATTTTTTTCTAATAAATTTGGAATAATTTCAGTGTCTGTTTGTGAATAAAAATAAGTATCATGTAATTGTTTTTTTAATTCATTATAATTTTCAATTATTCCATTATGAACCACAAACCAATTTCCCAAGAAAGATTTATGAGGATGAGCATTTTCAATTGATACCTTTCCGTGCGTTGCCCATCTTGTGTGTGCAATGGCCATTTTTGCATTGCAAGGTTTAATTTTTTCTTCTAAATTTTTAATTTCTCCAACGCTTTTAATAATTTCAATATCGTTATTTGTTTTTATTGCTATTCCTGCTGAATCATAGCCTCTATATTCGACAATTTTAAGCTTATCTATTATTTCTTTTGAATTGATGTTGCCAATAAATCCAACAATTCCACACATATAAAACTCCTTTTTATATGTTATGTAAAAACTTTTATAGTTGTTCTAATAATATTTTAAAAATTTAATGCAATTTATATGTCTTTGTGTTAAAATATAAAATATGAAAACAACATTAGTTAAAAATCAAATATATGAATGTGTTATTGAAGATTTAGGTATGAATGGGGAAGGAGTGACGCATATAGAAGGTCAAGTTGTGTTTGTTCCTTTTGCGTTGATAGGTGAAAAAGTTAAGATTCAAATTATTAATACAAAAAGTAGTATTGCAATTGCAAAAGTCTTGCAAATTATTGAATATAGTAAGGATAGAATAGACCCTGTTTGTCCATATTACACAAAATGTGGTGGCTGTGATTTACAGCATTTAGATTATGATAAATCATTAAAATTTAAAACTGCACAAGTGCAAAAAAATTTAAAAAATATTGGAAAAATAGATGTTGTGGTTAATGATTGTGTTGCTAGTTCTGCTTATCATTACAGAAATAAATGTGCTTTACCAGTTATTTATGAAAATGGACAAACCAAAATTGGTTTTTTTAGAGAAAATAGTCATAAATTAATTGAAATCGAAGATTGCCCAATAACAAAACCATTTATAAAGCCATTAATTAAAATAGTAAAAGATTATATTGCTAAATTTAACATTATGGGCTATAATGAAGATAGTAAACAAGGACTTTTAAAACATATTGTGGCAAGAATGGTGGGGGAATTTTTAATTGTTACACTTGTTTTAACAGAAAGAAATATTCTTGGCTTAGATTATTTATACAAAAAATTAAAGCAAACATTTAATAATTGCAGTTTATGGGTTAATATTAACACATTAAATAATAATGTTATTTTTGGAAATAAATTTGAATGCGTTTTTGGAAATAGTGAATGCGTTACGGAAATTTTAGGGCTTAAAGTTAGCGTAAATCCTGCTAGTTTTTTACAAGTTAATGAGCAAATAAGGGACGAAATATACACGCAAGTATTGCAAGAAATTGATAGTTCAAACATTGTTATTGACGCATATAGTGGTGCAGGTATTATGACTGGCATAACTGCCAAAAAATCAAGCCATTCTTATGGTTTAGAGATTGTGAAAGAAGCAACGCAAGATGCCAATTTATTAAAAAATTTTAATGCAATTTTAAATATGACCAATATTAATGGAGATTGCAGTATTACTTTACCACAATTATTAATAAAACTTAAAAATAAAAACATAAATATTGTGTTAGATCCACCAAGAAAGGGGTGTGAACCAAAGGTTATAGAAACTGTTGCCAAAACTAATGCTAATAAGATTATTTACATATCTTGTAATTCAGCAACTCTTGCAAGAGATTTAAAACTGTTGTTTGAATTAAATAATAATTATAAAATAAAAAGCGTAACCCCTTATGACATGTTTCCGCAAACAAGGCATTGTGAAGTGTTGTGTGTGTTAGAAAAAATTTAAGGAGAAAACTGATGACTAATAAGGAAAAGAAAGTTAACATTGATTATTTATCTATTATTAATAAACTAGATAAAAGTAAAAGAGAAGTGGAACATGAGATTTTAGCAAGCGGGTTAGATGTAAAAAATGAATTGCATTATTATCAATTAGCACTTCAATTTTTGGAAATGGGGGATAAAAATAGTGCAATTAAATGTGATGAATATTATAGAGCATGTAAAAAATTTAACGATAGATTAAGAGCACTAAAACATGAACTTAATAGATATACCTTATTATATTCTGCAAGTTTAGAGCAATGTGGGCAAGTTGAAATACCAGATTATATTGTAAGTCATTATCTTGCTTGTGGTGCAATGCAACAATCTGTTATTGCATTTGATATTGATGCAGAACTTAAACCCTCTTTAATTATTGAACTTGCTAAAAGCGAAAATGATAAAAATAGAATAGCAATAGTAGAGTTTAACAAAGACGACCAAAGAAAGATAGATAAATTGCTTAAAAACTGTGATGTGGAGGAAGCAAAACAAAAGATAGTTGGGGCTTATGTGGCAACTAAAATTGCAGAAAAACTTATTGAAACTGGTAAAGTTAGTTACATCAATTTGGGAATTAATGAAGATAAATTTAAAATTTGTAAAAATGCTTGTAAAATGGCAGATATTGAACCTTTTAAAACGGCATTGAGAACGTTTCCAAATTTTCAAAATATTAGTTTACTCAATACATATGGGGTGGATATTGCATTTTTTATTAATGATATTAATAAAAATACACAGCAAGAAATTAATAATTATATAACAAGAAATAAAAAAATCCCAATTAAATTATTTTCTGCAAACTCTAACTTAACTAGTTACATAGATACTAATAATAACTATGTTTGTAAAAATAAACATTATATAGACATAACCAATGAAATATTAAAAGGAATTAATGAAAATTATGAACGAAGCAGATATGTTTAAACTTGCACAGAATTTAGATGAAGATGCAAAACAATATGATTTTAGTGAAGAAGAGTATATTTGCACTGACGAAAATTTTGATGCAGAAATGAAAAATAAGAGTTCAATAGTTAATAAAAATTGCAAAAATTTAGATAATAAAAAGAAATGTGCATTATTTAATGCAAAATTTAAAGAAAAATATTTTGATTTTTATGATGACATAAAAATACCATCTCATAAAGTTACAGATTGGTAATACAGAAAAATTTTTATTAAAAATAAAAGAGTATGTATCGAATTTATTACATACTCTTTTAATATTGTAATAAAAAATTTTTATTTTAAATAAGCTTTAATTATAAGTTGTTCGGCCTCTTTTTCAGTTAAGCCAAGAGTGGTGAGTTTTATTAGTTGTTCATTAGCAATTTTACCTATGGTCGCTTCATGCACAAGTTGAGCATTTGCACATTTTGCGTCTATTTGCGGAATAGAAACAATCCTTGCATTACCTGAAAGAAGCCCGTCGCATTCTACATGTCCAAAGCACTCATTAGCACCTATTAATTTGGAGTCGAATTGCTGATAAGAATTTCCTATTGCAACACTTCTGCTTGTTATTTTTGCAGTGCTATTTTTACCTTTTAAATTGACTGTAAATTTTGTTTGGGCTGTTTGGCTTTCATCAGTTTTTATTTTTTCAGTTATAACTAAATGTGCGTTGTTTGCAAGAGTTGCTTTTGTGTTACGAATAGAAGAGCTTACCCCACCAATTTGCACGGTTTCCATATCAAAACTACTGCCATCATCCATGTAAATTGTTGTAATTGGGTTTAATATTTTCTCGGCACCATTGCCAATACCTAAATGCTTTTCAACATATTTTACTTTGCAATTTTTTGCAAGATGAAAAGTGTGAATCCCATTATGTTCACTTGCAGTTTGTGTGTTGTTATGAATTCCGCAACCTGCAACAATTAAAACATCACTATTTTCGCCAATATAAAAATCGTTATAAACTAAGTCGTGTAAACCGCCTGTGGTTATAATAACAGGAATGTGAACACTTTTATTTATCACATTTGGTTTTACTATTATATCTATTCCGCTTTTGTCTTTTTTGGGATTAATTTCTATTTCTGCTGTTGAAACTCTTGCTATTCCTTCACCATTTTTACGAATGTTATATGCACCTTCTGGAATAGAATGTAAATCTGCAACTTGCATAAGTAAATCGCTATCAATTTTTGATAATTTCACTTTATATTCTCCTTAATTTTTTACATGAGTTTGCAACATTAAGTTGCTTTAATATTTTTTTGGGTGAACCAATTTTTTCTATCTTTCCATTATTTAAAACAATAATTTGGTCAGCAGTTTTAAGCAATTTTTCTTGATGGCTAACAATTATGTTAATTGCATTACTTCTTTTTAATTCTTTAAAAATATTAATAAGTGCATCAAAACTCCAAAGATCTATACCTGCTTCGGGCTCATCAAATATGTTAACTTGTGCATTTCTTGCCAATGCAGTTGCAATTTCAATTCTTTTTAATTCACCACCACTTAATTTATTATCTAATTCTCTGTTAATGTAATCTCTTGCACAAAGACCTACAATGCTTAAATAATTGCAATAAGAAGTTAAATTATTTTCAGATTCGCTTGCAACTGATATTATATCTTTTGTTGTTAACCCTTTAAATCTAACGGGTTGTTGAAAAGCAAAGGCAAACTTTAACTTTGCTCTATCTGTTGTATTAAGGTTGGTTATATCTTTATTGTTGTAAATTATATTTCCACTTATTGGGCTTAATATTCCCATTAAGATTTTTGCAAGAGTAGATTTACCGCTTCCATTGTGGCCAGTAATTGCATAGGTTTTGCCACTTTCAAAAGATAAATTTATATCTTTTAATATTTCAAGTGTTCCATTTTTTGTTATAACACTATAACTTAAATTTTTAATTTGTAGCATTCTTTTCTCCTTTTGTTAAAAGTATACTAATTTTATATTAATTTAGCAAGTGCATTAAAAATATAGTTTTTTATTTTTAACATTTTATTTTGTGTATTAGTTGAAATAGAATTTTTGCTGTGATATAATAGCCATAAATTTTAAGGAGCATTATATGGAATTACATGGACAAAAATTATTTGAGTTTTTAAAAGATAGGGGACTATTATATCAATCAACTAATCTTGAAGCGGTTGAAAAGATATTAAATAGTGAAACTCCTTGCACTTTTTATTTAGGCATTGATCCAACTGCTGATGCTATTCATATTGGGCATTTATGTTCACTTAGAACTTTTAAATATTTGCAAGATGCTGGGCATCATGGCATTTTGGTTATTGGTGGGGCAACGGCACACATTGGTGATCCAACCGGTAGAAGAGAAATGCGTTCAATGATAACAAGCGAACAGATTACAAAAAATATTGAGCAAATTAAAACTCTTTGCAAAAAGTTTATTAAGACTGAAGGAGAGAATGCTGCAATTATATTAAACAATAATGACTGGATGCAAGGGTATAGTTATATAGATTTCATGAGAGATGTGGGTGTGCATTTTAATGTTAATGTGATGCTTAACACTGATGCTTGCAAATCTAGACTTGCTTCTGGTGGTTTAACATTTCTTGAAATGGGTTATTCTTTAATTCAAGCTTATGATTTTGAAACACTTTATAAAAAATATAATTGCACATTACAAATTGGGGGAAGTGACCAATGGGCTAATATGGTTGCTGGTTGTGACCTTATTAGGAAAAAATACAATAGTATTGTTGAAACTTTAACAACACCTTTGCTTTTAAACTCTAAGGGCGAAAAAATGGGTAAAACTACTGGTGGAGCATTATGGGTTAGTGAAGATAAAGTTGGGGCTTATGATTTCTACCAATATTTTATAAATGTTAGTGATGAAGATGTTGAAAAACTTTTGAAGTGGTTTAGTGATTATGATAATGCAACTATTGCTCAAATTATGCACGGAGATATTAGAGAAGCAAAGAAAATTATGGCTTTTGAGGTTACAAAACTAATACATGGTGAAAAAAATGCAAAGATTGCACAGCAAACAGCCCAAGAAATTTTTAGTGGAAAGGGTGAAAGCGAAAACATGGCAAATGTGTTACTAGATGCCAAAAGTGATAAGATTAATATTTGCACTTTATTAGTTGATGCAAAGATTTGTCAAAGTAAAGGGGAAGCACGAAGGCTTATAGAACAAAATGGTATTGCTATTGGTGAAAATAAGGTTAAAAGCATTGATCAAATGATTGAAACCAAAGGTGAAATTATTGTTCATAAAGGTAAAAAGTCGCATATTAAGGTGGTTTTTAATTAATTTAAAAGATATTTAGGCAATATTTTAAAAATATTTGAAAATTTGTTTTAAAATATTTGCCTTTTTTTTATTAATATTATAAAATAAAACTAACCAGATTAAATGGCAAGTTAAAGGAGCGTATTTATGAAAATTTCAGACATCAGGGTTCGCATTGTTAAAAACGAATCAAGCAAAATTAAGGCAAGCGTATCACTTACTATTGACGATAGCATTATTGTGCATGACATTAAAGTGATTGAAAGCAAAGATGAAGGAACATATTTCATTGCAATGCCTAGCAGAAAAAACAATGATGGTGAAGTGAAATATAGAGATATAGTTCACCCAGCAAATACTGAAACCCGTGAAATGCTTAAAGATTTAATTTTAAAAGCATTTGAAGAAGAACTTAAAAAAGCACAATAGTTAAATTTTAGTTCTAGTAACGGTAACCTAAAAATTTAGGTTTCCGTTTTTTTGTTTGTTTTAAATTTATAGTGTCAGTTAAATTCATGCGTTCATAAAATGTGGTATGAAATTAAGCGGTAAAAAAGTTCATTTTATTGGAATATGCGGAATAAGTTTAAGTGCACTTGCTGTTATGGCACAGCATTTAGGTGCTGTTGTTAGCGGGTCAGACCTTGCAGGTGGGGAAGTGGCAGAACATTTAAAGAAACTGGGTATTATTGTTTTTTCTAATCACTCAAAACATAATGTTAGTGGAGTTGATATTGTGGTTTATTCTAGTGCAATTGGCATAGATAATCCAGAACTTGTGTTTGCAAGAAGGAATAAGATTAAGATTTTTAAGCGTGCTGAATTTCTATATGAAATTTCTAAAGAATATGATAATGTTATTGCTATTTCAGGTTGTCATGGAAAAACTACTACAACTGCAATGATTAGTCAAATTTTTATTGATGCAGGATTAAATCCTACTATTCATATTGGTGGTGAATTTTCTTATATTAATGGGAATGTTAAAATAGGGGATAAAAAGTTTTTTATTACTGAGGCATGTGAATATAAAAATAATTTTTTAAAGTTGTCGCCTTTTGTTAGTGTTGTTTTAAATGTTCAATCTGACCATTTAGATTTCTTTAAAAACTTTGACAATGTTAAGTTGGCATTTTTCAAGTTTTTAAAACGAACAAAAAAAGATGGATTTGTTATTACAAATATAGATGATGATAACATAATGGTGCCATGTTATACTAAAAATATGACATTCTCTATGTTCAATGCAGGGTTTGTTAATGCTGTAAATATTTGCGAATATGATGATGGAACTTTTAGTTTCGATTGCTTGGCTGATGGAGCAATTAAGGGAAAAGTTAAGTTAAATGTGTGCGGGAAACACAATATTTATAATGCTCTTGCTAGCATTTTAGTGGCTCGTGTTTTTAATGTTTCTTTTGAGAAAATTTTTAAAAGTTTAGAAAATTTTAAAGGTGTAGATCGTAGATTTCAACTAATGGGCAAAATAAACAAAGCAAGCATTATAATTGATTATGCACATCACCCAACTGAAATTGAAAGTAGTATAGAAACTGCGAAACGATTTACGAAAGGGAAGATTATTGCAATTTTCCAGCCACACACATATTCAAGAACTCAGGCGTTTTTTAATGAATTCATTGATAGTCTTTCTGGTGCAGACAAAATTGCATTTTATTCTATTTACCCTGCAAGAGAAAATCCTATATTAGGAGTGAGTAACAATGCTTTAAGCGAATCAGCAAAACAAAGAAACTTAGATGCTTGTGCACTTAATAATTATGAAGAATTAAAAGATTTTATTTATAAAAATGCTAATCCTAAAAACACAATATTGATTCTAGGGGCAGGTGATTTTGTGGAAGTGTGTAATCAACTTGTGTTTGATTAAATGTTTGACTAATAAGTTATTTTATGGTAATTTATAAAAATCATGGAATTATTAGAAGATAGAAGATATTTAAGAGTTAAAAATTATTTGGAAGATAAAACGCAATCTAAATTTTATTTTAGTGATAAAGTTTATCTTTGCAAAATATTTCGAGAGATATTAGCATCTTTAAAATTTAATCATTTGAATAAAATAGAGCGCGAGATTTTTGTTGAGAATCCGCAACTTAAAGAACAGAATTGGGGTAATCAGTTAAAGAGATATGTTCTTTTAAATCTTGAAACAGAGCCAAAATTTAAACAAAACCCTGCAATTTATAAACATGTTAAAGAAATCATTGAAATTAATTCATTGATTAATGATATTTTAATTGTTTTAGACGAACAATCGCAAATTGTCAATTCCTTAAATCAGGGTATTGAAAAAGAATAAAATATTTGTATAAAATCTTAAAAGTTACTTAAACTATGGTTGAGGTGATTTTTATGATATTTTTTAATTATGTTCCACCTATGGCAGATATTATGCAAGTTTTAGAAAATGGTTCAACAGATACTTATGTTTTTTGTGCACCCGAAACACTTTAACAGTTTTATTTAATTATTCTGTTTAAAAAATATTAAAATACTTGACAATTTATTTTATTTGTTTTAAAATAACAAAGCAATTTATTGTTGGAGGATAGGCTAATGAAACAGAATATACATCCTGATTATCATAAGGCAACTTTTAAATGTGCTTGTGGTAATGAATTTGAATGTGGTACAACAAAAAAAGGTGATGAAATTAAGGTAGATATTTGCAATAAATGTCATCCTTATTTTACAGGCGCTCAAAAAATCGTTGATGCTGGTGGTAGGGTTGAGAAATTTAATAAACGCTATGGAAATAAATAGCAATTTTTATGCAAACACAATAAGTGCTTGCATTTTTCGTGTAGGAAAGTAAGTTCTTGCACGAATTTTTTTTAAAATATGAAAAGATATGAATTATTAAAAATAGTTAAAGACAAACTTGCAGTAAGTGGTGTAATTGATACAAGCGAAGCAGAATTTTTACTGGCGTTAACACTGAAAATTAAGCGAAACGAAGTTTTCTCAAACAAAACCGTTTCTAAAAATGAAGAAAAGCAAGTTTATAAGAATTTAAAAAGGCGTGTAAAAGGTGTTCCAATTTCCATAATATTTAAAAGCGTAAATTTTTATGGAAGAGAATTTTATGTGAATACTAACTGCCTTGCGCCAAGACCAGAAACCGAAGAACTTACAGCATTAGTTAATGAAAATTTAACTAATAAAAATGCTAAAATTTTAGACTTATGCACAGGAAGTGGGGCTATTGCGATAACGCTTAACTTAGAATTTAATTTTAATAATGTTATGGCTTGTGATAAATCTAGAATGACATTAAATATTGCTAAAAGAAATGCTAAGAAATTAAAATCTAATGTTAAATTTATAAAATCTAATTTGTTTTCAAAACTAAACGGGCAGAAATTTGATTTTATTGTTTCAAACCCACCTTATATAAGTGAAGAAGATTATGAACACTTAGATAAAGTTGTTAGAAATTTTGAACCTAAAATGGCATTGGTTGCTAAGGAAAATGGTCTTTGGTTTTATAAAAAAATTATAAAACTTGCTCCGTTTTACTTAAATAAAGATGGTAAAATTGCTTTTGAAGTGGGAAAGAATCAAGCAAAATTAGTTGCACGACTTCTGCAACAAGATTATAATAAAATTGAAATAGTGAAGGATTTAGAAGGCGTCGATCGCATGGTGATTGCCACATTAGGAGAATAGTTATGATAGAAAAATTAAAACAATTAAAACTTAAATTTGAAGAACTTACAAAGAAAATTAGTGACCCTGAAATTCTTGCAGATCAACAAACATGGCAGAGATTGGTTAAAGAGCATGCGGAACTTTCACCAATTATTGAAAAATATGATGAATATGTTAAATGTGAAAAAGATATGAATGAGGCCTTAGAACTACAACAAATTGAAAGTGATCAAGATATGATTAATTTGCTTGAAGAAGAATGGCAATCTTGTAAAACAAGACTTGGTGAAATTGAACATGAACTTAAAGTACTTTTACTTCCAAAAGATGAAGATGATGACAAAAATGTTATTATTGAAATTAGAGCGGGTGCTGGTGGCGATGAAGCAGGGCTTTTTGCAGCCGAATTAAAGAGAATGTATACTTTGTTTGCTGATAAACATCATTTTCAAATCGAAGAACTTGACGGCAATTATACTGAGGCTGGTGGAGTTAAGGAAGTTACATTTATGGTGAAAGGTAAAGGTGCATTTTCACTTTTTAAGTTTGAAAGCGGTGTGCATAGAGTTCAACGAGTTCCTGAAACTGAAAGCCAAGGAAGAGTGCACACATCTACTGCAACTGTCGCAGTTCTTCCAGAAGCAACTAATGTTAATGTTGAAATTAATGAAAAAGATTTGGAAATTGAAACTTATAGAAGTGGTGGTGCAGGTGGACAACATGTTAATAAAACCGAAAGTGCTATAAGAATTTTACATAAACCAACGGGAATAGTTGTTGCTTGTCAAGATGAAAGAAGTCAAGTAAAGAACCGTGAAAAGGCATTAGCATGGCTTAAAGCAAAACTTTATGATTATTATCAGGGACAGGCAGATAAAGAATATGCTGAAACAAGAAGACTGCAAGTTGGTAGCGGGGATCGTAGTGAAAAAATAAGAACTTATAACTTTCCACAAAATCGTGTTACAGATCATAGAATAAACTTAACTCTTTATAACCTTGATTCTTTTATGAATGGTAACATTGAAGAAATGGTAGAAGCATTGCGTTTAGCTGACCAACAAGCAAGGCTTGAAAAACTAGATTGAATTTTTGTTTTAATTAATCTTATATAAAATAAGGTGTTATGTTAAGCATAACACCTTATTTTTAAGTTAGGTATTTACAATTTCTTTGGTTTATTGTATATTATTATTATGAATTGCAATATTAAAAATTATCAGCAGATTTTAATTGAGCAAATACCATATTTAAAAAATAAAAACCATTTATGTGGTGGTGAAGGTATTGCTTATTTTGTTGATGAAAATTTTGTAATTAAAAAATATATTGATGATATTGAAAAGCCTGAATTTGAGAACCAATTTGAATTGTTTTGCAAAGAGTGGCAAAATTATGCAAATTTAGGTTTTAGTATTCCTAAACTTTATGCGTGGGCTAAGGTTTTAAATTACAATTATTATAGTGGAAAAGAAAAAAATAAATATAATTATTATGTTTTACAAGAAAGAGTGAAAGGTAGAAAACTTTTTTATGGCGACTTAATAGATATTTATTCAACTTTAAAAATAGACCTGCCTTTTGATAAATATAAACAATTGATTAATACCCCTAATATTAATGTTGATTTGTTTGAACATATTGTTAAAACTTATTTAAATTATATAATAGAAAATAACTTGAGCCTTGCAAATATGTCAGAAAGCGAATTGAATAATTTTATTGAGCAAACCTATAAAATTTATATGTTTGCTAAATATTGTAAGCCAGATTTACATCCATCTAATGTGTTAATCGATAAAGAAAAATTAACACTTATAGACCCAGAAATTATATTAGAAAATATAAAATTTAAGGGTAAAAGTGAGAAAATGTTAAACGAAATGTTTTTATGTGAAATATTGAATTTATTTGAGTGCAATTTTTATATTTCAAGTCGTGATTATGGTTTGCAAAAAGTTACAAATGGTTATTGTGATATACAAAAAGAAATTAGATTAAATAAAGAAGTATGCGAACAAGCCATAAGGAAATTGGTTGGTGCAGTAAAAAATGTTTGTAATAGTCATAAATTTTCTAACTTTAACTTTTATAGAAGAATTGCTGAAACCTATGACGATATATTAGGAGAGGGGAAAGGGCAAAAATTACTAAATGATTGCGATATTGAGTTAGAATTATAAGAATTAATTAAAAAATACGGGTTAAACCGTATTTTTATATCTTTTTGTTATTTCCATCTTCAAATTTGAAAAGGTCATTAGGGGTGCAATTAAATATATTGCAAAGTAATTCAATATTATCATATTGAATTGATTTTGTTTGATTATTTACCATTTTATTAAAATTTTGGTAACTCATACCCATTTGAACATAAAGCCAATATTTTGTTTTACCTTTGTTTTTTAACATTTCTAAAACATTTAATTTTATCATATTTACCTTTCCATTATCTAATGTAATAATTATATATTCAATTTTTTGTTGACATATAGATTATTTCATTATATAATGTATTCATTAGATAATATTATTATTCTAAAATTTACAAAGGAGAGGTTAAATGAACGAAAATAACAACGAAAATAAGGTGAGTTATAATGATGAAAAGCACTTTCAAAATAATTCTAATATGCAAGGCAACTTAAATCAAAACAAAAATGTTGGAGGGGAAAGTAAGGCAGGAATAGGAGTTTTATGTGCTTTACTTTTAGGTTTGATTGGGCTTTTAATAGGTTATTTACTTTATAAAGATAGAAAACTTGAATATGAGTGGCAAACTTTTTTAAAAGCTTGGATATGGACTTATGTTATTGAAATAGCGATAGCAATATTGATTTTTAGTTTTTATCTTTTTGCATTAAATTCATCTATATCTACTATGAATAGTATGTATTAATTTAATCTTAAAATTAAGGAGTTAAATTTAACTCCTTTTTTATTTAAATTATTGTTAAAAGTTTTTTAGTTTGTTATAATTAAATTATGGAAAATGAAAACATTAATAGACTTAAAGATAAAGTTTTAACATTGCCACTTTTAAGTGGTGTTTATTTGATGAAAAATAATAATGGTGAAATTATATATGTTGGAAAAGCTAAAAAGTTGAGAAATAGAGTAAAGCAATATTTTGATAATTCACCAAAAAATATTAAAACACAAATTATGGCAAGTAATGTTTTTGATTTTGATTACATTATAACTGATAGTGAGTTAGATGCTTTTAATTTGGAAAATACATTAATTAAAAAATATAAGCCTAAATACAATATTTTACTTAAAGACGATAAATCTTTCCCATATATTTATATTAATAGGGGGGAACGCTTCCCAAGAATACAAGTAGTTAGACGCCCTAAACAAACAAAAGGTTTGTTTGGTCCATTTGTAACGGGAATGAGCGTTAGCGAAATTATTAATTGCATTAAAACAGCATTTAAAGTCAGGTGGTGCAACATAGATTTTAATAGAACAAAATCTAAATCTAGGCCATGTTTACATGGTGAAATTGGAGATTGTGTTGCTCCATGTGTTGGCAAAGTTAGCGAAGAAGAATATAACAAAATTATAGATGATGTTGAAGATTTTTTGAATGGGAAAACTGCAAAAATTAAAGCACTTTTAACCGAGCGAATGAAAGCTTTTGCACAAGAAGAAAAGTTTGAAAAGGCATTAGAAATAAGAAAACAACTAGAAAGCATTGATTTACTAGATAATGACATAATTACTGAATTAAAAGGAGTTTCTAGTATAGACATTTTTGGATATAGCCAACTTGATGAACTAAGTGCTTTTAATGTTATGATGATAAGAAATGGTAAGAATGTGGGGCAAGTAAATTTTCCTAGCACGCTTTATGCTTCTAGTGAAGCTGACGCTATGCTTTCATTTATTAGTAATTACTATTCTAATCAGGGAATTGTTCCAAAAGAAATTGTTTGCATGCAACTGGGGAAACAAGAAGGAGAATTATTAAAAAAGTTTTTAGATAATAAATTTGATGTTAACATTAAAATCACTTTACCTGAAAGGGGTATTAAAGTTCAACTTTGTAAAAATTCAATAAAAAATGCTTTAGAATATGCCACTCATTCACAAGATAGAATTGCTAGGCACGAAAGATTGACAATAGATGCACAAAATGAGTTAGCAGAAATATTAGGCACTGGCAAGGTTTATCGAATTGAAGGTTATGACATATCTAATATTAGTGGAACTAATAATGTGGCATCAATGGTTGTTTTTGAAAATGGTGAGCCTGCAAAAAAGGAATATAGGAAATTTAAAATTAAAACAGTTGAAGGGGCAAATGATTTTGCAAGCATGGCAGAAACATTAAGGCGAAGGCTTAATAGATTTAAAAATGGAGATAAAAATTTTGACAAAAAACCAGATATTATTTTAATTGATGGCGGGTTAGGCCAACTGCATTCAGCAAAGGAAATAATAGATGAATTGGGACTTGATATTGCTGTAATTAGTCTTGCTAAAAAAGATGAGGAGATTTACACTACCACAAGTAATATGCCGTTAAAATTAAGCAGAGATAATTATGCCTTAAAACTTTTACAACGAGTGAGAGATGAAGCCCATAGGTTTGCAATTACATATCATAGGTCTTTAAGAAATAAAGATTATGAAAGTGAGTTGACCCAAATTGATGGAATAGGGAAAAAAAGATTAAATGCTATTTATAAATATTTTAAAACAGTAGAAAATTTAAATAATGCAACGCCTGACGACATTGCAATGGTAGATGGAATTGGGGCAAAAACAGCATTAGACATTTATAATAAAATTCATAAGAAGGTCTAGTTTGCATTTAGAAAAAATTATTATTAATATTAATTTAATAAAACAAAAAATAATAGTCATTTTGTAAAATAGTTATTAAAATATACGAACACTTATTTACAATTCTATTTTATATGACCAAAATTGACAAATATATATAAAACGATATAAGATTGTGGCATATCACTTTGGGAGAATACTGATGAAAAAAGGCATTGTTAATTTTTTAATTGGGAAGGTAAAATAATAAAATAAAAAAACTTATAACAAAGCAATGCTTAAAAGCATTGTTTTTTAATGCTTTTTTAAATAAATATTTATTATATAGAGCAAACTAGATTAAATAAATAAATTAAAAAGTGTTATTTATTTGACAAAATTTGATTAAAAAAATTATAATGCATTTAGGTATAAGAGATGGGAAATTTTTTAACAAAAATTAAAAATAATTACTATGTATGGGCTTTGTCTTTTTTAGTTGGCTTGATTATGTTAATTCTTATAACATTTTCTCCAATATTAAATAAAGATTTAGTTAATGCTGCTCCTGTGCCTAGCAATCCGTCGGTTTATTCAAGTGCTGGAACACATTTTGAAGAAATTTCTGCAACCAATACTTCTTTTTCTGTTTCAGAAAATGGAACATTTACATTGGCTTTTGTTGGTGGTTATAGCACTGATTTACCTAATGAAAATTCTTATTACATTCTCAACTTATATAATTCAGTGGGCACTAAAATTTCATTTCCTGAAAATTCTTCATTTCAATTAATTGATTATAGCCCAAATACAACTGGAAGAAATGCTATTTATAGACTGGGGTTGAATGTAGCAGGGCAAGACATTAACCTACAAGATTTCACTTATTTAGGTAATGAATTTCATGTTCAAACCGAATGGAGTGATAACAGTGAAACAGAAACATTACAAATAATTTTCTCAACTCCGCTAGACATTGGTAATTATAAAATTGAACTTGTGAGATACGATAGCGGAGCAGAAAACAAATCTTGGGAGCAGAATTTAATTATAACTGCTCAACAAACGACATTTTCATTGTCTGCAACTAAAACTCATGAAACAGTTTATACTGATTCAACTGAAAGTATTAACTTAACAATAACTCCTTCTAATTCAACAGACGAAACAATAAGAAAACTTGGGCGAGGTATTAGGATTTCTTTTGTGGGAGATACGGCTATGCCAACTCCAACTAAGTTTCAACTTTTTGAAGGACAAACACAAGTTGGTGATGACTGGGAGCTTGAAAAAAGTTATGCATTTAACACAAATGCAACTTCAAATTTAAGGTTAGATTTGACTTTTCCAACCAATGTTATAGCTGATGGCACATATTCTTTGTTAATTGAATTGTTTACTGAAGATGGGCAAACTCTTACTTCAACAACTTTAAGTTTGCCACTATTAAACATTAATTATAAAGCAAAAGCAATTACTATGATAGATAATGGGCAAGGATATAGTAAGTTTTTAGTTTATTCTTTAAATGCAACAAGTGGATTAGCTTTTAATATTGAAGAAAATTTACCAGATGATGCTACCATTAAGTTTAATCTTGAAAAGCGTAATATAAGCGGTGGTTTTGATATATTAGGCTCACAAACTGAACTTAGTATTACAGATTTTAGAAATGAACTTATTAGCACAAATGGGCTAACCAATGGCTATGAATATAACCAAACACTTGCTAATGAAGGTGTGTTTAGGTTTAGACTTGAAGTTTATGATAGAAATGGTGATTTAAAGTTTGTTGCATTTAGTTATGTTGTGTGTGCTAAACCAAATTTATCTACGACAGTTAGTATTTAACATTAGTTTTTATGGGGTGTTATGAGAAACATAACACTCTTTTTTTAATAAAATTTAATTTTTTAATTACTATAAAATTACATTAGATTTACATTTTTAATGTAATGATTTATTTTGCATATTTTAAATTTATGCACATATAAAATAATAAGGCGTGTTATGTGATGAGTAAAAAGAAATCCATTTTAATATTTATGGGGAAAATTTTTCTTTCCATTATAGTGATTGCAGTAGCAGTTACTATTCCTTTGCTTAAATTTGTGAGTAATGAAGATAATTTAGATAAAACATTTTTTGGAGAGAAAGCAGAATATCAAGGTGTTATTGAACTTTGGCACATTGAAACATTTGAAGGTGGAACAACTTCTAGAGCAAGATGGCTTGAAAAAAGAGCCATTGAATTTGAAAATAAGTTTAAAGGACTTTATGTGTTAATTAAATCTATGGATTTAACAGGGCTTGAAAATGCACTTGCAAATGGGCAATGCCCCGATTTATTTAGTTTTTCAAAAGGTGCGGAAGAACTGATTAAAGATAAATTAAGCAATTTACAATTTAATTCTTTAAATATTTCAAATGTTTCACTTTTTGAAAGTGGTAAAGTGGGGGATAGTTTGCTGGCTGTGCCTTATTGTTATTCGGCTTATGTATTAATAAGTTCTACTCAAAATTTAAGTAACTATGAAAATTATAATAATGAAAGCTTAGCACAATTGCTTTATAAAACAGGATATGTGAAGAAACTAAAAAAAAGTGAAAAAAATATTTATTCTTGTGTTTATGGTGGTGCTGGAAGAACTTCACCAAGAAAAAATATAGATGCCTTAGGGCTTACGGCTGATGAATTAAGTTTTACTAATAAAGTTAATGAAATGAGTGGATATGATGCTTATTGTGATTTTATTGCGGGTAATGCAAATATTTTAGTTGGAACACTTAGAGATTTAGCAAGAATAGAAAATAAAGTTTCGGTTGGTGCTTGGCAAGATGCAATAATTGAGCCGTTTTCAAAGCAAACGGATATGGTGTGTTATTTATCAGCAACTGACTTTAATGGAGAACTTAGAAAACGATATGCTAACGAATTTATTTCATTTTGTTTAAATGAAAGTTCTCAACAAAAAATTGCGGAAATGGGACTTTTAAGTGTGATAAATAATAATATCTATTCTTCGGGTGCAATTAATGTGGTGGAAAAATATATTAATGGCGAAGTAAGTTGCCCTAAATTATTTGAATAATTGCAATTAAAAGATTGAAAATTTTAGCAAAATGGAGTAAACTATGAATGTAACTTTAAAAGACTGGCTAAAAATATTACCTCAAAAAAACATTAAGTTATATGAGCCAATTTGTAAGCACACAACATTTAATATTGGCGGAATTGCAGATTGGTTTATAACGCCAAGTAGTGTTAATCAACTTGTTGTTGTGATTACATTTTGTAAACAAAAAAAACTTAATTATTTTATAATTGGGGCAGGGAGCAATTGTCTTTTTAGTGACAAAGGGTTTAATGGAGTTTTAATATCCCTTGAAAAGTTTAATAGGTGCAAATTTGACGGAGAGTTTGTTACTGTTGGCGCGGGATTAAAATTATCTACATTGCTTTCTTTGTGTTTAACCAAGTGTTTGTCGGGGCTTGAATTTTGTGTTGGAATTCCTGCAACTTGTGGCGGAGCGGTAACAATGAATGCAGGTGCATATGGCTATGAAATAAGTGATTTTATTAATGAAATTTGGATACTTAAAAATGGTAAAATTGAAAAACTTACTAATAGTGAATGCGAATTTGGTTATAGAAAAAGCAGATTTAGGGTAAATGATGAAATTATTTTGAAAGTTAGATTTAAGCTACTTTCAAGTAAACGCAGGTTGATTTTAGAAAACATGCAAAAGTTCTTAGCAAGAAGATGTCAAACTCAGCCACATGAGCCATCGGCAGGAAGTGTTTTTAAGCGCACAGAAACCTTCCCAGCGGGGTTTTTAATAGAACAAGCTGGGCTTAAAGGTTTGTGTTTGGGGAATGCTAAAATTAGCAATATTCATGCGAATTTTATTGTTAATTTGGGTGGGGCAACTTGCAAAGAAGTCCTTTCGTTAATAGAAATTGCAAGAAATGAAGTTTATTTGCAATTTGGAATTATTTTAGAACCAGAAATTATACTTATAGGAGAAAAATATGAAGATTTTAGGAGATTATCACACTCATAGCACTTATAGTAAATTTAAACATGGTAAGAATACCATTGATGAAATGGTAGAATCGGCAAAAGCAAAAGGTTTAAACTTTTTAGCAATAACTGACCATGGGCCCAAACATATTGCTTTTGGCATTAAAAGAAAAAATATTGATAGGGCGAGATTTGAGATTGATGAAATAAATAAACTAGGAAAAATTAAAAAAGTTTATTTTGGAATTGAAGCCAATCTTATTGGAAAAGATGGCACTATTGATTTAACACAGCAAGAAATTGATAAACTTGATTTGTTAATTGTTGGTTATCACAGAGGAACATTTAATAATATAATTAATCCATTTGGCTTATTTTCAAAAAGTAAAAAACAAGTGGAAAAACAAACACAAGCATATATTAATTTAGTAAATAAATATGATGTTGACTTTATAACTCATTTATGCGAATATATTCAAGTTGATGTAAAAAGAGTGGCAGAAGAATGCGCAAAAACTGATACAGTGCTTGAAATAAATAACAGGCATTATAGGTGGACAGATGAACAAATGCAACAGATTTTAGAAACTGATGTGAAGTTTATTATTAGCAGTGACGCACATAAAAGGAGTAGAATTGCTTTTGTTGATGATGCAATGGAAGTGGTTAAAAAATTCAAAATACCACCTGAAAGAATAGTTAATTATAATAAAGACTATGTGCCTAAAAAATTTAGGAGAGCAAAGGAAGAAATATAAATTATATGTCTTTTTCACAAAAGGTTAAAAATGAAATATTAAAAGTAAGGCGAGATACAGACGCCTTATTTTGCATGCTTTGTGGAGAAATACTTTCGGCGGGAAGTTTAATTATTAAAAAGAATAATATTTCATTTAGCATTAGCAGTGAAAATGAAGAATTTGCAACAGCTATTGTCAAGCAACTTGAAATTTGCTTTCAGGTTTTAAAAAGCGATATCAGCATTAAAACAATGCAGGGGACAATGAAGAATAAATTTGAACTTACTATTGATAGCGAAGTTGGAATGAAGGTTTTAGAAGGTCTTGGGATATTGTCTCGTGATAAAATGGGACAAGTGCAAATAAATAGAACAATAGATCCAAATTTAGCAACAGATTTAGATTGCAAAAAGAGTTATCTTGCAGGTGCGTTTTGTGGGTCTGGTTCAATTTCAGCACCTAATACTGAAAATGATGATGGGCATAAGGTTTCGGGCTATCACATGGAGTGGGTTTGTCAAACGGAACAAAGAGCCGAAACTATTTGTCAGTTTCTAGCAGAGCTCAACATAATTTCTAAAAAAATAGAACGAAATTCTAGTTTTGTTGTTTACCTTAAAGAAAGTGAAGCGATTTGTCAGGTATTAGCTCAACTTGGGGCTGTGGCATGCATGCTTGAACTTGAAAGTAATAAAGTGGAAAGATCGGTTAGAAATAACATTAACAGGCAAAGCAATTGTGCGAGTGCAAATTTAGATAAAGTTATGTTTGCAAGCGTTAAGCAAATGCAGGCAATAGACATAATTTCTAGCACTATTGGTATTGAAAATTTGCCAAAGCCACTTGCAGATGTGGCACTAGCAAGGCTTGCTAACCCTGATGCAAGTTATGCTGAGATTGCACAGGTATTAGGGGGTAACATTTCAAGAGTTGCCGTAAGCCAACGGTTTTTAAAATTGATTAAAATTGCACAGGAATTAGGAGAAGAAGAAAATGGATAAAAGTTTTGTTCACTTGCATGTTCACACTGAGTATAGTTTGCTTGATGGTTTTGCAAGAATAAAGCCGTTGGTAAAAACTTGCAAGGCAATGGGAATGACCGCTGTTGCTATGACTGATCATGGTAATATGTATGGCACAATACCGTTTTATGATGAATGTCATGCGCAGGGCATAAAGCCTTTACTCGGTTGCGAATTTTATGTTACCGAAGATTTATATATTAAGCAATTTGGGCAAAAGTTTGACCATTTAATTTTGATTGCAAAAAATAACGAAGGATTTACTAATCTTGCAAAACTTAACACAATTGGCTTTGATAAAGGCTATTATTATGGAAAGGCAAGAATAGACTATAAAACTTTAAAAGAACATAGTGAGGGTTTAATTTGCACCACTGCTTGTGTGGGTGGAACTGTTCCAAGATTAATTTTAGAGGGGAATATTAAAGCCGCAGAAGAACAAATTGTGTGGTTTAAGGAAGTTTTTGGTGACGATTTTTATATTGAATTACAAAACCATGGACTTGAAGAAGAAAGAACGGTTAATCCTGTTTTAAGGGAATTTGCAAAAAAGTATAATATTAAAAAAATTGCAACAAATGATGTGCATTATATAAATAGAGAAGATGCCGAAGCACAAGATGTTTTAATGTGTGTTCAAATGAATAAAACATTAGATGACCCAAATAGAATGAAATTTCCTAATGATGAATTTTATTTAAAAAATTATGATGAAATGCTTAAAGCACTTCCACAAGATGAAGATGCAATTTTAAATACTAACGAGATTGCAGAAAAATGTAATGTTGATTTTCCTAATCTTGACAAAAATAAATATATGTTTCCAGATTATCATGCGCCAGACGGGAAAGATAATTTACAATATTTTAATGAATTGTTAGAAGAAGGGCTAATTAAGAGATATGGAACAGTAACGCCTGAACTTAGAGCAAGAGTTGAGAAAGAAAAAGAGTTAATTATTGGCAAAGGTTTTGTAAACTATTTCTTAACGGTAAGAGATTACATTAATTATGCTAGGACACAAAAAATACCAGTTGGCCCCGGACGTGGTTCGGGGGCTGGAAGTGTTGTTGCATTTGCTATTGGTATAACTAGTGTTAACCCTATGAAATATGATTTGCTATTTGAAAGGTTTTTGCATAATGAGCGTGTTAGTGCTCCAGATTTTGATATTGACTTTTCAACAAAAGGTAGAGATGAAGTTATTGAATATGTTAAAAGAAAATATGGAGCAGACCATGTTGCAAAGATTATTACTTTTGGCACAATGGCAGCAAAAAACGCAATTAAAGATGTTGTTAGGGTTTTAGGGTTGCCTTATAGTGAGGGAGATAAGATTACTAAACTTATGCCAACAATTGGACCTAAACCAAGAGTTATTGAAAAACTGTTTGGTCTTTATCATCCTAAGGAAGGAGATAAAGATTATGGCGAAGATTATTCCATTCCTGAGCTTGTTGAAATGTATAAAGACCCTCAAATTAAAAGAGTTGTTGATATTGCAAGTAAAGTTGAAGATGCACCAAGGCAAACTGGAACGCATGCATGTGGCGTTATTATAAGTCCAAATGTTTTAGGAGATATGATTCCTTTAAGCCGAAACGGAGATGATATTACCACTCAATTTGTTGGTGTTGATATGGAAAGATTAGGCCATATGAAAATGGACTTTTTGGGGCTTATGAACCTTACCGACATTTCACAAGCAATTGAATATATTGAAGAAAATCATGGGGTTAAAATTGACTTTGATAAAATGCAATATGATGACCCAGAAGTTTTTAAACTTATTTCTAGTGGAAACACGAAGGCAGTATTTCAACTTGAAAGTGGCGGGTTTCAAAAGTTTATGAAGGAATTAAAACCGACTTGCCTTGAAGATATTATTGCAGGAATTAGTTTATTTAGGCCTGGTCCAATGGATATTATTCCAAGATATGTTCACAACAAGCATCACCCTGAAGATGTGACTTATGCTCATCCTATATTGGAGCCTATTGAAAATGTAACTTATGGTTGTATTGTTTACCAAGAGCAAGTTATGCGTATTGTTCAGGATATGGCTGGATATACATTAGGGCAAGCGGATAATGTGCGAAGAATGATGGGCAAAAAGAAAGTGGCAGCAATGGAAGCTGAAAAGGAAGTATTTTTGCATGGTAGGGGAGAAATTGTTGATCATGGTAAAGTTAGCCCACCTATTGAAGGTGCTGTAAACAGGGGAATCCCAGAAGACATAGCAAGGCAAGTTTGGCAAGAAATGGCAAATTTTGCAAAATATGCTTTTAATAAGTCTCATTCGGCGGCTTATGCTTATCTTGCTTATCAAACCGCATATTTAAAAACATATTACGAACCTGAGTTTTTAACCTCTGTTTTGAATAATAGGATTACTAAAATTGATGAAATCATTAATTATGTTACACATTGTAAAGAAGAAAAAATTCCTATTCTTCCTCCAAACATTAACGAGAGTGGAGCATATTTTGAATGTAAAGATGGAAAAATTAGGTTTGGGCTTTCTGCACTTAAAGGAAGCGGGGAAAACATTTGTGTGGCTATAATAGAAGAGCGTAAAGCAAATGGTAAATATAAAGATTTGCAAGACTTTTTAAACAGAACTATACAACTTGGCATTAATAAAAGAGTTGTTGAAGGTTTAATTTATAGTGGGGCTTTTGATTGTTTTGGAAAGCACAGAAGCCAACTTGCGTGTGTTTATGAACAAGCAATGAATTGTGCGGCAAAAGATTTAAAAACAAAAGCACTTGGTCAGTTTAGTATGTTTGAAACACTTTCTGCCGAAGATAATAATAGCATACATTATCCTGATATAGCAGAATATAGCAAAGATATGTTACTTAAAAAAGAAAAGGAAGTATTGGGGCTTTACATATCTGGACATCCACTAGACGATTACACCGATATTATGAAAAACTTTACTTTTAACACTAGCATGATGGTTACCACCAATGAAGATGAAATGCAACCAGAAGGTGAAGAAAATCAAATGATTGAAACCAGTGGTCTTGAAGATGGTATGAAAGTGGAGTTAGGCGGGTTAATTAGTGAAGTTTCAAAAAAATACACAAAAATTGGCAATAAGCCAATGGCAGTAATAACATTAGAAGATAACTATGGCTCATGTGATATTATGATATTTAATAAACTTTATGAGCAAATAAAAGATAAACTTATAGTTGATGCCTTATGCACAGTGCATGGCAGAGTAAGCGTTAGGGTTGATGAAAAACCAATAATTATTTGTGAAAAATTAGAGTTTTGGGATGTTTCAAAAAAGAAACAACAGCCACAAGTTATTGAAAAAGACCATGAAGAAGAAAAACCAAAACAAACTCTTTATTTGCAGTATAATATTTTAGACCCTAAAAAACAGGCAGATATAATGGCAATAACACTTAGTTATATGGGGAATGTACCAGTTTTTGTTCAGTGGGAAAAGAAATTATATAATAATGGCATGAAAGTTAATGCTAGCCTTGCTTTAATTAGTGAACTTGAAAGTGTGCTTGGCAAAGAAAATGTGAAATTAATTACAAAATAATGGAGAAATGAAATGAAAAGGATTGTGGTTTTAACAAGTGGTGGTGATGCACCAGGAATGAATGCTTGCATTAGAAGTGTGGTAAGAACAGCATTGCATTATGGTTTTGAAGTTTTTGGAGTTCTTAGGGGATTTGCAGGATTAATTGAAGATGAGTTTATTGAAATTACAGGAAAAGGTGTTGGTAATTTGTTACAAACAGGTGGAACAGTGCTTTACACAAGCAGATGCCCAGAATTTAAAACTTTAAAAGGACAGTCACTTGCAATAGAAAACCTTAAAAGGAGAGGAATTGAGGGATTAGTTATTATTGGTGGTGATGGCTCTTTTGCTGGGGCAGAAGTGTTAAGAAAGGCTGGTTTTTGCGTTGCGTGTGTTCCAGGAACAATAGATAATGACTTATATTATACTGATTTCACATTGGGATTTGACACGGCAGTGAATACTATAACAAGTTTAGTAAATAACATTAGAGATACTGCTATGAGTCATGAACGACCAAGTGTTATTGAAGTTATGGGAGCAAATTGTGGAGATATTGCCCTTGCTGTTGGATGTGCTTGTGGGGCAGAATTAATTTTGGTGCCTGAGATAAAGGTAACTAAAAAGCAAATATTAAAGACAATATTAAAATGTAAAGAATTAGGAAAAAACTCTTGTTTAATAATAACAAATGAAAAGACATATGGTGCTAACGAATTATCCGCTTATATAAATGAAAACCTAAAAATTTCAAGCAGACCGCTTGTTGTTGGGCATGTGCAAAGGGGTGGAAGTCCATCAGCAAAAGATAGGATTTTAGCATTAAAATTTGGTATAAGTGCTGTTGAACTTTTAATGAATAATAAAAGTGGGGCGATTGGAATTGTTAAAGATGAAATTATAAATTGTCCAATAGTTAATGCATTAAATGGTTCTAGAAAGTTTAATATAGACCTTTATAATAAAAATTGCCTTGTTAGTGGAGTTAATGATTAAATGATGAGATTTAAAGAAATTGTTAAATTTATAAACTCTTTAAATTTAGACAGTAATGATAATGTTTTACAATTAAAGCAAACTGTTTATGATATTATGGATAATTTTATAAACAAAAATGAGCAACTAACTGATGAAGATGTTTATACTTTTGTCTTTTTAATGCAAAAGTTAATAATGCATGATAAAGGTATGGATTTAGATGTTGATGGATATCAAGATAAAGAAAGTAATATTATAATGTCTAACATTCCTTCATATTCTTCAAAACAAAAAGAGAAAAATGTTATATATACTAATTTTGCATCTCAAATATTTGATAATTTTAAAACTAAAAATTATTCTAGAATTGAAAGAATTTTATGTTTAAATAAATTAATTTTTTGTGTTGAACATGAATTAAGACACGAATGGCAATTAAATTATATTAGCAATACAAAAAATTACAATGCAACAACACTGATTATTGCGGACGAAATTACAAAATTTAACAAAATGCAAAGATTTTATAAAAATAATCATGATAAGTTTTTAATTGAAAAAGATGCTGATTATTCAGCATATGTTAACGCTCCTATTACATTAAAAAAATACTTTCCATTTTTGACTGAAACAGAGTGCAATATATTAGATTTAAATAATACAAAAAAATCTGCGTTAAAATTTTCAATCAAAAGTCATAAAAATACAGTATGGCAAATTTTAAGTGATAATGTTAATACAATTAATGCTTTAATGGAGAGTAAAAAGATTAATTTATTAGGTGGTATTTTAGAAATTGAAAGTAAAAGTGATGATTTAAACTCTTTAATGAAACGTAGTCAAATAAAATATTTATTAAAAAAAATGCCAATATTAAAATTTATATATACAAGCAGTGGAGAGAAGAAAGATGAAAAAAGAATTTTATATGACTATAATTTTTTAAGGGAAAAATTAATGACAAATAAATTATCTGTTACGCAAGATATTGAAGCAGATTTACTTAGATTTAATGTTGCGTATTTTAATTTATTAAATGTAAAAAATGCGGATTTAGAATTGTTAGATAACAAATATGAAAATAAATAATTTATTTTAATAAAACATTTTATTATCTTTATATAATTAATCTAGATTAAAACAACAATATAAATAGATTAATAGAATAAATTAAGTTAAAGGCTAATAATTGTTTATTTGATTGATTAAATATATAAAATATGATAACTTTATTTTGATATTTGCTATTTACATATTTTGCAATTTATAAAATGGAAGAAAACAAATGAAAGGGAAATTAAAATCTTTATGGCTTTTAATTGGCGTTATGTTTTTATTAACCATAATTTCTTTTAGTGCTGTTGGCAACACCTTTGCAAAATTTGTTAGTAATATAAATACTAATAGTGGTGTAAAAGCGGCAGGTTTTCTTATAACTAGCGAAAGCACTAGTGATGAAAGTAATTTAAGTGCCTTTTCGCTAATTGCTCCTGGTGAAACTAAATCTATTGGATTAAATTTCAGTTATTTTTCACAAGTTGTTACTGAATTTAAAGAAACCACAAGCGATTCAAAAATAAGTGGAGTGGGTTTGTTTAGCACCGATTTTTCAAGTTTAGTAAGTGAATTTCAAAATTCTTGGCTTCCCGCACATGATTATTATGTGGAAACAACTGCACCTAATAGTTTAGATGAAATGTTTGTAATAACATATACTGATGGCGAAGATATAGCCGAAGCATGCGCTGAACAGGTTAGGCAAAAAGGTAATTTAACTGGTAGCGGTTCTATTGTTAGTGCAATGGATGAATCTGCAACAACTTCTATTAATTGTTCGGTAGGGGCTAGTATAACATGGGTTGAAATTAGTGATGCATGGGATACATTTATTGGCAATAAGTTTTATCAATATGAGTTAGAAAATTTAGTTGCATCAGGTGTGAAGCTTAACATTGGAGTGAGAGTAGAGCAAGTTTTAGGAGAAATTATTGAAGCTCCAACTAATGTTAGAATTAGTAATAACACATTGTCTTTTACTAAGGTCAATGGAATTAATAGTTATGTAATTAAATTGGTTGATGCAGTTGGAATTAGCAAAGAAACAACAGTTACAACAAATAGTGTAGCGCTGAAATCACTAGCACAAAATTTAGTGGCGCCTATTAAAGTTTCTGTTTCTGCAAATCAGGAAAATAGTTATTGTTTGGCTGCAGAAATTAGTTATTCACCTAGTTATAATTAAACATTAAAAGATGTTGGTTATCAGGTTGGTGATAATGCAGATTCTGCTATTATTAGAATTTATTATGCAAATTACACAACGCAAGATATAACAATTAACGGAAGCACACAAGCAAAGACTTATAACGATGTTATTGGTGTTTCGTTACTTCCAAGTTCTAGCAGTAGTTCTTTGCCTTACACAATGGGCACAGTTAAAAGTTATCTTTATCATCAGGGTTCGGGTAATCCATCGGCATACTTGGCATTAACTGACGATATAATCATAGATATTAAAGTCACGGCACAAGAATGTATATTAGCGAATTCAATGGTTACAATGGCAGATGGCACACAAAAAGCACTTGGAGACATTAAAGTTGGTGATAAAGTTTTAAGTTACGATTGGGATACAATGACACTCGTTGAAAATGAGGTTATTTATGCAAGTGGTGAAGATAGTTTAAAAGATTGGAGTGCAGTTAGATATTTTAGACGAACATTTTCAGATGGAACAGTTATTGAAAATACATTTGCACATAAATTTTATAATGTAGAGCAACAGGCTTTTGTCCATCTAGATTATTGGAAAATTGGCGATAAGATATTTAAAGATGATGGAACAACGCCGACTTTAATTTCTGTTGAAATTATTTATGAAGATTGCATTTTTGGAAGAATTACTCTTGCCAATGGCACTAACTATTTTGCAAATGGTATGCTTACTGGTGATAGTGGTTGTCCAAGTGGCATTACACTTGAACAATTAAGAAGTGCATTGAATAAATAAAAAAGAACCATTTTTAATGGTTCTTTTTAAATATTGCGTTTTTTATTTATGTAAAGTTCAATGCCAGCGATAACAAAATACATCAAACTTGCGCATAAGCAAAGCACTATTATGGCAGCCATAACAAGGTCTAATTTAAACACTTGACCACCATAAACAATAAGATATCCAAGTCCTGCACTACTATTTAAATATTCTCCCATTATAACGCCAACCCATGCTAAGCCAACATTAACTTTTAAAACAGAAATAATGTTTGGCAAACTTGCTGGTAGGATTAATTTAAATAGTATTTGAAAATTATTTGCCCCCATTGTTTTAAGAAGTTTTATTTTTTCGGTATCTACCGATAAAAAACCATTTAACATACTTATTGTGGTAACAATAACACAAATTAAAATTCCCATGGTGATGGTGGCTTTAACGCCAGCCCCAACCCAAACAATAATTAGGGGACCTAGTGCAACTTTTGGTAAAGAATTTAACACCACTAAAAAGGGTTCAAACACCTTTCTTAATGGCGTGATTAAATAGAGCACTATTGCTACTAAAAAACCAACGATGGTGCTAATAGCAAAAGCAAGTAGGGTTTCATAAAGTGTAACCCAAGTGTGCATAAACAAATTTCCAGTTGAAATTAGTTCGCCAAGGGCTTTAATAATTCTAGATGGGCTACTTGTTATAAATGGGTCAACAACTCCAATGTTTGCGACTATTTCCCACAATGCAAAAATTGCAATTAAAACAAGTATTCTTGAAATATGCACACCAAATACACCGAGATGAAGTTTTCTTAAAAACTTGCGATGCTCTAAAGAATATTGCTTTTTCATGCAAGTTCCTCCCAAATTTCATTAAAATACTTATGAAAATTGGCATCTTTTCTTCGCTCGAAAGGTGTTAGTGATTTGTCGAAATCTAGTGTTATAATCTTTTTAACTTTTGCTGGACGCTTAGATAAAACGACTACTTTGTCTGACATAGCAACGGCTTCACTTATATCGTGAGTAACAAGAATTGCTGTTTTCTTTTCACTTTTTATTATTTCATAAACATTGTCTTGAACTAGTAGTCGTGTTTGATAATCTAGGGCGCTGAATGGTTCGTCTAATAAAAGTATTTCAGGATTAGTTGCTAATGTTCTAATAAGTGCAACGCGTTGGCGCATTCCTCCAGACAAATTGTTTGGGTGATGTTTTGCAAATTCACTAAGGCCATATTTTTCTAAAAGCATTTTAACTCTTTCTTGGTTTTCCTTGGTGTTTTTATGTTGAATTTGTAAACCTATTGTAACATTTTTGTAAATGTTAAGCCATTCAAATAGGTTATCTCTTTGAAACATGTAACCAACTCGTGTGGTTGGTTTGGTGATTTTTTCTCCGTTAAGGATTATCTCGCCACTTGTAGGTTTTAAAATTCCTGCAACAAGGCTTAAAATGGTTGTTTTTCCACAACCACTTGGGCCCACTAGGCTAATAAATTCACTTTCACCTACCCCAAAAGTTAAGTCTTTTAATGCTAATGTTTCATTTTGTTTAGTGTGATACGTAAGGCTAATATCTTTTAGTGTAAGTATTGTGTTCATATTTTCTCCTGCGACCAGATTTGTGGTCTTGTAAATTTATATTGAAAGTGCAAAACTGTTATCTATAACATCTGTAAAGTTAACAATATCATCACTTCCAAGCGTGCCAGAATGTCTTAAAACTTCTAGCAAGCGTTTGTAACTTGCTTCTGTCATGGCAGGTGTTGCCATCCATGCGTCTATTGCTTTGTAACTTTCAACTGCAATTGCTAAAGATTCAACAGTTGAACCATCGAAAGAAGCTAAAAGTGCTTGAGCAACATCTTCGTTTGAGTGAGTCATAATGTAAGTATATGCTTTTTCAATTGCTCTTAAAAAGCCTTTTATTTTATCTGGATATTTACTCATGTAACTTCTTGAAGCCATAAAACATGTATATGGTATTTCTCCGCTATATTCACCAACAGATGCAACAATATAACCCAGTCCTGCATTTTGATATTCAGTTGCGGTTGGTTCAAACATAGTGCAGAAGTCGCCACTTCCACCTTGGAAAGTTGGAACCATTGCACCAAAAGATGTTTCTAGGTCTAGTGTTATGTTAGAACCGTTTGTTAGTCCATTTTTATTGCAAAGCCATTCAAATGTCATGGCTGGCATACCACCACGCCTTCCTGCAATAACACTTTTTCCAACTAAATCGGTTGACCAATCAAAATCTTCAATTGGTGTTCTTGAAACAAGGAAAGAGCCATCTCGTTTTGTTAATTGCCCAAAAACCATTGGGTGATTAGTTGAGCCTTCAGCATGAACATATACAACTGTTTCAGGGCCTAGCAATGCAATATCGGCATTGCCCGAAAGCAGAGCAGCCATGCTTACATCACTTCCTTGTCCGCTGTTCAGTTCTATTTTTATGCCTTCATCTTCCATATATCCTAAGTTGATAGCAACATATAAAGGTGCATAGAATACACTGTGTGTAACTTCGTTTAACCTAACTACATCTTTTTTACCTTTACATCCTACTAAACAAACTGAAAATACCATAAGTATTGATAAAAATATTGTTAGTATTTTTTTCACTTAGTGTGTTAACCTCCTTTTTTAGTATTAACACTTTATATTATGAAAGATGAGTATAATAATGTTAAAGTAAGATAATTAAAAATTAATTTTGTAAAAATATACTTGTTATGACTTAATGATGGTGGAAAGGATTTATAACTTTATAAAAAATTAATAATAAATTGACAATATGATTTATAATGAATGGGAAATCTAAATTGATGTAGAATATGTTATAATTTAAAAATTCAAGGCCATAGATTAATAAATACAAATAAAATAATATAAAAAGTGTTGGATATTGCCAGCATTTTTTAGATTATTTAATTTAATTGTTGATTTTTATCTAATTTTTTATATAATATATTTATATTCTTATTAATTTAAGTTTTTAAATTTAAGAATGTTAGATTAGGAGAATTAATTTGGCAAAACTAATTTTTAGAATTATTGGACTCGTTGTGCTAATTGTTGGGTGTGTTATTGCTGTGGCAAGCAAATATTTAATCCCAGAACATAAGTATAAGGGAGCAGAAAGAGAAAGAAGAATTTTAAAATTAAGACTTATTGGTTTTATTATTTGCGCTTTTGCTGCTTTAATATTTTTAATTGTTAGTTTATTTTAATTAGGAGAAAATAAAATGTTAGATAAAAAATATAATGCAAATGAAAAAGAACAAAAATGGTTAGATTATTGGAAGGATAAAAATGTTTATAAATTTGAATATGATGGAAAGACTCCAATTTATTCAATAGACACGCCACCACCAACAGTTAATGGTAAAATTCATATTGGTCATATTTTTTCTTATTCGCAAGCAGAAATGATTGCAAGGTTTAAACGACTTATGGGTTTTAATATCTTTTATCCATTTGGATTTGATGATAATGGGCTACCTAGTGAAAGATTAGTTGAAAAAGAACAGGGTAAAAAAGCACATGAAATTGGAAGAGAAGCCTTTTCTAAACTTTGCTATGAAACAACTGATAAATATGAAACTGAATTCAAACATTTATTTTCTAAACTTGGTGTTAGCACAGATTGGGATTTAGCATATAAAACGGTAAGTCCTAGCACAATTAAAATTAGTCAGTCTTCATTTTTAAATTTAGTTGAAGGAGGAAATTGTTACCATAAAGAAAGTCCAGCTTTATGGTGTAATGAATGTTTAACTTCTATTGCACAAGCTGAACTTGAAACTAAAACAATAAAAACAACTTTTAATTATATTAAATTTAAAACAAAAGAAACAAATGAAGAATTTACGATTGCCACAACAAGACCTGAACTTATGCCAGCTATTGTTTGCGTATTTGTTAATCCAGAAGATAAGAAGCATAAACATTTAATTGGTAAAACAGCCGTTATACCTGTGATTAATGCACAAGTGCCAATTATGGCTGATGATAAAGTTTCAATAGATAAGGGCACAGGTGTAGTTATGTGTTGTACATTTGGTGACCAAACAGATATTGAATGGTGGAAAAAATATAATTTACCATTAAAACACATATTTACTAATGATGGAAGAATTAAAGATGAAATTCCACATTTTGGTGGGCTTAAGATTAAAGAAGCTCGTAAAAAAATTATTGAAGAATTAACAGAAGCAGGAGTAGTTGAAAAAATTGAAGAACTTGAACACGAAGTTCAAGTTCATGAGCGATGTGGTAAAGAAGTTGAATATGCCGTTATGAAACAATGGTTTATTGACATTATGAACCATAAAGAAGACTTTTTAAAAATTGGTAATGAAATTAAATGGCATCCATCACACATGAAAGCACGCTATGATGAGTGGGTTAATAATGTTGCTTGGGATTGGTGTATTTCAAGACAAAGATATTTCGGTGTTCCGTTCCCAGTGTGGTATTGTAAAAAATGTGGTAAACCAGTTTTTGCTAGAAAAGAAGATTTACCAGTGAACCCAATGATAGATAAGCCACATATAACTAAATGCACATGTGGGTGCACTGAATTTATACCAGAAACTGATGTTATGGACACATGGGCGACTTCTTCAGTTACTCCACTTATTAATATGAAATATGGTGAACATGACAGTAGGGAAGCATATTTAAAACCAATGAGCCTTAGAACAAATGCAAGTGAAATTATTAGAACTTGGGATTTTTACACCATTGTTAAAAGTTTTTATCATTTTAAAACAAGACCATGGGATAATGTTATGATTTCTGGTTTTGTTATGGCAAATAAAGGCGAAAAAATTAGTAAAAGCAAAGGAAATAGTAAGTTTGAACCAATTGATTTAATTAATGATTATTCTGCTGATGTAGTTAGATATTGGGCAGGTAGTGGTAGACTTGGAACAGATATTGTGTTTAGTGAGGAAACTTTACTTCGCGGTAAAAAACTTATAAATAAAATATTTAATGCCTCTAAACTTATTGAAATGTATTTACAAGATTATAAAGATTTAGAATTTTGTGATTTTGAATTTTTTGATAAGTGGATACTAGGAAGTTTTCAAAAAATGGAAAAACAGTTTATTAAATATTTAAATGAATATGAGGTTGGTCTTGCTTTGAATATATTGGAAAAATTTTTCTGGAACTTTTGTGATAATTACTTGGAAATTAGCAAGCATAGACTTTATCGCCCTGAAGAGTTTGGAGAAAAAGCAAGATATAGCGGACAAAAAACTTGTTACATTATTCTTTATAAATTGTTGCAAGATTTTAGCATATTCTTTCCATTTGTAACCGAAGAGATTTTTCAAGAGATATATCATAGTGCAATCTCTATTCATAAAACTAAAATAAAAGAATTAAATTTCGATTTTAATAATGAGATTAATAATGGAGATAAGTTACTTGAAATTATAAGTCTTGCAAGAGGTGAAAAGACAAATGCAAATGTAAGCCTTAAAACACCTATTGAAAACTTAGTTGTGGGATTAGATAAAACTTTAAGTGATGCGCTTAAACAAGCCAAACCTGATTTTATGGCAACGCTATTTATTAAAAATCTTCAAACCTATGAAATTAGTGATGGGCTTAAAGTTGATAAAATTGAATTGTGTGCAGAATAACAAAAAAGAGTTGAATAAATGATTCAACTCTTTTTTATTTATTTTGATAAAAAGAGACATAATATAAATTTGCATTTTGTAAATTTGTGCAAAAAATTATAAAGTTTACCCGATAAAAAGTAGTTGATTTTCATTTTCGACAAAAAATCTAAAAACAAGCAATTATTTACCTTAGTAAATAGTAGAAATTTGTTTTATTGAAGAAATTTTTATGATAACATGAGTTCAGTGCAACAATGCAAATAAAAATTTAAGAGAGGAATATATGGAACAGATTAAAGTGCTTATAGCAGAAGACAATGATTTACAAAGGTCGAAACTTGAAAAAACATTAAGAGAAAATGGCAAATTTGAAGTGGTTGGGGTGGCAAAAAATGGTAATGAAGCATTGAAACTTATTGAAAAGTTTCAGCCAAAAGTTGTAGTTACCGACATCATTTTAAGTGAATGTGATGGATTTGGCGTTATGGAAAAGTGCAAAAAGTTAGGTTTTAATACAAGATTTTTAATCACATCATCACTTTCAAGTGAAACCTTTATTAATAAGGCTATGGATTTGGGGGCTGATTATTATATGATTAAGCCTATTGATGAGAGCATTTTAATTGATAGAATAATTGAAGTCGCTGAGATTGGCGGTAACATTGAAAGTAGCAGTAAAATTAGGGCAAAAACTACTAATAAAAATAAGCAACTTGAAGAAAAAATTAGTAATATATTTATAACTGTTGGTATTCCTGCTCATATTAAAGGTTATCAGTTTTTAAGAGAAGCAATTAAACTTGCTATTGAAAAACCAGATATTATTAACAGCATTACAAAAGAGCTTTATCCTTCAATTGCTAGTCATTTTCAAACCAGTGCAAGTAAGGTTGAAAGGGCAATAAGACATGCTATTGAAGTGGCATGGAATAGGGGAAAGATTGAAAATATTAATTCAGTTTTTGGAATCAAAGTTTATAGTAATAATGAAAAACCTACTAATGGTGAATTTATTGCACTTGTTGCAGACAAAATGTTGATTGAAGGTTAATTAATTTTAATTATAAGAGAGTTTAAGCTCTCTTTTATTTTTTGTAAAATATTTAAAAAATGTTATTAAAAATAGTTTACAAATTAATATAATTGATATAATATATTGTCAATTGTGAACATGTGGGCACAAAATGAGTATTATAAGTTAGGAGAGACCTTTATGGAAAAAACTAAAAAATACAAAAAATGTCCAAGATGTGAACTTAACTATATTCCTGAAAATGAAGATTATTGTTTGGTTTGCAAGGCAGAAATGAAACTTACAGATGATTTTAATGATGATTTAGAACTTTGTCCAATTTGTGGTGTAAATTTTGTTAGTGTTGACCAAGCAATGTGTGATGAATGTGCTAAAAAGCGTACTCTTGATGATGTTGTTGATGAAATTGAACCAAATGCCGACCAAGAAGGTGAATGGGAAGAAACTGATAAACCGCAAACGCAATCTATTGATGATTTGCCAGCTGATGATGATGTTGAAATTGTTAGTTTTAGTGAACTTGAAGATGATGAAGATGATTTTGACGATTTAGATGATGACGAAGACGACATGGATAATGCTTTTGATGGTGAAGATGAATTAGATGAAGACTTCAACATTGACGATTATGCTGATGACGACGACGATGACGACGACGATGACGATGATGATGACGACGATGATGACGACGACGATGACGATGATGATGACGACGACGATGATGACGACGATATAAAATAATATAAAATCAAAATTATTCTAGGTAAATCCTAGAATTTTTTATTTTTTGAATAAAAAATAATCTTCTGGGAAAATTTAGGGCAGGAGATGTTATGAGAAAAGTTAATATTGATTTAAGTGAAATAGCAACACAGATTAAAGGCATGAAAGGTGAAAGCGTTAAAATGCAAGTTAATAAAGGTAGAAAGCGCATAGAGAAATATACTGGAGTAATTGAGAGTGTTTATCCTAGCATATTTACTGTAAGGATAGATAATCCTGTTGCACAAGACTTTTTAAGTTATTCTTATAGTGAAGTTTTGTGTGGAGATGTTAAAATTATTCCAAATTTAAAAAAATAGTATATTAAGTGTTCTAAAATCAAACTGTCAGCATAGAATTTTTGTAAGAACAGTAGGGAGGATAGTTTGATGGCGTTTGAGTTCAACCAAACAAATTTAACAAATCAAAAGAAAACAGAAGTTTGCCAGTTTTCAACAACAAGTAAATTTTCTGTAACTGACGATGCACAAGTGAAAAAAATATTAAAAGTTGTGGCAACACCAAAGATTAACTCTCATGAACAAGTTGCAGATGGGGTTAATTTTGCTGGGACAACTTATGTAAACATTGCTTATATTTCAACTGATGATGAATTGCTTAGCATTAATGGCCAATTTGACTGGCAAAATAAGTGTGATAGTTTAGAACTTTCACAAACTCTTTATTTGCCTAAAATTGCAGATTTAGAATGTCATATTAGTGATGATTGCGTAAACTTGTCTTGCCTTATAAGTGTGAGCGAAATAGGATTAGAACAAGTTGCTATTAAAAATTTAGTTGCCGATGAAACACTTGTAACTAAAAAAGAAACAAAAACAGTTAAAACAGTTGTTGCTTCAAATAATGAAGAATTTAACATTGTTGAAGATTTTTCAGTTCAATCTGGGATTGAAGAAATTTTAGCAACCAAAGCAGATGTGGCAGTTAAAAATGTTTATTCTGGTGTTGATAGCGTTACAATTGAGGGTTTGTGCTTTGTTGACGCATTAATTAAAACGGCCGATGGTATTGGTGAAATAAATAAAGCATTTGATTTTAAACAAGAAGTTTCTTGTTTAGGGGCAACTGTTGGTCAAATAGCAAATGCGTATATCCAAGTTTATAATGCTTCAATGCTTATAAGTGAAACAGAAGGCGATGAAAATAATAGCAATGCAAGTTTAACTGTGGGAGTGGTTTGCCAAGTGACTACTCAAAGTGAAAGCGAGATTGAAATAGTTTGTGATGCATTTTCTTGTGTGGCAGATACTATTGTTAGCACCACTTGTGAAGAATTAGATGTTTATGGTGAAAATGTTCTAGTTAGTGATAATGCTGTGCTTAACATTGCACTTGACAATTACCCAGAATTTGACGAAATAAAAAGTGTTTTGGTTACAAATACTAATATTAGTGAAATTAGGGTAGTTGACGATAAAACTCAAATTGAAGGAGTTATTGATGCTGATGTAATTTACTCTATAGCAAATGGTGGATTAGATAAAAAAGAAGCGGTTTTACCATTTGTGTTGCAGGTTAGTGGAGAATTTACAGACATTGAAAAAATTGTAGCACAAGTTTCAAGCTTTAAAATTCGTGGTGCACACGAACTAGAAGTTATAGTATCTTTAACTGCTAGCCCTTGTAAACTTGAAAAAACATTTATAAATTTTATTTCATCAATTGAAATTAGTGAAGAACAATTACAGGAAGATGCTGGTATTAAAATGTATGTTGCAAAAGAAAATGAAGATTTGTTTGATGTTAGTCGGGTTCTTAAAGTGCGTCCTGAACAAATTTTGGCACAAAATGATAATATTGAAAGCATTAATGCAGGAGATAAAATTTTTGTTTACCTTCCCCAAACTGCAAATTTTTAAACATAGAATTTAAAAAACGCCAAAAATGGCAGAAGACTTATGGTCTTTCGCCATTTTTTATTGTTTACTTAAATATTTATTGCCAATTATTAAAGTAGAAAGATAAAAGGAGTAAATTATGAAAAAAATTATTTCACTTGTGGTAATTGGTTTTATTTTAACTGTTATTCTTGCAGTTTGTTTGGTGATTCCATCAAAAGAAAATAATGCTCAGGCATTAGATAAAACTTGTTATATAAGAATTCATATTCGTGCGAATAGTAATGATGATGTGGATCAAAATGTTAAATATAAAGTTAAAAGTGCTATTGTTGATTATTTAACACCAATTATTGCAGAGTGTGAAACTTTAAATGAAGCACATGCGCAGATTGCTAGCAAATTACAAGAAATCACAAATGTTGCGAATGTTGTGCTTAAAAGCAATGGGTTTAATTATACTGCTAATGCAAGGCTTAACGATGAATATTTCCCAACTCGTGCTTATGCCGATGTTGTGCTTGATGAGGGCGTTTATGATGCGTTAATTGTGGAACTTGGCTCTGGGACAGGTAATAACTGGTGGTGTGTGGTGTATCCTCCATTATGTTTTATTGGCGCAGAAAACGAGGGAAGCAATACAATAGTTTATAAGTCGAAAATTGTTGAATTAATAAATAAGTATTGTAAATAATTGCAAAAGTCGACAAAATGTGCTAATCTTAGTCATAGATAGTCAAATAAAAAGGAAAAGGAAATGGATTTAGGTAATTTTTCAAGAGAAGAACTTTATGCTATCAATATTCACGAACTAAGGAAACTTGGTCAGCAAGTGGGTGTTAAATCGCCTTCTTCTTTGAATAAGGAAGATTTAGTTGAAAATATTTATTCTATTATTACTGGAATCCAAATGCCATATAAACAAAAAGATAAACGCGGAAGACCTACAAAAGCAAGAGTTGATGATAAATTTTTTTATGATATAAAAAACTTGACAACTTTTGGTTCAGCACAAAATAGTTTGGGCTATGGGAGCGTTGCGAGTCAGGCTAGTGAATATTATTTTGCGGGTGATATTCCTAAGCATTTAATTAAAAGAGGAACTTTTATAAAAACAAAGAATGCAGGTAAAATTTGTAAGTATCCTTATGTGGAAAGTGAACAAGATGCTTATATTGGTCAAGATTTAATAAACGACTACAATTTGAGAGATTTTGATATTGTTGATTATTGTCTAGTAGATAGTAATGCCATAATTAAAGATGTTTCGACTGTAATAGCGGTTAATGGTAAAAAAATTAGCGAAGATGAAGTGATATTTAATCGACTTGGAAAATGTGGAAAAGAAGGCGTATTGGTGCGTAATTTTAAAGGCAATAACGAAATTGTTAGAGGTTCAAGAGTTTTAGTGTTTAGCGATGTGCCTTTTGATAGCAATGAGGCATGCCAAAACTTATGTGATAAATTTTCAAAACTTGATAATGCATTTGTTATTGCTTTAAGTTTAGACAAACAGCAGAATTTTAAGTTTAATAAAAACAATGTGATATCTTATTCAAGTAATGTTATAGACAATCCAATAGTTAGTTTTGAAGCCTGCAACAAGGCATTATTGCAGGCAAAAATTCAAACTTCTATTGGCGATAATGTTGTGATTATTATAGATAATATTGAAACTTTAATAAAAGCATTTAAAGCCAATGTTAGTGATAATGCACAAATGCATATTAAAAGATTGTTGTTTACTGCTAATACTTTTGAAAATGGTGCAAGTATAACTATCATTTGCCTTGCTCCAAATAAATTTAAAACAGATAGTGCACTTAACGATTATTTAGAATATTTTGACACAATTATAAAATAACCTAAGTTTTAGGTTATTTTATTTGTTTTATTAGTGTTGTTTGATATAATTAACAAGAGGTAATATAAATGAGCATAACAGAAAAAATGAGTAATTTAAGAGATTACTTTAATTCAGGAATAACACTTGATTTAAAATTTAGAGAACAAGTTTTAAAGAATTTAAAGCAAAGTATAATTAGAAACGAAAAAGAAATATTTAAAGCTTTAAATCAAGATTTGGGCAAAAGTGAAACAGAAAGTTATATGAGCGAAGTAGGTCTTGTGCTTAGTGAGATTTCTTATTGCCTTAAACATTTTAAAAAATGGGCAAAACCTAAAAAAGTAAGAACTCCATTAGCACAGTTTCCTGCAAAGAGTTTTATGGTTTATGAACCAAGGGGAGTTGTTTTAATTATGAGCCCTTGGAATTACCCATTTATGCTAACAATGGAACCATTAGTTGGTGCCATTTGTGCGGGAAATTGTTGCGTTTTAAAACCGTCTAATTATTCACCATGCACAAGTGCAATTATTAGAAAAATTATTAGCGAATGCTTTGATGAAAATCATGTTTATGTGGTTTTGGGTGGAAGAGAGCAAAACCAAGAACTTTTAGATGAAAGATTTGATTACATATTTTTTACGGGCGGAATTACAGTTGGAAAAGTGGTAGCAGAAAAGACAAGTAAATATTTAACTCCAATTACACTTGAATTAGGTGGTAAAAGTCCTTGCATTATAGAAAAAAGTGCTAATGTTAAACTTGCCGCAAAAAGAGTGGTGTTTGGTAAGTTTTTAAACTGTGGACAAACTTGCATTGCACCCGATTATTGTTTAGTTGATAATAGTGTTAAACAAGAATTTATAGAATGTGTTAAATTAGAAATAGTTAAAATGTTTGGTAAAAACCCTATTGATAATAATTTATATGGGAAGATAATTAACCAAAAGCATTATGATAGAATAATGGGGCTAATAGATAGTAATAAAGTTGTGTTTGGCGGAAAAGGAAATAAGGAAAGCAACAAAATAGAGCCAACTATATTAAATAATGTTACACTTGCTGATGCTGTTATGCAAGAGGAAATTTTTGGCCCAGTTTTGCCAATAATAGGAATTAATGGTTTAAATGAAGCGAAAAATATTATTAAAAATTTTGGTAAACCCTTAGCGCTTTATTTGTTTACTACCAATAAAAAGGTAGAAAAAGATATTTTAAATAACATTTCTTTTGGAGGAGGATGCATTAACGATACTATTATTCACATTGCAACAAGCAGAATGCCTTTTGGAGGAGTGGGTTATAGTGGGTTAGGTAATTATCATGGAAAGTTTAGTTTTGATACATTTAGTCATTTAAAGCCTATTGTTAAAAAGTCTAATAAAATAGATTTGCCTATGCGTTACCAACCTTATTCAAAAGAAAATTATAAAATAATAAAAATGTTTTTAAAATAAAATTAAATAAAAAGTCCAAGCAAGTTTTCATGGACTTTTTATTTTTCAATAACATGTTCTAATATAAGTTTATCGAAATTTATTGTTTCAACAAAATCTCTAATTGTAAAACTAGTTGTGTTAAATTTATCAAAATTTATTATATGGCTTTTTAATATAACAGGGGTAGGTATATCAAGAATGTGGCAGATTTCTTGAATGTGTAGATAAAGCTTATCAGGGTCATAATTATCTAAACTTTCATATATTATGTTATTGCCTAACTTATGGTTCGTTTCAAGCTTTGCCCAAATTTTAATCATGATAATCTCCTAATTAAATCAATTAATTTTAGCATAAAATAGAAAAATTTACAATAAAATTTAACACTTATATTAAATTATGAATAAAGATAATAAAACAAGAAAATATTAAATTTACTTGGTCAAAATTTCTTGACATTATTAAATTTGATAAATATAATTATCGCATGTTGTGAATGCAACTAGGAGGAAGATTTATGGCAGAAGTTTATTTAACCGAAGAGGGAAAGAGGGAACAAGAAGAGTTATTGCAATATTTAAAAACAGTTAAAAGAACAGAGGTTGCAGAGCATTTAAAAACAGCACGAGAATATGGCGACCTTAGCGAAAATAGCGAGTATGATGCGGCAAGAGCAGAACAAGGTAGACTTGAAAGCAAGATTGCTTTAATTGAAGAAACTTTAAGGACTGCTAAAATTATTTCTGGCGAACAAAAAAAGAAAGGCGTGGTTATGGTAGGTAGCACAGTAACTGTGTTAGATCAAGAATTTAATGAAAAAAATACTTACAAATTAGTAGGAACACTTGAAAGTAATCCAGATGCCGGGCTGATTTCTAATGAGTCTCCAATTGGTAAAGCAATTTTAGGAAAAAAATCAGGTGATGTTGTGAGTGTAGCAACACCAGATGGTGGCAGTTTTAGCCTTAAAATTTTAGAAGTTAAGTAGGCAATAAACTTAGTGAAAACAAACACATTTAAGTGTTTGTTTTTACTTTAAGTGTTAAAACAATTTAATTGCTTATTTTAAATATAATTTGACAAACTAAACTTTATTTGATAACCTTATTTTATGGTAGGTTTTAACAACATTATTTCTAAATTACCACTTGCTAAAATGCTTAAAAAAAGGTGTGAAGATGGCAATCTCTCACATGCTTATTTATTTATTAGCCCTGATGAAGAATATCTTATTGGATTTTGTAATTGGTTTGCAAGTGAAATTTTAAAAAACAAAGTTAAAGTTGAAAGTAGAACTCACCCGGATTTAGTTTTAATAGATGAAAATAAATTGATTAGTGTTGAAATGGTTACGCCTATTGTTAGTGATGTTTATATGACACCTTATGAAGCGGAATATAAGGTGTATTTAATAAAAGATGCCAGTGTTATGACAGACGAAGCACAAAATAAATTGCTTAAAACAATAGAAGAACCGCCTGAAAAAGTCATTATAATTTTAGGTGCAAGTTCTGCAAATACTTTGCTTACAACTATATTGTCAAGAGTTGCTAAATTCAATTTAGAACCTTTAAGCGAGCATGATATATCTAACCTTTTGGTTTTAAGCGGGGTAGGTGAAAATTTGGCAAGTGTTTATGCATCTTGTTCGGGGGGAAATTTTACTCATGCTAAAAACCTTAGTTTAGACAGTGAATTTATAGATTTATTTTTATTAGTTCTTGAAATGTTTAAAACTGTTAATGGCAGTAAAGATATTTTAAAATTTTTAAGTAAATTTAATTTTCAAAAATTTTCACTTTTAGAATTTTTTGATTTAACAATATCGGTAGCTCGTGATATAATAGCATTAGAAGCAGAGCAATTAAATTTAATTGTTAACAAATCAAACATTAGCCATTTAAAAGAATGTGCTGTTGGCTTTAATGTTGTTAGTTTAGTGAAAATTATAGAACTGGCAATAGAAGCGCGTAAAGATTTAACATTCAATGCTAATAATCAAGCAGTATTAGATGAGTTTTTGCTTAAAATGGTGGAGGCTAAGGTGACATGCAAAAAGTAGTTGGAATAAAATATAGCCCTAGTGGCAAAGTTTATTATTTTAATGCTTGCGGATTAAACTTAAATAAAGAAGACAGGGTGATTGTGGAAACATCGGCAGGCTTGCAATTTGGTGTGGTTGCTTTTGCAGAGCGTGAAATTGAAAACTTGGATGGTGATATGGAATTAAAACCAGTTGTGAGAATTGCAACTGAAAAAGATATTTTAAAACGCAAAGCACTTGATGAAAAAATCCCTGAGACTTTAAGGTTAATAAAACAGAAAGTGGCTAAATTCAATTTGCCAATGAAAATTAGTGAAGCAAGTTACACATTTGATGGCTCAAAGTTAATTATAGAATTTACTGCCGAAGATAGAGTAGATTTTAGGGAATTATTAAAAGATTTAGCATCTACTTTTAAAGTTCGTATAGAATTAAAACAAATTGGGCAAAGAGATGAAGTTAAAAATAAAGGTGGTTTGGGACCATGTGGCCAAGAATGTTGTTGTAAAAGATTTTTAAATGATTTTGAACATGTAACGGTTAAAATGGCTAAAACTCAGGGTTTGTCTTTATCACCTAGCAAAATAAACGGTTTATGTGGAAGACTTATGTGTTGCCTTGGCTATGAGAACAAGAATTATGAGGAAGTTTTAAAGCGTATGCCAAAAATAAATAGCGAAGTTGAAACTCCAAAAGGGAAAGGAACTTGCGTTTATTGTGATGTTTTAAAAGAACTTGTGAGTGTAAAAACTTTGCAAAGTGATGGGGCAATTAATATTGACAATTGGCCCCTTAGAGAATTAAAATTTAAAAAAATAGGAGAGTAAAATTATGGCTTATAAAATTACAGATAAATGTATAAAGTGCGGTGGGTGCGAACCAATGTGTCCAGTTGGAGCGATTAGTTTTGATGGCAATAAATATGTTATAGACCCTAAAAAATGTGTTTCTTGTGGCATGTGTGCTAATGTTTGCCCAGTTGGTGCACCTGTTAGTGAGTAATTTAAAAAATAATAATGATGAAATAATTTGTGACCTTCAATGCGAAGGTCTTTTGTGTTTACAAAAAAAAGATGGTTATGGATTTACAACAGATGCGGTGTTACTTGCAAATTTTATAAAAGCGAATAAAAACAGTGTAGGCGTGGAATTTTGTGCGGGAAGTGGTGTTATTTCAATTTTGGTTAATGCTAAACAAGAAGTAAAGAAGATTTATGCAGTTGAAATTCAAAAGGAATTATCTGCTATGTGTGGCAGAACACTCGAAATTAATGGCATTTTAAATATTATTCCTGTTAATATGGCACTTGAAGAATTTAGTTTAAACCATAAAGAAAAAGTTGATTTTGTTTTTGCAAATCCCCCTTATTACAAAAATAAAAGTGGCAAACTGCCACAAAATGAACAGATAAAAATATGCAAGCATGAAATTTTAACTAATATAGATAGTATAATTAATTGTGCAAGTTTGATTTTAAAACAAGGCGGTAAATTATTTTTAGTTCATTTAAAAGCAAGAAAGCAAGAGATAATAGAAAAATTAAAAATAAAAGGATTTAGTATCTGTAAAACTTGTGATATTTTCCCAATGCAAAATAAGCCTAGCCATATTTTTTTAGTTGAAGCAATATTTAACGAATATTGCACAAATAAAGAATTAAAACCTATTATTTTAAAAAATGCTAATGGAGAGTTTACAAAAGAATTAACCCAAATTTATAGTGGTTCTTATTGTTGGTAGTTACATAACTTTACAAATTAAGCACGCAATAATGCTCCCAATAAAACAACTTAAAAGAGCAATTGGAATGGTGTAGCCTAATTTTCTTACTTTTGTTGATGTGAAATACACGGCAGTTATATAAAATACAGTTTCGGTGCAACTCATTATAACGCTAGCACACCTTGCAATGTAACTATCTGGGCCATAGGTAGCATAAATTTCACTAACCATTGCAACACTACCAGAACCTGTAAATGGACGAAGAACTAAAAAGTTAACAAGTTCTTTAGGAATGCCTATTGCTGTAAAAAGTGGCGAAATTAAGTTAGCAACTATATCGGCAAGCCCGCTAATTTTAAAAAGTTCAACCGCAGCAAATATAGCAACAAGAAATGGAAATGTTTTTATGCAAAGGTCTACTGCTTCTTTCCCGCCTGAAACAAAATAATTATAAGCATTAATATTTTTTATAAAACACACTATACAAAGAATTAAAACAAAAACGGGGATTATGTAAACTGCCATTATTCTTTTCCCTGCTTTTTTCTAAAATGATGAATTATTCGAACCAAAATAATAGCGATAGTGGTAGAAAGAAAACTTGCTAAAATTGAAGGAAGAATTATGCTTGAAGAATTTTTACTGCCTGCTGCTGTCATTAGTCCCATTATAGATGTTGGTAATAATTGAAGACTTGTGCAACTTATAACTACTAACATTATCATTGGGAATGTTGCTTTTGTTTTATCTTTGCCCATTGATTCAATTGCTTTAATTCCAAGAGGTGTAGCGGCACCATTCATGCCAAGTATGTTAGCACTCATATTCATGCTAACAAGTTTTTTACTTTCGTCGCTTAAAGTGTTTTTTCCAAAAATTAAGTTAATTAATGGTGATAAGATTTTAGCCATAAATTTGGTTACGCCAGTTTGCTCTAATATTGCAAAAATTCCAATCCATATTGCATAAATTGTGCATAATTCAAAAGACAAAGTTAATGCTTTATTAGAAGCATTTAACATGCCTGCCAAAACTGAATTTGGGTCTATAAATAAAAGAACACAAATACTTGTAATTAAAAGTGTTAACCAAACTTTATTCATGTTAAATTTTATTATATTCACTTTTAAATTATGTTTTAATATGCTAAAATAATAAAAGAGGTGACTTATGTTTATAGATTCACATTGTCATTTAGAAGATGAATTAATAAATAATACGCAAACACTTAATCAAATAAATAATGATAAGGATTTATTTAGTGTAATTACATTAGGAACAGATATTGTATCTTCTAAAAAAGCAATTGACTTTGCTAAAAAATATAGTAAAGTTTATGCATGTGTTGGCATTCATGCAGAGAACGCAGAGCAGTGGAATGAACAAAGTTTAAATGACCTTGAAATCCTTGCAAAGCAAAACAAAGTAGTTGCCATTGGAGAAATCGGTTTAGATTATCATTACAACAAAGAAAATAAATCATTACAAACAAAAATTTTTATAGAGCAAATAAAACTTGCTTATAAATTAAAATTACCAATTTGTATTCATTGTAGAGATGCCGTTGAAGATGTTTATGAGATTTTGAAATCTAACATTTCATATTTAAAGTATGGTGCTGTTATGCATTGTTTTTGCGAAACTGAAAGTTGGGCAAAAAAATTTTGTGAACTGGGATTATTTATTTCATTTGCGGGCAATTTTACTTATAAAGGTTATGATAAAAATGTTGCTAAAAAAGTGCCTTTAAATAAAATATTAATAGAAACCGATAGCCCCTATCTTTCTCCTGTGCCTTTTAGGGGGCAAATTAACACTCCCGTAAATGTTAAATTAGTTGCACAAGAACTTTCAAAGGTATTAGAAATAGAGTTAAATGAAATTTCTAAAATTACAACTGATAATGCAAAGAGATTTTATAACATAAAATAAAAGAACCTTGTTAAAGGTTCTAGTCATCTTTCGCAAAACTTCTTTTGCATGGCCGTTATGGCTTAATCCTAGGTTTTGCAAAATAAAAAAAAATATACAAGGAAAAGAAAATGCAACATAATTTTAAAAAGAAATTTGGTCAAAATTTTATTACAGATAACAACCTACTTAATTTAATAATTGCTGATGCAAAAATTGATAACACTAAATTGGTGTTGGAAATTGGTGCAGGGGCAGGAACACTTACGGAAAAACTTGCACAAAACGCAAAAAAAGTTATAAGTTTTGAAATAGATAGTGAACTTAAAAAATTTCTTCTGCCATTAGAAAAAAAGTATGATAATTTAACAGTTATTTTTGCTGACTTTATGAAAGAAGATTTAAGTAAATTTAATTTAAATGAATTTTGTGTGGTCGCAAATTTGCCTTATTATATAACTACTGCAATAATTTTCAAATTTTTAAAAATAAAACCGATAAGCATGACGCTAATGGTGCAGAAAGAAGTTGCACAAAGGTTATGTGCAAATCCAAAAAATAGAGAATATGGGGCAATGAGTGTTATTTGTCAAACTGTGGCTAAAGTTAATATTACAAGAATGGTGCCACGCACAATGTTTATTCCAATGCCAGAAGTAGATAGTGCAGTTATTAATTTTGAATTTAATAGTGAAATACTTACAGATGACTATATAAATTTTGTGAGACATTGTTTTGGTGCAAAAAGAAAAACTCTTATTAATAATTTGTCTTTGACATTTAATATAACTAAACAAGAGTTGTCTAAAATTTTAACTGAACTTGCTATTGATGTAAACGCTAGGGCAGAGGAACTTAGTGTTTGTCAGTTTAAAAAGTTATTTAATACTTTTTATAAACCTAACAGACAAAATAAATTATAATAATACAAATTTAATCACCAGTAACAAAAAGGTGCTAACAAATTTTGTTGGCACTATTTTTTTATGTGGTAAAATAAATTGAAGGTGAAATTATGGAGTTTGAAAAGTTTTATTGTTTAATAAAAGAAGTTTGTGATAATAACTCTACTAATCAAATATTAGGTGTTGCAAAGGCAATAAAAAATGGCAACGATTTTAGTTTAACTTTCTCATTTAATAAATCAATAAACTCGCCAATTTATGTTGAAGTTTATAATATCAACAATAAAGTTTTTGCAGAGTTTATTAAAGATTATACAATAAAGTTAGATAGTTTTATTTTTCAACCAAATTTGAGTATTAGTGTTTATAGTGGGGCAAATTTAATTGGCTTTTATGGTGATTTAAATGTCTTGAAAGAATGTGCAAAAGTAAGTTTATTTGACGACAACGAAGAAAGTATTGAAAAAATTATTGACAATGAAATGAAGTTGACTGCAATAGATGATGCACGATTAAATTTTAATATAAAAAACCATGAAAATAACTTTAAAGTTGAAATAGATACTAAATTAGAACCAATTAAATTAGACAATAACAAAAAACCTCGTAAAATAAAAGATATAATTTTAAAACCATTATATAGAAAAGTTGAACTTCATTATTTCAAGCAAATAGAAAAAAGTTTGTGTGAATTATTTGCTAATTGTGCAAGAGAAAGGGTTCTTGAATGTATGTTTTCAAACTCTAAGTGGGTAAGAGCGGAAACTCCTAATGGAATTATGGTAATTGGTATAATTTACTCTAATAATAGACCTATAAAAATAGGTATTGGTTATCCTATTGATATAGCGAAAACTAAATTTAAAGATACTAAACTTGGCAGAATGTTTTACTATCCAATATCACTTAACACAAAATTTGGGTATTATTTAGTATTTAAAAGTGCTAATAACGGAAAAACATGTAAAATTTAGATATTATGTGTGGCATAACATATAAAAAATTGTAAAAATTAATTAATAAATCATTATGTATTTGACAAAGTTTATAAATAAATATATTATAATTATTAGTTTAATTAATAACAATTAAAAAGCAAATATTTTTTATGAGGGCTTGATATGAAAAATTTTTTTAAAATTATTCTTGCAATGGTTGTTTGTTTTGGGGCAATGTTTGGGTTAGTTGCTTGCAAGGAACCTGAACTAAGTGCCACATCTAATTCAACAACTGGTGTTGTTAGCAATGGTGGTAGTGTTGTTTCTTATAATAATTATATTTATTTTATTAACGGCACAAAAACTAATGATGGAACTGGTAATAAAACTGGAAAAGTGGTTCAATCTGCAATTTATAAGGCAAAATTAGATGATAATGGCGATGTGCTTGAAATGACACAAGTTGTTAGTAGCCTAGTTGGATTTAGTAATGGTTCAATTCATATTTTTGGTGATTTTCTTTATTATGCAACCCCAAATAATGGCAAAAACAGCAAAGGGGAAACTTTATATTACCAAACTTGTTTTTACAGATATGATTTAGTTACTGGAGCAAGTCAACTTCTTTACACTACAATTCAAAACAGCACAGATGAAACAATAGATTACACATATTATAAATTTGGTGAAAAACTTTATTTACTTGTTTATGAAAAATCGCAAAAGGCAATAACTAGCATTGAAATTAATAATAAAACTAATAAAAAAGTAATTGTTAATGATGCCGAAAGTGTTCTTTTTGGAGAAAATTTTGGTGAAGTGAAAAATGCAGAAAACAATAGCATTGCCGAAAATTATGTTTTCTTTACAAGGTCAGCACTTGAAACTGGAACTGTTAGAACGGGAGTAAGAGTTTATAAAATTTATCCAGATGGCAGTGAAGAAATAAAGATTAGTGAAGGTGAGAGCGTTTCACTTTTAACAACAAGAAACGATAAGTTGGTTTATAGTTTAAATTCTAATATTTATATGCAATCAATAACCGCAGGTCAAGATACTTTAACTTTTAATAATAATCAAATTATTAGTTTAGAGTCTTATGAAAATGTTATCTTTTTAGAAGAAGACGATGGTGGGGTTGGTTTATTAGTTTTTGAAAATAACATAATTAGATACTTAAAATTAAATAATGGTGTTGTGCCAGAAACAGATACTATTAATAATAGAGTTGTTTATGCTTTTGATGGTGATGATGTGAAGGCAACTTTTGTGGCAACAGAAGGTGATTATGTTGTCTATATGTCTTCTAATTTACTGTATAAAGTTAAGTATAAAAATATTGGTGAAAATGAAATAATTGCACCTGAAAAATTAAGCACAACAACTGCTAACGAAGCAGATGGAATGCTTACAGCGGAAATTTTAAACGGATATATTTACTTCTTTAATAAAACAGATAATTCAACTTATATGTATAGAGCAAGCATGACAACTCCATCAATCAATGATGTTGATGATGATGGTAATAGAAAAGTTGTGGGGGCAGCAACATTGTTTGGAGTTAAAGAATAAAATAAAAAATCACTCAACTGAGTGATTTTTTACTTAAATACCATTATTGTTAATTATCTTCTAGAAGAATATCGTAAAGTGCGCCATAAACTTGACTAGCTTTTTCTTCCCATTTTTTATAAATATCTTGTGCGTTACTGCGATTTGCCACATTAAGTTTAAGTTCAAGTTTAGGCCCTGCTGGGTCTAAAATTTTAAGCAACACGGTGTAAGACCCATCATCGTTACGGCTATAATCTCTAAAATATTCTTGTTTTCTTCTAAAATTAAGCCTGTTCATTTTAACATAGTTTGAAATTTCATCTCTTAGGCTTGCAGGAATATTAATAAAAAAATAATTTAAACACATTCTTCCTTCGGTTGTAATTGTGTAATATCTTTCTCCGCTTTTAGAGTTGTTAATTATTAAAAAACCAGAATCAATTAGGTCTGCCATTATTTCTTTGCAAAGCATATAACTTATCCATGCATTTTGACTGCAACACATGTCAAGGACTGTTTCTTCTGTTAGTGGAATTTCCATTTTGTCGAACACAAACAATATTACTAATTTACTTATTTTTGCATTATTTGCTACATCCATAATAATTCCTCTTAATGCATATAGTATAACATGACAAAATGAAAAAATAAATAGTTTTTAAGAAATTTTAATTATTTATAGGTTAAAAGATTATATAAATTTATTTGCTAATTATGTTTTATTTTGTTAAACTAATACATAGGAAGGTGTGATAATATGACTTATTGTAAACTTGAAGATATTGAAGCATTTACTACTGCGTGTGACAATATGGTTTCTAGTAAATATATTTTGGTAGATAAAAGATTGGGTGATGTTTTAAAATCAATTGCATCTACAAAACAAGTTTTTAATTTGATAAGCGAATGTATGGTTAATTTTAATTTTGAGAAAGAACTCGCAGTAGCTACTTCTAAAATGGGCAAATTTATTATTCCAGAAGAACCACATAAATGCATTGCTTTTATCTTTTGCCTTTTAAATTTGTTAGATGATAAAAAAATCAATTTTAATCAGTTTTTAAATAAATATTTTTGTAATGATGAAGATGGAATTGGTCCTTATGCAACATTTTGTAATGCAGTTGTAGTTCTGTTTAAAAATACCATTGTAACTGCACTTGTTGGCACATCTAACCATCAATCCGAAAATATTAACACCAAAAAACAACTTTTCGATTTTAGCCCAGAATTGTTAGATAGATTGCTATTTTTAGTTAAAGATTTAAAAGCGTTTGTTCATGGAATGAAAGTTATTCGCAAAAGCAAATGCACTAGAAGTGAATTGCTTGAACAAATTAATGCTTTAATTTTAGCGATAGACGAAAAACAAGTTGCATATTTTAAGGCTTTAATTTTAGGCATTAAATATTCAATTGGGGTAGAGCGTGAACTTGCAAGACGATTAATTGAAATTGAAGATATTATTGCAAAAGTGTTAGACCAGAAAGTAAGCGAATAAAATTCAAAAAAGTTATTTAACTTTTAAAAATTGTTAAAAATTTTGATTATTAACAAAAAAATTGCTAGAAATGGCAATTTTTTTGGTTTTATAATAAATAATTTTATTAAAATATGCAATAATGTTAATTTCACTATTATTTTTTAAAATATTTTTTAATTTTTAATAACTATTAACTAAAATATAAAAATTTATATAATAAGACAATGATTTTGATAATTCGACAAAAGTAGTCAATGTAAAGTATTTTTTTATAAAATTATTTATTTTAAAATAATAATTGACAAACGGAAGGTTTGTTAACACGCAAAAGGGGGAATAATAACATGGATTTTAAGCAAGAATTGAAGGTGGTCCTTGCAGACGAATTTATTGCAAAAGTTAGAGAAACTGAAGAAGGATTAGAAATTACTTTTCTAGATGGACACACATATTTAATAAAAATTAAAAAAGTTGCTTAATAATAAAAAACACTGAAATTTTCAGTGTTTTTTATTTGTGTTTCAATTTGAATGTTTAAATAATTTTAATGTTTCTTATTAAGATATTTGTTATCGATTTAAATTTTAGTATAATATAATTATATTTTTAAATTTTATAGATTTTAATTTAAAGGAATTTTATAATGATTTATTACTGCAAATATCGTTCTCCAATTGGTGAAATAATAATGTATAGTGATGGCATTAATTTATTAGGTCTGAATTTTAATCATGATAATATTAAAGAAAGTGGTGCTGTTTTAGTTAATTATAAATCACTAAATATATTTCATAAAGTTAACAAATGGTTAAACAATTATTTCTTGGGTAAGAAAACTTATGCTATAAATATTCCTATTTTATTAGAGGGAAGTAAATTTAGCAAAATGGTTTGGGAAATAGTTGGAAAAATAAAATATGGAGATATTATAACTTATAGTAGCATAGCAAAAGAAGTGGCAACACGACTTAACAAAAAGTATATGTCGGCACAAGCTGTGGGAAATGCTATATCAAAAAATCCTATATTAATCATTATTCCATGTCATAGGGTAATTGGTTCCAATGGAAATCTTGTGGGATATTCTGGTGGAATAGAAAGAAAATTAAAGTTATTGCAAATTGAAGGGCATAAAATTATTGATGATAAAGTGAGTGAATAGTATTTTAATGTTAATTAGATGTAAAGAATTTAATATTTTATAAAATTAAATAAGGTTAGCAAAATTGCTAACCTTATTTAATTTGGTAGCACCACGGAGACTCGAACTCCGATTCCCAGCGTGAGAGGCTAGTGTCCTAACCGTTAGACTATGGTGCCAAATGAATTTAATAACTAACTTATTATACATTAATTCTTTATTTAATGCAATAGATTTTTTTATTTTGAAATTTTATTTTGAAATTGATTTAGTTTGTTGTAAACTTAATTAAATGGAAACAAAAGATAACCATAGGTTATTCAATTATAGACCTATTGTGATTGCTGCAATTAGTTTAATTTTTGGTGTTTTAACTGGCACTTATGTTTTTACTCAAAAATTTTATGTTTCAGTTTCAATATTTTTATTTATTATAGTGTGTTTAGTAATTTTAAATTGTTTTAAAACTTATAAAAGGTTAATAAGTTTTCATAAAATTTGTGTTTTTGCGTGTTTGATTTTATTTATTTTTTCTTTTGGTGCTGTTTATTTAAAAGTTAATTCAGGATTGAAAAATAATTACACTAATGGTCAATTTATTGCAACTGCCACAGTTTGTGATGTTGGCGATAATATGTTAATGGTAAATAACGTAGAAGCGGAATATTTTGAAAATTATTCACAATTAGATGGAAAAAATATTAAAATTAATGGATATGTTGACATTTATATTTTAAATGAGGATGTTAAGGTTTATAAGGTAGGGGATACAATAACTTTAAAGTGTTATATTACATTTAATAAATCAGCTGAGAAACAAAAAAATCAAACCTACGAATTAAATTTAAACTATTTGGTTTATAATAAAGTTGCACAGGGAAAAGCATTAGCATCTGATATAATAATAACCGACACTTCAACCAAAGTTTCTACTTTCGATTTTATTAAGAATTCTTGCAAAAGCATTTTTGATAAAAATTTAAACAAAGATATTGCTGGAGTTGCTTATGCAATGGTTTTTGGAGATAAATCGGGGATAAGCAATATATACTCAACTTTTCAGGAAAGTGGGCTTGCCCATTTGCTAGCGGTAATAGCGGTAAGTGGGTTACATGTAGGTTTTTTCACAATTATACTTGTGGGTATTGCTAATCTTTTAAAGCTAAAAAATTTACCTAGATTTATTTTTGTAACAAGTGTTTTATTTTTATATGCATGGATATGCAACTTTTCAACATCAATAGTTCGTGCATTCATAATGTCTACTGTTGCAATGTTTGCAACGCTTAGAGGAAAACAATATGACGGATTAAATTCCCTTGCTTTGTCTGCCATAATACTATTAATTATTAATCCATTTTATTTCTGGAATTTGGGGTTTGAATTAAGTTTTATGGCTGTTTTGTTTATTATTTTGCTTGCACCAATAATAGAACGGAAGTTATGTAAAATTTGTGGTCATAAACTTGCAGTTGCAATTTCGGTTTCACTTGCAGCACAAATTGGAACATTGCCAGTAATTATACAAATATATCCAACGCAGTCAGCAATATCGGTGTTTACTAATCTTTTAGCAGTGCCTATTGCAAGCATTGGTTTTATGACTTTAATTGTGACCACTTTGATTACTGCTGTTTTACCTTTTATGGGTTTTATTATGGTTATCCCTGAGTTTGCATTAAGTTTAGTTGTAATCATTGCCGAAGCGGTGGCGGGCATTAAGTCTTTTCAAGTAACATTTGTTCCTATTAAATTATTTATTTGTTTGGTTGTGGCACTTGGAATTATAATTAGCGATTTTATATTTCTTAAAAAGCCAATAAAACAAATTGGTGCAGGATTGCTTGCAATTTCTTTTGTGATGGTTTTAGGACTATATTGATTATTATAATTATTCAACATTGATTTACATTTTATTTTTTATTTGGTAAAATAGTTTTGTGAAAGCAAAAGAATTAGAAAAAAATCTAAATAATATTAAAAGTGTTTATAAAATAGTTGGACAAGACAGATATTTGTGCTTTTATGTGTTAGACCTGTTAAAAAAATATCTATGTCCTAATTTTCCAGACTTAAACATTGTAGATTTATCGGGAGAAAATTTAAATTTAGATAAGCTTATAGATGATTTGCAAGTTTGCCCTTTTGCAGATAATTATAGATTAATTATTGTTAAAGACTTTAAAATTAAAAAAAATGCGGGAAAAACTGTTATTGAGCAAATTGAAAAAATAGATGACTATGCAAAGCAAAAGAATTTTACCACGGTTTTAGTGTTTTTTTGTGCAGATAATGATGGTGTTAATTTAAAAAATGCAGAAATTATTGATTGCTCTCATTTAAGTGAATTTGAGTTAATTAAGTTTATAGATGAAAAGTTAAAGCAAGTGAATGCTAAAATGGAAGACAGTGCAAAGACTAGTCTAATAAAATTTACATCTTGTGACTTAACAAGAATTGTAACCGAATTAGATAAGTTAATTGCTTTTACTGGTGGGGAAACTATAACCCAAACAAATGTAGACGAAATGGTAGCAAAAGATGGTGAGTATCAAATATTTGAACTTGCCGAAACCATTGCTAAAAACGATAAAACAAGAGCAATTGAGCTTCTTAATTTGATGCTTGATAAAGAAAAAACTTTGTTTAGCATAATAACTCCGCTTTATAATACTTATAAAAGAGCATTATTTATAGCGATAAACAAAGAATTAACTGATAAAGAACTTGCAAATTATTTGCAAATTAAAGAATATGCTGTTAAAATGTTAAGAACACAAACTCGTGTTTTTACACCAAGAAAATTAAAAAGTATAGTAGATAGTCTTGCAGAATTAGATAAAAATATTAAACAAGGAAAAATTAAAGAAGATGTTGGTTTAATTTCTGTAGTTATTAATATACTAATGTTAAGGAAATAAAATGTTAAGAGATAAAATAATAACAATTAATAATAGTAAAGAAAATGCAAGAATAAGTTCAAGTATATTGCATAAGTTATTGCCTTTTGTTTTAATATTATCGTTTATGTGGCTGGGATTTTATCCAGCATTATGTGCTTTTAATGTTTATCCAATGGGTGTTGTTACTGGCAGTGTGGCAGGCTCTCTTATTGTTCAGGTGATTTTAATGGGGCTTTTGTATTGGATTGGGTTTGAAATAATAATGTGGGTTTATAGGTTTTGTTTGGGATTTTCAATCTACACATTTATTGTTCCAATTCAGGCAATTAAAGATAATTTAAAATGGTGTTTTATTTTAAGAAACATAGTTATGGGTGCATTGTATTTTTTATGTATTTGGTATCCTTACATATACATTTATTTAATAATTATTGATGCAATATGTTTGTTTGCTATATTTTTGTTATTTAGTTTTGTAAATATGAAAAAGTATGTAGAGCCTGTTGTTCAACCTTTTGTTTTTAAAGGGCTTATGTTGCCTTTTATTGTTTATGAGTTTATTAATATGGGTGCACAGGTTGCGGGGTATTTGCTATGAGAAAATTTTTAATAAGCATTGTGTGTTGTATATGTTTGTGTTTTAGTTTTATGGTTGGTGGGATAATTCCAAAAGAAAAAGCCTATGCGCAAAATAATGAAGAAAATTTTTTGATTTCTGAAATTGAAACAGAACTAAAAGAATTTTTACAGTTTGGAAGTGAAGAAAAAAATCGTTTAGATAGGACGGCAGGTAGTGCAGGAGAGAAAGAAGCAGGCAATTATATTTTAGCATCATTAAAACAACAAAGTGGATTAGAACCAATTAACAACGGATATTTTAAAGACGGAGTGCAGAACTTTGATGTTGTTTCTTATGATGGAGCCACACTTAGTTCGCAAAATATTGGATTCATATATAAATCAAAAATTTCTGTTGTAAAAACTATTACTTTTGCAACTCATTATGATAATCTTAATATCTATAAGCTTGCAACAGATATAAATGGAAATATCTCTTATGTTCCAGTGGCAATAGAGGGTGTTAATGAAAGCGCAGGTGCAGTGGCTATGCTTATTGCTTTTGCTAAATATATTGCTGAAAGCAATATGCAGTTTAATTTTAATATAGAATTTGTCTTTTTTGGTTCTAGTAATCAAAACTATGCTGGGGCTAGTGCATATTTAAGAAGCATTAATTCAGTTAAAGATAATTATGCACTTATAATTAATTTTGATAATATTACAATAGGTGATTACAATTATATTTATTCACAAGAATTTGAATGTGATTATTCTAACTATTTAAATGATAATTTAATAGGTAAGTTTAATTTTACTAATTTTAGTAGAGTTAATAACATCACTACAACTGATAATGGTTACACACATGCAGGTTTACAAAGTGATAGTTCGGTTTTCATTGAAAGTGGTATTAATGTTGCAAATATTTTCAGTGGAAACTATAATGGCTTTTCAAGCCTGGGATTGACAGAAAGTTTAAATCATTCTATTATAACTAACACAGAACTTGACACTATAGAGGGAATAGAAAATGAATATGGCATTAATGTTGCAACAAATCTTTCAAGAATTGCAAGCTCAATGATAGATTTAATAACAAAAGAAGATTTTATTGAAAAAGTTAGTGTTTCTGCAAAATTAAATGGCAAATATAACTTTTGGCAAGATAAAAAGTTGGCATTATTTATATTTTCAATAATAACAGTTATTATATTTATAGTTTATTATGCTATTTATTGGTGGCTATATAAAAGGTCTAAAAAACAAATGAGTAATGAGCAGTTGGCGTCTGTGGTTATGAAAATTCAAACAGAGCATGGCGAAATTACCCCAGATATTAAAGAAGAAAAAATTGAAGAATAAAAGACCAAATTTTTTTGGTCTTTTATATTTTATATATATATATTTTTAAAATTAAAGCACGCAAATGAAATAAAATCAGTTTTTAATATAAGTAAATAAATAAAAGGGGATTGCCCCCTTTATTTATTTCATTTCGCTAACTTTTTTTGCGACTTCTGCTTTTTTTCTATCTGCTTTATTTTTATGGATAGTTCCCTTAGTTACATTTTCATCAATAATTTTAAAAGTGTCATTAAGCAATGCTTCTGCCTTAACTTTATCACCGCTTTCAACTGTTTGATTAAACTTTTTAATTGCGGTATTAAGTTCAGAGCGGTTGCTTTTATTAACCTCTTTATTTCTTAATGTAACATCTACACGCTTTTTAGCTGATTTAATATTTGGCATAAATTACATTACTCCTTTAATTTTGTCGTGATAAGTTTAGCACATAAATAAAACTTTTGCAAGTGTTTGAAAAAAATTTTTAATGAAAATAAACACAAAGAGAAATTTATTTGCTTTTGTAATAATTTGATAGTATAATCAATATAATATAAAAAACAGGAGGAGTTAAAATGGCTAAAAGATCAGATTATTTTGGTTTGGGATATATAGTAAGTGTGATTCTTGCAATTATCCCTGTAACATCATGGATATGTGGTGCAGTTACAAGATTTATGGAAGGCAAAATAGTTGCTGGGTTAATTCGTATAATTTTTGGTTTCACCATTGTTTGGATTATTGACCTTATTCTTATGATTGTTAGCAAACATATTTTGCGTTTACTAAATATTTAATTATAATTAAAAAATTGCATGGTTTTCATGCAATTTTTTTATGCAATTTTATATTTTAAATTAGTTTTTTGTAAATAAAAAGTTTTATAATAACAAGAATAAAAAACTAGATTTTATAATTAAAAATTTAGTATAATTAGATTATGGAGCTAAAAGAAGTTAAAGGATTAGGTGAAATTAGATTAAAGGCTTTGGCTGAAGCTGGAATTTTTACATGCATCGACTTATTAAATCATTTTCCTAAAATGTATTATAATTTTGAAGATGTTGAAGGTTTTTGTGCCGACGATAGATATAAATTATTAAAGGTACAGTTGATTTCTAAACCAAAACTTATAAAAGGTAAAGCAAATTTTTCGTTTGTTTCTTGTTATGCAAAAGATTTCATTAGTGGTGAAAAATTAACACTGACATGGTTCGGGCAAACCTATATTTCTTCAATTTTAAAGGAAAAGGACATTTTGTTTGTTTACGGTAAAAATAGTCCAACAAAGAAAAGTAATTTTATTGTATCGATGCATAAAAATTTAAAAGATATAAAAAATAATGAAAAACTTTTGCCAGTGTATAAAACTTTTAGAAACATTGGACAAGCTACCATTAAAAATAGTGTTAAAGTAATATTAGACAATTTAAAAATAAATTCTGTAATTTCAAAAGAAGTTGAAAAAAATGAAGGATTATTATCTTTAAATGAAGCATATAATATGATACATTTTCCAACGAATTACAATGAAATATCAATAGCAAAAACTAGAATATCATTTGAAGATGCAATGATTTTTGCTCATGTAAATTTTAAAAGAAAAATACATTCAAAAATAAAAAGAAATTTTGTATTTGAAAAAATTGGAAAAACATTAAGTGAATTTAAGGAAACAATCCCTTATAAATTAACGGAAAGCCAGATTAAAGCAATTAGAGATATAAATAATGATGTAACTGGACAATATAGTTGTAACCGATTATTGCAGGGTGATACTGGAAGTGGGAAAACTTTGGTGGCACTTTGGACAATGTTTTTATGTGCAAGAAATAATTTACAATCAGTTTTAATGACGCCTACTGAAATTCTTGCTACACAGCATTTCAATTTGGCAAAAAAGTTGTTTGCCGAATATGAAATTGATATGGCTTTAATATCATCTGCACTTTCTACAAAAGAAAAAAATGAAGTTTTTAGTAAGGTTGCAAATGGTAAAATTTTAATGATTTTTGGAACGCAAGCGGTTTTAAACGAAAACTTAGTAATACCAAATTTGCAATTTATTATAGCAGATGAACAACATAGATTTGGTGTTGAACAAAGAGCTTTACTGGCGAGTAAAGGAAAAACAATTGATTTTTTAACAATGTCTGCCACGCCAATACCTAGAAGTATTAATTTGGTGTTATATGGTGGGCTTGATATAACACGAATGGAATCTAGACCTCATGAATTTAATGTTCAAACAAATATTGTTACACCGTTGAAATTTGAACCCATGTGGGAATTTGTAAGAACTGAAATAACTAACGGAAGAACCTGCTATGTTGTTTGCCCTAAAATTGATGATGATGAAGAAAAAGACAATTTAATGTCCACAACTTTAATGTTTAAATTGTTAAAAGAAAAATTAGGCAAAAACATAGTAGCAGAACTTAATGGTAAAATGAAGGTGGACAAAAAGAATGAAATTTTACAAAAATTTAATTGTGGAGAAATTAAAGTTCTAGTTTCCACCACAGTTGTTGAGGTCGGGGTAGATAGCGTTAATGCAGGAGTTATAATAATAGTTAATCCTGAGAGATTTGGACTTGCAACTTTGCACCAATTAAGAGGGCGTGTTGGAAGAGATGGAAGAAAGGGATATTGTTTTTGCATGGTAAATAACAATATCTCCCCAAAAAGCATTGAACGATTAATTTATTTTAAAAATAATTCTAATGGGTTTGACATTGCTGATTTTGATTTAAAATTACGCGGAGCGGGAGATTTATACGGTACAAAGCAACATGGTTTTTCTATAACTTCTAATAATATAAATTTAACTGAATATGATAAAGCAAGAGCACTTTATATGAAGTTAAAAGATGATAAAAATTTTTACGACAATATTGATAATATAGCAAATATTAAATATAAAGAATTAATGAAAAATATTATATTAAATTAAATTTGATATTAGAGAACAGGGTATAATTAAGGAATTTTTATTCATATAAAACTAAAAAACTGCAAAATTTTATTAATTGCATAAAAATTTATTCGTTTTTAAGCAATAAGTAAGATAATTTGCAGTTTATTTTTTTATTGTTAGTAAAGTTTATTTTTAGCGTTAATTATAAAAAACATTATGATATAAAATTTTTAATCATTAAAAAATTATAATAAAATTGCACTATTTATTTAGTGCAATATCTTATAATGATAAATAAAATATTTGAAAAATAATGAAATATGGTTTTAAATTTGTATTAAAAAATAAATTTTATATAATATATAAATTATTATAAGTCATCTGCATCTTGTGTAGGTTTTTCTTTTGGATTTAATGGTGTTCCAGTGTATGAACCATTAGGGTCATTAATGCTAATAAAATTATTTTTCTTTTTCTTCATATTTTTAGTATTGGCAGATTTTATTTAATTATGTTTACTTATTGAATTAAAATTTAAAATTCTATTTAATTTTATATAAAAAAGAAATCTTAAATAATAAGATTTCTTTATGTGAATTTTAAATTATTTTTGACAATCGTTTTCTTCAAGGCTGTTTAATTGATTTATTCTATTTGTTACTAATTCAATATAGCCATTAAGTATTTGCGCTTCTTGATCTAATGTTTTAATAATAAAGTTGTTACTTCTTAATATAATTGAATTTATATTTTCATTTGAGGAATATGTAGATAATTCAGTAAATGTTTTCAGTTTTTTAAATAAATGCATTAATGGTTCTACAAGTGAAGATTTAACATCTTCATTATCTAGATCATGGTCTTTAACTATTTTATTAAACTTATTTAAATTCCAACAATTTGAAAGTTCTTCTAATTCATTTTGATTTTTAATATGTATTGTTTCTATTTTAAAACTTATGTTATTTAATAATGAATTAACCATTGATAATATTAAATTTTCTTGTTGGGTTAATTCAATTTCATTATCAGTTTTATTATTATTAGTTAGTTCGTTAAGTTTTGTTTTGTAAACATCATTCAATATTGCAATTTGTGCAATTCTATTTTGCATTTTGTTTAATGTGTCATTTAAACTCTCTATTTCATTAATATTTTTTTCCATGTTTTCTCCTTTATTAAAAAAACTAAAAGATAGTATAACACTAAATTTTTTATTGTCAATATTCTTATTATTTTATTAAAAATTTCAACTTTTATATTAAAATCTAATTTGACTATTTTAATTAATAGTATTGCTAATTGTTGGTTGTTTATATAAAGATTTTTTATGGTATAAAGAATAAAGTTAAATTTTTTAAAAATTTAACTTTCATTTGAGCGTAAATAAAATTTTATAAAAAAACAACTCAATCAACTGAGTTGCTTTGGTGCCGATGACCGGACTTGAACCGGTACGCCCTTTTGGAGCGAGGGATTTTAAGTCCCTTGCGTCTGCCTATTCCGCCACATCGGCTTATATTATTGGAGGCACCACCCAGAATCGAACTGGGGATGAAGGTTTTGCAGACCTCTGCCTTACCGCTTGGCTATGGTGCCTTATTTGGTAGGGGGGGGATAATATAAGGCAAGCCGTATCGCGACTTGCCTTATGGTTACTGGTGGAGCGGGAAACGAGATTCGAACTCGCGACATTTGCCTTGGCAAGGCAACGCTCTACCACTGAGCCATTCCCGCACGGTGGTGGAAGTTGTAGGACTCGAACCTACGACCGCCTGCTTGTAAGGCAGGAGCTCTACCAACTGAGCTAAACTTCCACGAACGCTTACGACTTCTATATAATAACAAATCTTTTTATATTTTGCAAGGGTTTTTTACAAGTTTTTTTAATTTTTTTTAAATTTAAATATTTTAATTAATATTATAAAAATTTTTATCTAATTTTTAAAATTTATGTAACCTAGAATTGTATTTTTATATGATATTGAAGTTTTATTATATAATATTATCTATTAAATTTTTAGTTTTTTTAGATTTTTGATAATAGTTTTGATAAAACTTTATTATAGTTTGTTTTTGTAACAGATGTTGTTATTAACATTGGAAAAGTTTTAAATGGTTTTTGAAATTCTGGCTTATTTTCTATTGTTCTTAATAATTGGTTTGCAACACCTAAATTACCATCAAAACATGGAACTTTAAATAAATTTTGACATTTATCTTTGATTATTGAATAATGAGTACACCCTAGCACTATACCTGAAATATTAGGATGATTATTGTGTAATACCTGCAATGAATGAATAATGTTTTCTTTTGCTTTTGTTGAACCACTTGATATATATTCTTCAATTTCGGTTGCCAAATTTGGCATTGGGCATATTATTAATTGGTCTTTATAATTGCTTGTAAGTAATTCAAATTTTGGTTGCATAATGGTGGTGGGGGTAGCAAGCACTAAAATTGTGCCATGTTTTACGCTATTTACGGCGGGTAAAACGGCAGGTTCGGTTCCAATTATGGGAATTGTTGGGAAAGCCTTTCTAAGTTCTTCTATGGTACAATTTGTGGCAGTATTGCAAGCAAGAACAATAGCCCCTATATCTCCTGAATTTACATAGGGTTGAATCGATAACTTTGTATATTTAATTACTTGTTTATTTGTTAATCTGCCATAAGGAGCATGCTTTGTATCGGCAACATAAAGATAATGTAGAGTTGGACATAGTTTTAGTGTTGTAGCAAGGGTAGTAAGCCCGCCTATACCACTATCAAAAAATAGAACTTTTTTATTCATACCATATTTTATGTTTTGTGTTTAATTTTGTTGATGTTAATAATAAAAAAATTTGCAAATTAAATTGCAAACTTTTTATTTATTAAACAATTAAAATCTTCTGGTTTTATCTAACACTTACTTTACTTCTAACCCTTATAATAAATATTATTGCAAGGGCACCTAGTGCACAACCAATAATTATTAGAATTATACCTGCCGCATTTTGCTGAGTTGTTATTGAAAATTTAAGTTGAGTAGTGTTATTCATGGCATCTGTTAGTTGAATAGTGTAATTACCCACATTACTATAATTTAAAGCATAGGTGAGTGCTTTTGATTCATCTGCATTATAAACTGTGGTGTTAAGTATCACACTACCATCTTTTATAACTTTTACACGCATTCCCACTTCTTGAGTTGCAACACCAGTAAGGGTTAGAGCAACGGCAGATGTTGAGCGAGCATTATTTGATATGCCAGTTATAGTTGGAGCAGATTTTGCAATGTTTAACTTAAAATTATTAGCAACATATCCTGCAATGCCCATTCCTTCAAAAACAATACAATTATAGTCTTCGTTTGTTTTATATTCTTGACTAAGATTATATGTAGTTACGATATTATATTGAATATTATCACTGGCAAGTGGGTAGTTAGTTCCTTCAAAATCGTAAACCGCATGAACGCCTTTTAAAATTTGAAACATGAACAGTTTTACACTTCCGTTTTTAAATGTTATCCTTATGTTATAAGAAGCTTCGTCTTCAAGGACAAATGTTAATTTATCTTGATTTGTGCTTGTGCTAGAATTATAAATTGTTTCTTGTGGGATAACATTACCACCCGTTTCAACATGATAGCTTTCGTTAGTAATTTCTTGAACATTGCTTAAATTATAAAAAGATACAGTAACATTTCCGTTAACGCGTTGTCTTGAAATTTCAGGACGAGTGCTAGTGTAATCAACATCAGCAACAATATAGGTTTTGTTAAATTTATTATCTATAATTGTGCCATTTTCATCTGTTTTAGGTGTAATTGTGGTGGCAGTGCAATAAAAACCATTGTTTTTAGTTAAATTGGCAACATTAAAATTATATTCTTGCATATTTGCAAGTGGATAAGTAGAGTTATAGCAATCATCATTATATGCAGTTGGTTTAGTGTCAACATAAGTGTTGTCATATATTCTTACTTTATATTCACCAGATTCACTAAAATTAAGAGTTATAACATTTTCTACTGGAGTGAATACATTAACTATTTCACCATTTTCATTTTGTCCGCTTGGCAAAAAATTTTTATTTAATTTATCTATATAGTTATTATAAAATTTTAAGTCTCCATTTTCTGTTTTTATAATACTCAATGAATAAGCCTTACCATTGTGCCAAAAGTCAATATAAAGTTTATTAATATCTTTATTAATATCAAAGAGCATAGTATCAATTTTTAATTGAAGATAGTCTGTATATGTTTGATTTTCTCCGGGTTTAATAATTAATGTTGAAACATCAACATCTGTGCCAGCAGTGGCAGATGACATAAATTGATACCAATTCAAGCCATAATTATCATAATTTATATTTTTTGCTTGAAAGATATAAAAGTCGTATGTTTGTAAAGTAGTTGGCTGTTCATTTGGATTAGTAGGTTGTTCTGCTGGTTTAATGATGGTTATTTTTGTAAACACATCTCTGTCTATTGTTGCTCCAATTTGAACAATGTTACCGGTTTCACCAAAAATAACTTCTTGATTTTGTTGTTGTTGATCAAAATCTGTTGATGGCGTAAAGTTATTTAAATCATATATCGTTTTTTTAACGGTTATTTTTTTTGGTTCGCCATTTTCTTCAATAATGGGAGTTATATTAATGCTTCCAACAACATAAAGCACATTAACTAATTTTTCTTCAGTTGAAGTAATTGTTCCGCCTTCGTTAGTGATTGTAAATGGAACGACTTGCTGAGTGAAATTATTTTTATTTAATACCAAACCTTGTTGGGTTATATTGCAAAGCGAAACAATGTTTGATGCTTCGGCAAGCAATGTTTCATCTTGATTTGCATTAATTGTTTGAGCATAGGTTTTATCATTTGTTTTTGTTTGATTAAATGCAAGAAACATTGGCATCGCCAATGTTATTATTAAAATTATTGCTATTGTTATTTGCTTAAACTTACTTTTGTTTTTCATTCCCTTGTCCTTATTTTAGTTTTATCCTTTTTTTGTTAAAATATTTATTAATTTGAGCCATCAAGAACAATGCTATTTCTTCTTCTAATATCGTAAAAAATTGCTTGCTCATTTAATCTTCTTCCAGGAACAAATGGTGTTTGCATTTGTCCATATTTATAAACTTTATTCTGCAACTGGAAGGCAGGAGTTATAACTGAACGAATAGGGTAATATTGGAATATTTTAGTTATATTTTCGCCAAGTGGAATTTTGTCTAGGTCGCTTGCATAAACTAATGGTCTGCTTTGGAAAGAAGTGCTTGTGCTTGGGCCACTTGCTTCTTTGCCATCTTTACCTTTTGACCCACTGTTTTTACTGTCCACTTCAATAGTGTAGTTGCCAAGTTCTTCACTGAATTGTTTTCTTGTTTCAAGATCTGGTGTGCCAAAAAACAATGTTGCTTTACATTGCCCACGAACTATTGCAGCAGTTTCTTTTCCGTAAACATTATCGAGTTGTGCATATGATTGAATTGCCATGTTTAAATAAATCCAACGGCTTCTTGCAACAGTTATCATTTTATCTAATTGGCCTACTTTTGGCATATTTGCAAACTCATCTAATATATAAAACATTGGTCTTTTAAGGTGAGCCATTTTATCTGCATTTAATTGTTCATTTGCTCTTGCTTTTCTAACAAATTCTTTATAAGACTGAGCAATACAAACACTAGCAAGGCTATATCTTGTTGCTCTTTCATCTGGTATTTTTATAAAGAAAGCAGTAGGGCGGTCATCAAATTCGTCAAACTTTAATTCATTTTTTGCAGTTAGTAAGCAAATACCATTATCTGCAAACATGCTAAGTTTATTAGAAAGTGTGCTCATGTATCCATCTCTAGTAGTTTTTGCCTGAGATTGAGTTATATGCACGGTTAATTGTCTTGTTTTAGAAATTGGACTTCTGCCATTAAAATATTGTTTAATATATTCAAAGTCATTTTCTTTATTCATAGCAATTTTATAGGCATTATAAAAATTATATTTATCTATCGTCATACCTAATTTTTCGTTTTCGCTATCTTCAAGCATAGCAATTAATATTGCCATAAAATAATCTCTTGCGCCATCTTCCCAACTAGATTCTTTTTCGTTAGTTGTTGGGCAAATTGCCCCGCAAATATCTTTTAAATCTTCAAAACAATCATCTCTTAATTTTGCTTTTTCAACTTCAACTTCTACTAATGTGTCGCGAAGATTAGAAAATGCTTTGCCTGAAAATTCATACCATTCGGCATTTTTTATGTCTCCAACTTTAATAAGATTAGAATACTTACTTATTGGGTCGTTTATATGTTTTAAAATATCTTGTTCTAAGTGTAATTGCTTTTGCCAATTTTTATAAACAAATTCAAGTGGGTTCCATTGTAAGCTATTGTATGGATCTACAAGATCTAGAAGTTTAACATCATAGCCACTATCTTTAAGTTTTTGGCTATGATGAGCATAAATTTCGCCCTTAGGGTCGGTTATAAACATAGAAGGTTTATTTTTATATTCGCTTATTATTTGCACGGCAGGTTCAACAAAAGAAACAGTTTTACCAGTTCCCGTTGCACCTATAATTAAGGTGTGACAGTCGGGAGTTAGTCTTACTTTAAGTTTTCCTTTGCTAAATTTTGCATAGAAAGGAACGCCCTTTGAAGATATGTTTTTAAGCTCATGAAAATCTATACCTTTAAAGGCTTTTTCTAATTCTGCATCATTCATAAAATGTTGATTTTCTAGTTCATCTTTGCCTTTCATTTTTACTTTGTCTTTTCCGCCAGTTCCAACAACAAAGTTTAATAGCCCAATAACTAATGCAATGCCTTCAATTACGATAAAATAGAGCATTGTTGTGTCGTGAGTTAAATATTCACTAATTAATTCAGTGCTAAATGTGTGGGCATCTGTAAGCATACCTAATAATACACTTAGAATATAACCTAAGGCTAAACACAACCCAACATAAAGCAAAACTGTTGTAAATTTTGTTCCTTTTTTACTATCTGCCATATATTTCTCCTGATGTTTTTAATTTGTTTTAATTGCCATTTTTGCCTAAAATTATTGTAATATTTTAAGGCAACAGCTTTTTGTTTTTTATCATGACAATTAAATTTATAAATCTACTTTATTGAGTTCGCCCATTGTGCTAATAGGTCTCTTATTGCATAAAGTAAAGTGATTAACCCAATAACAACAACAGCACCTATAACAAAACTTATTAATTTTTTTTGTGCGGCTTTTCGTTCGTCGTCGCTTGTTGATTTAGAATATTGAACGCCTAATATAATTGAGTAAACTAAACTTAAAACCAACACAATAGAAATTGCATAAGGACCAATTTTAGAAATTGCGGTGTAAAGCGGAGTAGTTACACTGCTTTGATTGCCACCACTTTCTATTGAAGAAAGTGTTATAGAATGTAAAAAATTAAATAATTTAACCATATTTTTCCCTTTTATAATTAGATTAATTTAATGTTATCAAATTAAAGTAACTTTTGCAAACAATTTTTAATGCTAGCAATAATTTAAAATAAAAATTTTAAAAAAAGTGTATTATTTTGTTTGGAAGTGGCAAAAATTTGTGGTAACATTACATCGTAAGATAAATTTAATAAGGAGAAAACAAAATGAATTTTTTACACAATATGGCTTTATTATTAAGTGATAGTAGCACTAATGATGGCGGATTTGAAGACGTAGCTAATCAAGCATATAAAGCATTTCTAGATGTTGTTAATGTTGTACTTCCAATAATTATTGGTGTTGTGCTTGTGTTTGGTTTAATTTATTCAATCATTTTGGGTGTTAACTATGCAAAAGCGGAAGATACTAATGCTCGTGATGAAGCAAAGAAAAGATTAATTGGTGCAATTGTGGGTGTTGTTGTTGCAGCAGTGTTAATGGCAATAATTTGGATTGTTTTGAGTTCTGGTGCGATTGAAAAACTATTTGAGGGTGGAGTTCCTAATACTGTTGACTAGCTTAAACAGAAAAGAAAACAAGGATTATGGGCTTTTAATGCTATAAGCGAATTAATACGATATGATTATAATGGTTAAAATAAAGGTCACTTATGGTGGCCTTTTTCTCGTTTTAGGCAAACTTTTTTTATAAATAAAAAAATGTAAGAATTTGTAAAAAATTAGTAAATTTTTTGCTTTTTTGTTTGGCTTGAATTGTGAACTATGATATTATAAATAATATAAAAAAATATATGTCTAAAATTGTAATATTAATTTATTTTTTAACTTTGTGCAGATACTAAAACAAAAGCCAAACAAAAAAGGGGAATTTAAGTGAAAACATTTTTATTTAATTTGGGGTTTAAAATAACACACTTACTTACAGACTCTTCTAGCCTAGATAATGGCATGGGGGATACAGAAACCACTAATGCATTTTTCTCGGCTTTGGTTTATGCTGGAACTTGGCTTTGGAATGGCATTATGACTTTTATTTATGCCATTGTTAAATTTGCACTTAATATTGTAGACTTTGTGCAGTATTTTGTTCAGCGTCTTATTGGAATAGACTATTGGCTTAACACAGAAGCAAACCTTGCAGATATTGGTGAAAGTGATATTTTGTTTAGGTTTATGTTTAGTGATCAAGTGTTACGCGTATTTAGATTACTAATTATTATTGCAATTGTTCTTTTAATTGTGTTTAGCATAATTGCCATTGTTAAAAGTGAGTATGCAAGTGCTACAAGTGGTGGAGATAATAGCAAAAAGGGTATCTTAAAATCTGCACTTAATGCTATATTTTTGGTTATAATTATTCCTATTATGTTAACTTTTGGTGTGCTTGCCAGTAATGCAGTTTTAGCTAGTCTTTTAAATGCAATTAGCCCAGATAACAACAATTTAACACTTGGTGGGCAAATATTTGTTGCAAGTGCTTATGGGGCAAATAGATATAGAACTTATGTGGAAGACGGCGAGAGAAATCCCGCTACCTTCTCTTATACTTTTGCTTATAATAGAGATGGTAATTATTTTCAAGTTGTTGGAACTGATTATATTTATTATATAGATAATGAAGATGAAGGACAAAAAATAGTTCTTGTTAAAAGTCCAATTTTAGAAGACAAAATAACAGATGATGTAGATATTATAAATAACATTCCTGCTAATTTAAATGGAAATAGAACAAGTAAAACTCAATATTATTCATTCACATCTTTATTTGATGCCGTTAACCCAAGTGATTATAACTCGGCTAACCCTTATTATGGTTTTTTATATTATTTTGAAAGTGATACTTCTCTAACTCCAAAATATTATTTGGCAAGTTTTGACTATAATAATATAGTAGATAAACTTGCAAAATATTATTTTTTGGAAAATGTGTTTGGTACAAATGTTGTTACCAGTAATTTAAGTGATTTTCAGGCGAACGACCCTGCAGATAGCGATTTCTTAACATCTTTGGGAATAACTCTAGATAATATGTGGCAATCAATAAAAAGTGCTTTTACTGGAAAAGATTTACAATTTGTTTCTGGTGAAATATTGTTAGACAGTTGCCCACAATCAAGTTTTATAATTCAAGCAGCATATAACACTTGGCGCCTTGCTGGGCAATATAAAAGTTATACTCAGCCTTTTGCAAATTCAGTTACGCAAAATGTGATTGAATGGACGGCAGAAAGTGGTGTTACAACACCTAATGGGTTATATTACACTAACAATACATCAACTTGGGCATTTTATGATGGTGGAACTTATGGTATGACCGCAATTCCACAAGAATATGAAGTTATGGCAGATTTTATTGACTTTGCTGTAAGAATGGGTGTGCAATTTCATATTGTTAATAGCCAAAGTGCTTTAATTGATTGGTCTAGGGTTAACCAAAATAATTATTATGTGAATGAAGAAACTGGACTTATAGAACTAGCGGTTAATTATAAAGATTTAGGAACAGTGGTTTATAAACCATCGAACACAGAAAGTGAGGAACAAGGTGCAATATATTTAATGTGCCTTTACGACGATTCGACGGGGAAATATGTGCCAGTTGTGCCTAATAGGGAATATAAATTAGGTAATTATAGTTCGTTTTCATTTGAATCTAGCCATTATGGGTATGCTAGTGAAACGGAAGAAGGACTTGTAATTGCTAGGGGAGTGTTTGATAGCTCTTTTAGCACTCAACCAACTATTATTAGAGAGATTTACGAAGATGAATCTGGGAATGCAATAACAAGTGGAACTCCAACCTATACTAACATTATTACTGATGGTATGAGCGCTAATACGCTTGCGTTAAGTGGAAAACTTGATGTTAGCATTGATTCAGGAACATTTTTAAGTGAAGTAATTACTTCAACCAACGCTAGTACTAATGGTTCTAGTGTTGTTGAATACACATATTTAGCCAATAATTTGTTAAAACAAAGTGTGCTGGAAAATGCAACATCTTTTGATGTGTTTAGAAAAAGTGTATTTTCTGTTACACCTTCGGGTGGGTTTACTTATGCAAATGGAAGCAGGGAGAATTCTGTTTATTATAGTAGTGAAAATAATTGCATTTATGTTAAATTATTAGACTCAGCAGGGAAAGGCATTACAATTACATTAACTACTGGTACTGTAAATAATTCACCAGTTTTGCTTGCACAAATTCAAGATGAAACTGGAAACTATATAAATTCGCAAGCCTTGCTTAGTGCAACTAATTTGCAACAAGTTACTAATTATATTTACGATGGAACAGGAACCCTTTATGCTACTTCATCAGGTAATGCAATTTTAATTGATGATTATTTTAGAACACCAACAGCATTTGAAATAGATGCAAGTAATGTTTATTTAATGTTAAATTTAAATAGCACATTTAAATTAAATGCTTCAAGTTTAATTGATATTCTTTTAGTTTCTAATTTTATTGGCACTCAATTTGATTTAACAAATGCAACGCTTTCAACTGTTAACACTGAAAGTTTATACACTTTAACAAGAGTTTGGACTGGTGCAGATAAAACTGGAAATGTATTTGATATATATATATATAATGATAATATTACAATAATTCCTTATCATAATTACAGGTTATCATCAACTGATAACACATTTACTACTGCTGATGTGTCAGGACTTAATATTGGTATGGTAGTGGGGTATGACCAAAATAATACATATATAAGGTATAATAATTACACATTCATTATGAATAGAGGTCAAACTACAAAAGGTGTTAATTATTACTATATAAATGATACTACTACATTCAGTGAAACTAAGTATGTGGTAAATTTTTATGATGCCTTTGCTTATAGGCAACTTTCAGAAAATGGTGAAGTTGGAAATGATATATTAGATTTAAAAGCAAATAGTGCTGGTGAAACAGAGGCGAATACTTATGCAAATATATTAGAAAGTGTAAGATTTAATTTTATTGACTCAAATAATATAATTACTGATTTGAATGGTAACTACCTTTATGGGATAAGATTTGAAAGCAGAGATGACATTTATAGAACAGCATATATTTATAGTCAGGGACAAAATGTTTTAAAAATAACATTTAGAGATGCTAATAAAAGTGTGCAAAGTTTCGCAGATTTAATTGAACTTCAAACTTCTCAAAGGCAAACTGGTGAACAAGAGTGGGATTACATAACTGATGTGGCATATTCTAATGTGAACTATAAGCCTATTCCTGCTTACACTTCTGGTGATGTTCAAGCAGGTGCAAGGATAAAACCCGCATACATTCAATATTCACAAGATAAAATTAGCAAAGATTTTATTGCTTTTGATGTTAATTTTGGTGGACTATCTTCAATTAGGTTATATATAAAAATATTAACTAAAAGTAATGTTAAGTTAGATGATGTGTTTAAACTTAACAATGGTTCTTTCTTGCTAGATTATAACTTTCATAAAACAACGGGAATTGCACTTAAAAATATTTATATGCCAGCACAATTAAATATTATAATTTTGCTTTTTGCAACTGTTATAGTGTTCAAAATTTTAATGCAAAGTGCGTGGGGATTAGTAAAACGAATTTATGATATTACTATACTATTTATGGTAATGCCAGGTTTTGCGTCAACCTTGCCAATAGACGGCGGATCAAGATTTGGCAAATGGAAAGAAGAGCTTATTAAATCGGTATTTGCTGCTTATGGCGTTATGATTGGACTTAATGTGTTCTTTGTGCTTGTGCCAATTATTAATAACGCAACAAGTAATATATTTACTTATGCAGACCTTCCAAGCACAATAATAAATAACCCATTATTTAAACGCCCAGAATATTTAAATGAATTAGTTAAAATTATGTTTACTCTTGTTGCTTTAACATTGCTTCAAACATTACCAGGTTTCTTCTCTGGATTACTCAATTTTGGCGATGTGTATAAGCAAGGTGGTGAAGTTAGACAGAATGTTGGTAAGATGGTAAAAGATGTTACCAATGTTACAAGTGGCAAAGCGCTTATGGATGCGGTGGCACCTGTTGGGAAAGATGGGAAAAGGCATGCAAACTTAGGGGCATTAGCGCAGTTTATTCCTGGCAGTGCAATCGCCAGTTCAATGTGGGATAGGTATAGCGGAATTAGAGATGGATTAAGAGAACAAAGGGCAGAAAGAGAAAGAGATAGAACAAACTCTAATAACGCAACTAGTCCATTTGCAAATTCGCAAACAAGTACAGACGATAATGTGGTTCCTAATAATGCTGGTCACTCTTCAACAAGTGATATGGCTGGCAGTGCAAGAAGAATAACCCAAGTTGAAGATGAACAAGTGAAAGAATTTAAAGGAACAAATGGGAATTTACCAACTGGCCTTATGGATGCTGGGGAGCCAGAAAATGAGATGGCTAAATGGGTTCAAGAATATAATAGTGCTGTTGCAAATGGAGAAGATGAAAACCCTGCATATCAAAAATATGCACAGGCATCTAGCGATTGGGTTAAAGCCAATGTTAATAACGCAATGGTTAATGGTGAAGGCGAATTTTTAACTAGAGAAGCCGATTTAGACGAAATTAATAAAACACTTGGAACAGGTTTTGAAGCCACTGCTTATAAAACTGGTGAAAAAGATGAAATTACAGGTGAATCTATTTGGGCTGTTAAGGTTAATAAAGTTCTTGGTGGGGCTGACTTAATTGATAAAGCAAATAAAGAAGAAACTAGACTCACTGGGGAAATTAATAATTTTGATGCTCAAATAAACTCAACTCAAACTAATGTTAATAGATATGCAGAAAGATATAATGAAATTATGGGTGATGTTAATTCTATAAATAATAAATTATCATCATTTACAAACAGTGCAGGGCTTGCTGAATTTAGTAGACTTAATGACGAAAATGAAAAACATAATAAGTTTATAACATCATTTGATAACAGCATTAATGAAAGAGAAGCAAATAATGTTAAATTAAGAGAGCAATCATCAAGAATTGACAATCAGCTTAATGAACTTCAAGCAAAATATGATCTTCGTGAAAAAATAATTCCTGGAAATGATGCAGATAAGAATAAGTGGCTTGCTGAAATGAAGACATTAAGAGAGCAAAAGACTGGCATTGAAAGCCAGATTTCAAATAACAACAGGCAAATTGATGAAATGAAAGTTGCGAAAGCAGAAAGAGTTAATAAAGTTAAAGAAAATAATGCAACGATTAACGCAATATTAGGTGGCAACAATTCAAGTACTGTTCAAAGTCTACTTTCAGACCGAGAAAAACTTAACGAAAAACGCAGTGAAATTGTTAAAAATGCAAATGCGGAAAGAGAAAAACTGACTGAACTTCAAGGTAACAAGGCAGCGGCAGAGCGTGATTTGACTCGTGTTAAAGAAGGAAAGGCAAAATTGATAACTGCAAGACAAAATGCAAGGGGGACTCAGTTTGCAAAAGATGCAATAAACGCAAGTGCAAGATATGAACAAGCAACAAAAGTTGAAAATCATTTGAATTCATTACAAAAAGTTATTGCTAGCGATATTCCAAAGAATAATAAAGAGAAAGCAATTGATGTATTTATTGATACTTATTATAAAAATGTAAAAGAAAATGATAAGCAAAAATTGAAAGCACAATTATCTACAAGTTCAGGAATTTTAAAGGCTCAACAAACTATAAAAAGTGAAAAAGTAAAATACGAAACCATTGCACGCGGTGCACAAGCTAGAGCAAATAAAATTAACGGAACACATGATAATGCACCATTAGACACTAATAACAATGGCGGTGGGTTTGGTGGAACTTCACCTAACACAACCGGAGGCGGTTCAAGCAGATCAGCATCCACTAATTCAACTAGCGTAAATAGACCAAGTGCAACAGGGGGAACTACACAAGGCAATGCACAATATTCAAGTTCTAGCACAAGTGGATCCGGCAATTATGCAGGGCAAGGAACGGCACAAAATGCAAAGCCTAGAGAAAATATCATAAAGCGAACTGGGAATAGAATAAGAAAATCAGCAATAGATTTTGTTAAGCCAAATACTCAAGGTGATAAATTAGTTAAATTAAATAAAAAACGCGAAAATTTGTTAGCAAAAGGTAAGGTTAAAAAGGCAAATAAAATTGGTGATAAAATGGTTTTAACGGCTGCTGAAAGCAAAACAATTAGAGAAAAAGCAGATGCAGATTATATTAAACAAGTTGAAAACATTACGGGTGGAAATTACAAAACTGTTGAAGAAGCAAAGACAGCATCACAAAAACATAATCAAACTAAAACAATCGTGACGGCAGATGGAAAAACAATGCAAGTTGCTAATAATGAACACGATGCTGAACTTTTAAGAGTAGCTGAAATGAAAAGAGAAAAGGCATATAACAAATCTAAGTTAAGTTCTGGTAAAAATAAAAATGTTGAACAATTTGAAAATGCAAAGTCGGCAACTAAAAATTATGCAAAAGCAGGGCTTAATGAAGAACTTAAAAGATATCAAACTAAAGTTGGGGCTGTAAAAAGAAAAGAGATTAAAAAAGGGTCAACATCACAAAGTATTGCAGAAAGTGCTAGAAAGGTTAAATCTTCACAAGATAAATATAACGAATTAAAAGATATTTACACAAAGATTGATATAGATTTAGACAATGTGAACAAAAAAGAAATTAAAGAAGCACTAAAAAATACTGAAGAATATAAAAGTGGGGAAGTTACAAAGAAAGAGCTTAAGGAAGTTGCTAAAGAAACACAAAGAATAAAAAATGAAAATGCGCGAGCACAAAAAGCGAAAAAAGATCTTAAGAGAAGTCCTTCTGCAAGGGCAATAAATTCACTTAACATTGATAACGATATAGATGATAGAAAATAGTTAATTTATTGCAAAATCTAATAAACAAATAATAAACAAATTGAGATTTAACAGCGATGCAGGGAATAGTGAGAGCCCTTGCCAAATTTAGCAAATTATTGCAAATTAAGGGAGAAAACAAATGGCAGATAGTGGAATGAAATTAATTCCTAAGAAGACAAAAGTCGCAACGCAATTTTACAAGAATTTTACATTGACCGATGCAATTATTGGGTTTGTGTTTCTTGTTATTTTGGGTTTGGTTTTTCTTAGCAATTTTTCACTTAGAATTAAATTAATTGTAGGAGCGACCGTTATTATTGTGTGTATTATAATGTTTATAACGGTTTCGCCTGAAACAAGAGCATATCAAGCAATAGGTGATTTATTTAGATATCTTTTTGGTGTGCGTTCTTTTAAAAAACAAAGAATTGCTACAAGGAAAAGTGTTAATTCTTTAATGCCTTATGTTGGTATTATGGAAGATGGTGTTATAGACTATAAAGATTATTATGCCTCTGTTATTGAACTTAACCCAGTTGAATTTTACATGATAGCACCAAGTAGGCAACAAGCTTATTGTTCTGCAATTGACCATGCAATTAAAACCATTTCACCAGAACAAGTTGTGGAACTTGTTAAGGTTTCAAGGCCTATGGTTCTAGATAATTATATTGAAAATGAAGAGCAAAAAGCGAAAAATATAATTAATAACATTGAAAATGGTGCAACAAATGAAGACGAAGCGGTGCCTAGGATAGAAATTATTGATGCTCGTGTTAATGCATTAATTGCAAGCAATGTTGACAGTGCTAATAACATAACTAAAAATCATTATTATTTGGTTTTATTTGCCAACACCGTTAAAGTGTTACAGAGCACAATGAACATGATGATTAACACCATTGAAGGTGAAACCAATGGTATGCTTGCTTGTAAGTTATTAGGTCAGAAAGATGTGGCAATATTCCTTAAAAACACTTACACTGAAGATTTTGACGAAAGGGAAATTGAAGAACTTGAACCTGATGAATATTTAGATTGGATAATGCCAGAAAAAATTAGTTTTAGCACACTAAAACAAAATATAGATGGGCAAAATTATACAACTTATTTGCTTGCAGATTACCCTATAATGGTTCCACTTGCTTGGGGAAGGTCTTTCTTCTCGCTTGATGGAACAAAGGTTGTGGTTAAAATGAAACCAGTGCCACAACAAGATGCTGAAAAGAGATTGGATAAATCTATTATGGAAATGGAAATTCAGGCATCTAAAAGGGCAAGAGCGAGTGTTGAACTTGAAAAATACACACACCTTGAAACCTTGCGTGAACTTATTACTGCATTAAAACAAGGTAATGAAATGCTTTTTGATACTAATGTTTTTATAACTGCAAAAGATGAAGTTAGAAAGGCAGTTAGAACGCAGATTTTAAGAAGCGGATTTAGATATAGTGAAATGTTTGGTAAACAAAGAGATTGTTTTATTAATGGAAACATTTCTAAAAGAGATACACTTAAAAAATATGAACGAGGAATTAATAGTAGCACACTTGGTGCTATGTTCCCATTTGTTAGTGACACTATTCAAGACCCTAAGGGATTCTTCTTAGGATATAATAGTGAAGCTGTGTTTATTGATTTCTTTAAAAGAGATAAAGAAAGAGTTAACTCAAACATGGTAATTTTGGGAAGATCTGGTTCTGGTAAATCATTTGCTACAAAAGCTGTGCTTACTCATTTGGCAAGTGATAACAGTAAAATCTTTGTTCTTGACCCAGAAAGAGAATATGATAAACTTGCAAGAAATCTTAAAGGTAAAGTTATTGATGTTGGTTCGGCAAAAGAGGGAAGAATTAACCCACTTCAAGTTATAACTGGGCTAGAAGATGAAGACGAAGTGGGGCAAAACGTTTCGCTTGCAAGTCATTTGCAATTCCTTGAAGCATTCTTTAAAATGATTCTTGAAGGTATAACAAAAGATGCACTTGAAGTTTTGAATGAAAGCATTAAAAACCTTTATGCGTCATTCAACATTACTAACAATACTAATATTGCTGAATTAAAACCAGAAGATTTTCCTATAATGCAAGACCTTTATGATTATGTTTCAGCTGAATATGACCTTGCAAAAGATGATTATGTTAGGAATAATTTAAAAATTATTAAAACTTATTTGAATAGATTTGCTGAAGGTGGGCGAAATAGCATGCTTTGGAATGGTTATTCAACCATAACAGCAGATGAGAACTTTATTGTGTTTAACTTCCAAACTCTTCTTGCAAATAACAATAATGATATTGCAAATGCGCAAATGCTATTAATTGTTAGATGGTTAAATAATGAAATTATAAAAAACAAAGACTTTAATGATAAATATTACCCAGACCCTGGCAATGGTCAAACAAACCCAAATGCAAGAAAAATCATAATTGCCATTGATGAAGCCCATGTGTTTATTGATCCTAAAAAAGATACAGCACTAGACTTCATGTATCAATTAGCAAAACGTATTCGTAAATATAATGGTATGCAAATTGTAATCACGCAAAACCTTAAAGACTTTACGGGAACACCAGAAATTGCAAGAAAAAGTCAGGCAATAATTAATGCAAGTCAGTATAGCATGATATTTAGCCTTGCACCGCACGATATTAATGACCTAATTGCACTTTATGAAAATGCAGGACAAATTACTGAAAGCGAGCAAGATATAATTGTTTCTAACCCAAGGGGTAATGCGTTCTTTATGACTGGACCTTATGCAAGAACAAGAATGGAAGTTGTAGTAACTCAAAATATTGTTAATATGTTTAATAAAATTAGAACGGGTGACAGCGATGTAGTTTATATTGATGAAGAAGATGAAAATGCAGAAAATTCAAAAGACAATAAAACTGAAATCGGTGAAGAATTAAACCAAGAAAACCATGATACTGAAAATGATAATGCTAAACAAACAAAAATTAATACAGACACTAATAATTAAATTTTAAAGGAAAACACTAGATGAAATTGCAAGCAATGATATTATCTATACAAATGGCTTTGTGCAAAAATGCACAGGCCTTTTCTTTGCTTGCAAATGATAGAGATGTTGTTACAACTATTGATAATGGAACAATGGCTCAAGCCATATTTTCAGCATTTTTTGATTGGTTGTTAAATCTAGTGATGAATTTTATTTATACAATTTGTAAGTGGGCAATGAATGTTATAGACTTCTTTCAAATTCTTTCTTACAAATTAATTGGTGTGGGGAATGTAAATGATTATAAAGTGCTAGATACATCTAGTCCTCTATTAAGATTTTTAACTGATGATGTTACAATTAAAGTTTTTACCACATTACTCATTATTGCTATTGTGCTAGTTATTGTTTTCACTATTATGGCAATTATTAGGGCAGAATACATAACTGCAACTGGTGAAGATAATGCAGGGGCAAAGAGCAGAATTTTCAAGAGAGTTATAAAGTCTTTAGGAGCAATGCTTTTATTCCCTTGTGTTCTTTTAGCATCAATTATTTTAATTAATGCCATACTTGCAAGTTTAATGACTGCTTTTAATCCAAACCCTAATGCAACTGTTGGAAGTAATATTTTTATTGCTTCGGCTTATAATGCAAATAATTATAGGAATTATGCAAATTCTAATGCAAGAATTCCAATTCTTATAAATTTTGAAGATCCTGAAATGTATCAAATTAGTGGTGCTAATTCTTATACACCAGAAGAATTAGAGGAAATTTATAAGAGTTGGGAAGATACGGGTAAAAGTATTTATTCTAGATTTGCTTATAATAATTTTGAGACATTTAGCGATACAATTTATTATAAAAATAATATAATACACAATAAAACAGATTACTCAGGTTTTGAAAAATTTGTTTGTACGCCTGAACAATATCAAGTGATGGCAGATTTTATTGATTATGCTGTTGCGAATAACTTAACATTTTACATTAAAGCATATAATGACGAAGATGTTAGTTGGAAATATGTAACAGAAAGTGTTTATGATAGTTATACACAATCAATAACTATAAATTATGCAAATTCAACAGGTCAAATTGGAACCGGTGATTATTACACCATGATTTATCAGGCAGATGAGTTTGATTTTTCTACTCCTATTCAAGCCACACTTCAAACAATTAATCAAATTCTTTCTATTGGTGAATATGAAGATTATCAATTTAAAATGCTTGAAAGAATTGATAATGATGTGAATATGGTTAGGTGGAAAACACAAAAAGTGAAGATACAACTGAGTGCAGATTATAAAAATAATCCAACCGCTACCGACCAACTTATTTTGTATGAATATTATAGAAAGAAAGCAGATAACACTTTTAATAATTATTCGTTGCAAGATTTAGAACAAGGAATTGAAGATTACCTTTCGGTTATGATTTTACATAACACGCGTTATTCGCCATCTTTAAAAGAGTATGTAGAATATGCAAGCAACTATGTTTGCTTGATTAATAATTCATATTATTTAGTAAAAGAAAAACAGACATATAACGATGGAAAACTTGAAACTTGGTATGAACTTGATGAAGAGATTTTAAATAGTGCAACTTATCTTGAAAATGGAACAACAGTAAAAACTGAATATGTGCCACAAGCAGATGAAGTTATTAATGTAGTTGAAATTGAACCTTTAGGCGTTAAAGTAAAACTTGAAACAGATGAGATGGGTAGAGCACTTTTATATAGTGACCTTAGAGTGAATTATAATTATGGTGATTCAAAATATGACGAGATTTATAATGGTTCTACTGAGGGGATTTTAAATGAAGATTTGATTAATAGTGGATATAAGATTTATGTAGACACTCTTGAAGATGTATGCGTTACTGGTACATGGACTGAAAAATTAGTTAATGATTTACAAGTTATTTATAAAGATATCAATATAAACACTTTAATTAACACAGATCAATGGCTTAGTGCTTTTAGTGAAATGTATAATGACAAATCTTATATAACTACAGAGAATACACCAACATCAACATTTAATACAACATTAATTCACCCACTTGGATTAATTCAAGCAGAATTATTTTTGGGCGAAGTTGAAAAAGGACAATATTACGATAGTTATGCTGAATTTGTTTACAGCAGTTCTTATAATGACAGTATTATTAAAGCTTTGTTTATTAGCATGCTTGGTGAAGACCTTTATTTGCAGGCTTACAAACAATATCAGGTGTTTATGGATTTATATAACTGCATGATGAGTTCTGTTTTAGATGAAACTGCATTTTATGAATTTTTTGATATTGTTGAAGAAGCTAACCAGTCTATTCAACTATACACATATAAAGCCTATTTATCTAGTGTGTTGTTAAGCACTGATGTTGGAAATTATCTTTATGATGTTGCGTATACAATTGTAAATAGTAATAATTTACTTTCTCAAATACTTCAAAAGGAAACAGATGAAGATGGGAATGTTGTTGGAGTGGTATTTGAAAATTACAATGAAATGGTGATTTCTTTGCAAAATATTTTATACACGCCTGCTAAGAATGATAATTCGCTTAATGGATTTAATCCATTAAACCAGATAATAGATTATGAAAGTTTAAATGAAGTTCAACAAGCAAATGCAGTTTTATTATTGCAGAAATTATACGAAGACAATAATTCTGCAATAAGTGAAGAAGAAGCAATTGCTATGCTAAAAAGCAGTTATAACAATTATGTAAATTCAAAAGAAGCCTTAAATACTTTAAAAGTAGTGCTTGAATATTGGCAGAAAGAAAGAGAACTGAATGAAGAAGAATATGAATTTTTAACTGCTCTTGAAACTTATATGAGTGATGATGGCTTTTCAAGAAGTTGGGCAATGGCAAACCCTAATTATGCAAATAAAGCAGACTTATTAGGTGAAGTTTCTAAAATTGCAATGGAATATACAGATGCATTGATTAGTAGTGCAACACCCACAATTCCTTATTTATTTAATAAAGAAGGAATTATAACTCAGCAAGACTTATATGATGCTTACACATATTATGCTATTAAAGATAGCCCAGATTATTCAGTTGAAGACAAAAATGAAGCAAAAATTTTAAGCAACGAGAAAATGGAAAAGATAAGAAATTATGTAAATGTGCTAAAAAATTGGCGATGGGCTCCAAAATTTTCAACAGGTGTTGGCGTTAGTGTAACTTTTTCAAGTGTGTCTGCTTACTCAGATTTAAGAAAATTTGTGGATAATATTAACCTTTTAGAAAATGGATATGGAAATAATGTTCAAACTTTAGACTTTACATCTGCATATCATCTTTTAGGGCAGGCTAATTCATTACAAGATGAGATTAGTAATTATGCTAGCAGTGCATATGGCATTAGTGATGATGTTTGGAAGAATATTTTAGGTGAAGAACTATTTAATGAACTAAATGATATCATTGATATTGAAAATGGTAAACTTATATATTCGATGAATGTTTGTAGAGATAGAAATGGTAATGTTATTAAAGATGAAGACAAAATAGAAACATTACAAAGAGCTTGGTATGTTATGCTTTTAATTTCAACGAATGCAGATTTGTCATCAATAGATGAGTTAGAAGAATTATCGGTAGAGGAAAAAACTGCACGAGGCTTAATAACTGCATATGTAACTGCTCAACAAAAGTTAGATATGCTTAACCTATATAACATTCAATATTCAGTTTCTGCTTATGCAAGTCAAATAATGAATAATACCTTGAAGATCAACATTAATAACAGAACTTATACTGCTCAAATTAATATGGGTAGCGGAAAATTTGTTGAATATGTTTTAGGATATGATAAACTGGTTGAAATGGGTTACACACCAGTGTTTATTGACAGTAATTATCAGGGTATTTTAAGTCAGGTAACAGTTGAAAAAAATGGGCAATTAATTACAACTGATGATGCTTGGGCCGAATTTAAAACATTTTTAAATAAATTTGGTCAAGCCTGTGTTGATCTTTCAAATAAATCTACATTTGCTCGTTTAGAAAACCAAAGAATTGACACTTATACCATTGATTTATATGCAGATTATTTCAATAATCAACAAGTGCAAGAAATTGTGCTTTCAGGCTATTTAGCAAACTTTTTAGTTGATAATTTATCTACAAATATCTTAACAAGTTTTATTAAAATTGACGAAACAATTTTGAACACTCATAACGATAGTTTAATTAGAAGTGAAGTTAGAAATGTGTTAAATATAATGCAAAATAATGATACGACTCAATTTAGGTCTGTTGTTGTAGATTTATTAGATTATTTAGGGCTAGACAAAGAATATGTGGGGCGAATTAATGCTGTTGATATAACACAAGAAACTTTTACAGGCTTCACATTAAGCCAATATAAAAAGGCGATAATGACTATACTTTATGATTATGAAGCCATTGCTGAAGATACATCTTACGATAATCAGCAAAGATATTTAACACTAGTTTATTTAGTTTGTGCAGATTGGCAGGAAAGTGAAAACTTTGTGAATGGAGCAAGTCAAGGTGATAAGAACTGCCAAAAATGGATAAAACCAAATTTAAATACATCATTAGATTTAGATAATTTTTATAATAGTTATATAACAACATTAAGAAAAGATAGTTATAGTGTTGGGCTTATTATGAGAATGAGCGGGCTTGAAAATAGAAATGAAAGTGAACTTGTTGGTTTAGAGTTTACAAATGACTTAAACGCACATGTAAAAAGTGAAGAAGCGGGTGATGTGTTTGTTATTTGCACTTACGACGAAAAGGAAAGAGCTTATTATCCATTTCTTATGACCAATAGTGCACTTGATGGTTTTGTTAGCAGTGAACAAGCAGATAATTACAGGAAGTATTTAAATGATAATAATTTAACAATGCCTTATACAACTTATTATGGTGGTCAAACTACAAGTGAAGGATTAATGGCTGAATGGTATCCTGTTATTGCTAAAGGTGTTATAACTGAAAAAGGGTATCCAACCACCATTAAAGAAAATAATGGCAATATTGAGTTTTATAGAAATGATGTTAGAATTGTTAACACTTCTAAGCTAGGATTATCTACTTATTTTAATGATACTTCAATGATAATTTATCGTGGTGGAATTGTTAGCACTGTGGTGAATTATTTTACTAAAAAATCTACAGGTAAAACGCTCACAGAAACAGCACTTAGCACAATTCCAAGAATTGCTATTGAAAGTGGATTGCATTTTGCTTATGGAAATTCTTATGTCAGTGTGGCACAAACCGAAAGCGGAAGAATGTATTTAGACTATAATTTTTACCCGACTAATGCAGTTAGCATGGAAAACCTATTTAGCGTTAGCGATATTAATGTTATAATTTTAGTGTTTAGCATTATATTCTTGTTCATTGCATTGTGGAAAATGGTTTGGGGATTAATGCTTAGAATATTTGATGTTACTGTTCTTTCAATGCTTTCACCTGCAATTTTTTCAACAATGGCTTTCACAGGTGAAGAATATGATAAAAAAAGTAAACAATATGTTGATAAAGCATGGATTTACGAAGATTGGCTACAAACTATGAAAGACAAATTATTATCTGTTTTTGGCTTTGTTGTGGCACTTAATATATTCTTTATTTTAGTTCCTATTATAAAAGAATTTACATTGTTTACCTATGTTTCAGCTTTTGCGAAAATTCCAATAATTAATAAAATGAGTGTTGTTGCAATTAATGCATTAGTTCAAAATATTATGTTTATTTGTGCAATTTATACTATTAAATTAGCACCACAACTTGTTGGCGGAGTTATGGGTGTGAAAACTAATCTTTATGAATCAGGTGAGCAAACAATTAATAGTGTTAAAGCAATGGATTCTATGGTTAGAGAATATACATCTGGACGAAATATTGTTAATGCTAAAAATAAAGCTATTGGATTGGTTCAGGCGTCGATACCTGGATATGAAATGGCGGCCAGTGCAGCGGGGTATTTACGAGTTCAAAAGGCTAAAATTCAAGCGAATGTTGCAGCAAGAAGAGCTGCAAACAATATATCTGGAAAGACTGAATATAAATTAGCAGCTAAAAATGCAATGAGATCAAATATTAAATCAGCAAAAGCAGATTATAAAAATGGTAGAATTAGTGCAGATGAATATAAAAGGTTTAAAGCTAGCCAAAAAGAAGCTTATAGAGATTTTAAGCGAGATGAACTTAAAAATATGGTTCAAGATAATATGGATAGCATGGGGTTAACAAAAAAGCAATTAAAAAAGATGACAAACCAAACTAGCAAAAATATTGTTGAAAGCCAAAGGCAAGATGAAATTATAAAAAGAAAGAGAAGAGAAGCTTATAGACAAGTAGCATTTGGCGAATTTGATGATAAGAAAAAGAAAAAGAAATAATAATTAATAAGTAAAACAAAAAAAAGCGGAGTAGATATTTTGAAAAATTTATTACACAATTTTTTAATAAATAACACAGCCCAAGCCTTGCTTAATGGCGAGGGCGGTGTTGCCACGCTTGAAAATAATGGAAATGATAGCATTATTAATGCCATTATTAGTTTTATTGTTTCATTAATTGAAAATAGTATAGAGTTTACTTATAAACTTTTTATGAAATTGTGTATTATAGTTGGAAGATTTGTTTTAAATGTGGTAGATTTTTTCTTTGTATTTGTGCGTCAGTTTTTGGGAATAGAGGCAGATTATACTAGCCTTGAAAGTTTAACAGATGATAAGATATTTGACTTTATTTTCAATGATACTGTGTTAAAAATTATTAAATATGTAATTATTATTGGGCTAATATTAATAATTTTGTTTTCAATAATTGCACTTTTAAGAGCAGAATATGGCAATATTTCTTCAGGAGAAACAAGCAAAAAGCAAGTGCTAGTTTCTGCCCTTAAATCTTGTTTTTTAATGGTTATTGTTCCATTGTTATTCATTTTTTCAATAATTTGCAGTAATGCGGTGTTAAGTGCAATTTATATGGCAACAGCGGGGGGCGATAACATTAGCATTGGAACTCAAATTTGGCGGTCTAGCACTTATCAAGCCAATGCTTACAGAGCTTATGCCAATGATGATTTAAGAATACCAATAACATTTAATTTTACTAGAACTAATGATGATGGATCAAGCATGAATATGGACAGTATTAACATAGATGGAACTGTGGCAGATATGGAAGATTCGCTTATTGCATTTAAAAGCCAAAGTTCATTTATGAAAGGTGTTACCACTTATTATATGTTTGTTACAGAAGCTTTTTATGGAATTGATCAAATTGAAAATGCTGAAAGAATAGTTCAGGCTACTGATCCAGAAAGTCATTCTGCTTATTATAGTAATTTTGATAAAAATTTAGAATATAAACGCGTTGAATATTATGTTATGGCAGATGCCATTGATTATTGTTTGATTATGAATGATAAGGTTCAAAGTGGATTTTTCTTTAAATCCATTAATGAAGTTTATGAAAATCATTGCCAAGTTTATGGAACAGATACGGTTACTGATTTACCAATAGAGAAAGGTGTAGTTGACGGAGTTAGTGGCTATATTACTAGGGTGAGATATTCTAACGAAAGTGAAGATACGGTTTATTTTTCGCCAGAAGGAACCCAAGATGAAAGCGATGGCACAGTTTACACATTGTGTTATTCACAATTAATTACAACCACAACACCAACTGGTGAGCAAATTGAACAAGAAATTTTAATGCCATTTATTAATCAAGGAGAATTTGGTTTTAATAGTAATTATTTATCAAATGTTGGTTCGCTTGTAATTGCTAAGGGAATTTTTGACGATGAAAGTCACCCAACTGCTATAAGAACGAACGATATTGGCGAAATTGAATTTTATAGAGATGATATTTATGTGCCAAGTCAATTAGATTTTTTCCCAACAATAACCTATGAATTGCCAGAAGGGCAAAAAGAGGCTTTTGTGAGTTGGTTTTTAAGGCAAGGTTTTGAAATTGTTACGGGGCTAGATAGTGACCAACTTTTACCAAGATTTTATTTCAACTTTGATTTGTTTGCTATTTTTAGCAAAGTGCAAAGCACAATTGCTAAATTAGAAGCAGGCAATTTTACAGTAGATTATAATATGACCGACAAAAATTTGGCGACATATAATCTTTATTATGAAAGTAACATTAACCCAATAATTTTATTATTTGGTTCTGTGATATTATTGCAAACTTTGTTTGTTATAACCTTTGGTCTTATTGGAAGGATATTTGACATGGTTGTGCTTGCGGTAACATATCCGGGTGTAGTGTCAGCCATACCAATTGATGATGGTAAAATGCTTTCAAACTGGACTGAAAATTTCTTCAACCGATTAATTTGTGTTTATGGAATAACAATTGCTTTAAATTTTGTGCTTTTAATTATGCCGATAATCTGGGATATGCAAGTGTTTACCACAGATGAAATTGCAGAGTCTTTAAATATGTCTTTAATCTTTGCAGGCTGGACAGCCGATTTTGTAAATTTACTTATAAACATAATGTTTACATTGGTTGCATTTAGTTTAATTCGCACTTTTTCAAACAGACTTAATTTTATGCTTTCTAATACAACGCTTGATGACGCTAAGAAGATTGCTAAAAAGAAGAAAAAACCTCTTGATGCTATTATTGAAGAAGAAGGCAGTGAATTGGGCATAAATACTATGGGTGAAAATATGTGGGAAGATGTTAAAAAATCGGTTAAAGTTACAGGAGCAGTTGTTAGTGGTTCAATTGTGTTAGATGCTGCACTTGGTCAAAAGAAAGGCGGTAAAAGAGATTTTTCAACAAGTGTTATGGGAAGGCTTTCAGATTATATTCCAGGTAAAGCAGTTGTGACTGTTGCAAAAGATTTTGTAGGTAATTCGAAATATCATAAGGCATTAGATGCTCATGCAAATGCAAGAGGTGAATTAAGTAAAGACATGAAAAATAATGTTCATGAATTGAAAGACTTAGATAAAGTAACGAAAAATTTTAAAAAATAATTTGAAAGGGAAGTAAAGTTAATTAACTTATAAATATTATTAAATCTTAAAATAAAAAATGCTCTTTACATTGAGAGCATTTTTATTGTTTCTTCAACATAATTTTTAACTTTGTCTTTTGCATAACCTAATATTTTTCTAGGGTCAAATTGGTCTTTATTATTATTTAAATATTCTCTAAGTCCGCTTGTGAAGGCTAATCTAAGGTCAGTATCTATGTTAATTTTGCAAATTGCTGTTTTACTCATTTTAATTAAATCTTGTTTGCTTATTCCTTGACTTTTTGTAATACAACCACCATTTTTATTAATTGTAGTTACAAATTCTTGCGGAACGGAAGAACTGCCATGTGCAACTAACGGGTAATTATTTCCTAATGCGTTGCTAACATTTGAAATAGTATTGTAATAAATTTTAGGCTGTTTTATTCCTTTATTTATTCCATGTGCGGTGCCTATTGAAATTGCAAGGCTATCACAGTTGGTAAGATTAACAAATTGTTTTGCTTCAAAAGGGTCTGTTAAAATGGAATTAACAGAACTAACATTGTCTTCAACACCCATAATTTTGCCTAATTCGGCTTCTACGGTTATGTTATGTTTGTGGGCAAAATCTACTACTTTTTTTGTTAGTTTTACATTTTCATCAAATGGTAAACTAGAACCATCTATCATAACACTTGTAAAACCTGCTTTAATGCATTCTTTACAAATTTCGAAAGATTTGCCATGGTCTAAATGCAATGCAATAGGAAAAGAAGTGTTTCTAGTTAAATTTTTTGCAATGCTTACCAAATTATCTAACCCTGCATATTTAATTGCACTTTCGCTTGCTGAAATAATTATTGGCGTATTTAATTTAATTGCACTTTCAACAACTGCTTGCATTGTTTCTAAATTGCTGACATTAAAAGCACAAACTGCAATATTTTTTTGTTTTGCAAATTCAAAAATTGGTTTGGTGTTTGATAACATTGTTTTACTCCTTAAAACTATTATTTTAATTATAAACTAAAATAAACAAAAGCACAAATTATTGGTTTAAATTATTTGATTTTAATGCAAAATTAATATAAACTTATTTTAAGGAGAAAATAAAATGAAAAAAGTTAGAGTTGGAATTAATGGTTTTGGTAGAATTGGAAGCCTTATTTTAAGGGCTAGTTTTAAGGAAAACCAAAACATTCAAATTGTGGGAATTAATGACCCATTTTTAAGCGTAGAATATGCTGCTTATATGTTAAAACATGATAGTGTGCATGGTGCATTTGACGGGGAAGTTTTTGTTGATAAAGGTGATTTAATTGTTAATGGTAACAGAATTAAATATTTTGCACAAATGAACCCAGAAGATATTGATTGGAAAGGGTGTGGCGCAGATGTGATTGCAGAAGCAACTGGAAAATTTACTAAACTTGAAGATGCTTCAAGGCATTTGAAAGCAGGTGCTAAAAAAGTAGTTATAACAGCACCTGGAAAAAACACTCCTATTTTTGTTTTTGGTTGCAACGAGAAAGAATATAAGGCAAACATGGATGTTGTTTCTAACGCAAGTTGCACAACTAATTGCTTGGCACCACTTGCAAAAGTTATAAATGAAAATTTTGGTATTGTTGAAGGACTTATGACAACAGTGCATGCAACAACGGCAACACAACTTACTGTTGATGGGGCTAGTAAAAAAGATTGGCGTGGAGGAAGGTCTGCACTAATAAACATTATTCCGTCTAGCACAGGGGCAGCAAAGGCCGTGGGTGAAGTTATGCCTGAACTTAAAGGTAAATTAACGGGTATGTCTTTTAGGGTTCCAACTGCTGATTGTAGTGTAGTTGATTTAACTTGCAGACTTGCAAAACCAACAACTTATGAAGAAATTTGCAAAGTAATGGAAAAGGCATCTACTGGAAAATATAAAAATATTATAGGTTATACAGAAGATGCAATTGTTAGTCAAGATGTTGTTGATGAAGTTTGCACTTGTTTGTTCGATGCTACAGCAGGCATTATGCTTAATCCAACATTCGTTAAACTTATTGCTTGGTATGATAATGAATGGGGTTATTCTTGCAAAGTGCTTGATCTAATTGAGCACATTGGCAAGGTTTGCAAATTAGTTTAAAATTAAGAGTAAGAAAGTTTAAGCTTTCTTATTTTTTAGCCTTATTTTTATTAAGTATTGGACAAATTATTAAAAGTGTGTTAATATAAAAATAATTGGAGAAGACTATGGGTTTTAGAAAAGTTTGTCCTAATTGTGCACAGTTTATAAATAGCAAAGATGCTGTTTGTCCTTTTTGTGGCGAAGTTTTAAAAAATAATAAAGCAGAACTTGAAGTTGATGAAGTGAAACATGACCTAGTTAACAGTGATGTTAAATCTTTGGATAAAACAATTGTGGCAAGCAGTGAACAATTAAATAGTGAAAAAGATGAAGAAAATAAAAGTGATTTAGAAAATGATGTAAATTTGCAAAATATAAACAATAAATATGATAATGAGAATGAAATAACAAATTTTAATAACGAAAATGCGGAAAATGTAAATTTAATAAAACCCAAAAGGCATGCGCATAAGAAAAAAAATCAAGAAAAACCACAAGTTGAAGACGCAGGAAATGGTGAATATTCAATAAACACTGATGATGTGACTTTTTTTGAAGGTGCAAAAGCAAATTATAGTGAAAAAAAAGCAAGGGGAGAAGGTAACGAAGAAAAAATTGAATGGTGGGAAATTTATAAATGGGCTGACCTTTATCTTGCAAGAAAGAAAATAAAAAAAGAAGTTAATAAGGCAGCTGTTGTTGAGCCAAATTATGTTAACCATTTAACACTTTTGTTGTTGTGTTTATTTTTTGGAATATTTGGAGCACATAACTATTATGCAAAAAATTATAAAAAAGGCGTGTTTGTGACAATTTCATTATTTATTGCATTAACTGTTATTTCAATTCCGCAACTTAAAGGCGTTATTGACCTTTCTGTTGGGGGTGGTCTTGGTTTTGTAGTTGTTTCAATGTGGATATGGGATTTTATTTCTATTTTAACATATAGATATAAATTTAGAGAAAGCAGTCTTAAATTTATTTGCAAACTTAATTTACAAACAAGGAAAAAACTTGGTAAAAAATATATAAATATTAATGAATGGTTTGTGCCTTATGAAGAGCGCAAAGCACGAAAAAAATCAAAGAAAACGAGGCAGACGAAAATATAATGAATAATAGTGACATTACAGTTGTTGTTGGAATGAGTGGTGGTGTTGATTCAAGCGTGGTGGCTTTGCTTTTGGTTGAGCAGGGTTATAATGTTGTTGGCTTGTTTATGAACAACTGGGAAGAAGAAGATGAAAATGGAGTTTGCACTTCGGCAGACGATTATGCTGATGTGAAAAAAGTGGCTTCTAAACTTAAAATTCCTTATTATAGTGTTAATTTTGCGAAAGAATATATGGACAATGTTTTTGCCGAATTTTTAAGCGAATATAAAAAAGGTCGAACTCCTAATCCTGATGTTTTGTGTAATAGAGAAATCAAGTTTGGTCCATTTTTAAAGTTTGCTAAAAAGATTGGGGCTGATTATGTAGCAACTGGGCATTATGCTAATGTGGAAGAAAAGAATGGCAAATTTTATTTAGCAAAAGCAAAAGATAAAAATAAAGACCAAACATACTTTTTAAATCAGTTAAGTCAAGAACAATTAAGTAAAGTTATGTTTCCAATTGGAAATTTGGAAAAAACAGAAATAAGAAAAATTGCTGCCGAGCATGATCTTGCTACGGCAAAAAAGAAAGATAGCACAGGAATATGTTTTATTGGTGAGCGAAATTTCAAGAAATTTTTACAAAAATATTTACCAGCCCAACAGGGAGATATGGTTGATTTGCGTTCAGGGAAAGTGGTTGGAAAACATGATGGCTTAATGTATTACACTATTGGGCAACGCCGTGGGCTTGGAATTGGTGGAAGCAAAGATGGCAATGGTAAAGGCTGGTTTGTTGTAGATAAAGATTTAAAGAAAAATATTTTATATGTTACACAAGGTGAAGGTGATGAAATTTTAAGTGATGGATTAATTTCATATAAAGTTAATTGGATACCTGAAAAACCTGAAAAAAATGAGTTTGATTGTTTTGCAAAATTTAGATATCGTCAACCCGAACAAAAGGTGCATGTTACAATTTTAGACGATGGCAAAGTTAAAGTTGATTTTAAAGAAAAACAGCGTGCAATAACACTGGGGCAATATGTTGTTTTTTATGATGAAAAATATTGCCTTGGGGGCGGAGCAATTGACGAAGTAATTAAAAATTAAATAAGGACATTAGATATGGAAAATAAAATTAGATTATTATCAGGATTAAGACCAACTGGGAAATTACATGTTGGGCATTACATTGGTGCATTAAAGAATTTGAAAGAATTGCAAGATAGCGGGGAATATGAATGTTTTATTTTTATTGCAGATACTCAGGCATTAACAGATAATGCTAACAATCCTGAAAAGATTAAACAGAGCGTAAAAGAATTAATGCTTGATTTTATGGCATGTGGGCTAGACCCTGCTAAAAGCACTTTGTTTATTCAGTCGCAAGTTCCAGAACTTGCTGAACTTACTATGTATTATCAAAATTTAGTAACTCTTGCAAGACTAGAACGCAACCCAACTGTTAAAACAGAAATTAAAGAAAGGGGATTTGGCTCTAATATTCCCGTTGGGTTTTTAACTTACCCTATTAGTCAGGCAAGTGATATTACTGCATTTGATGCAAAAGTTGTGCCTGTGGGAGAAGACCAGTTGCCTCTTCTTGAACAATGCAGAGAAATTGTTCGTTCATTTAATAAAATTTATGGAGATTGTTTAGTTGAACCCAAGGAATTGCTTTCTAGCAAAAAGAATGAAAGAAGATTGGTTGGCACCGATGGTAACGCAAAAATGAGTAAGTCTTTAAATAATTGCATTTATTTAGCAGATGAGCCTGAAGGGATTAGAAAAAAGATTATGTCTATGTATACTGACCCTAATCATTTAAGAGTAGAAGATAAGGGCCAGACTAAAAACAACCCTGTGTTTATTTATTTAGACGTGTTTGGCAAGGACAAAGAAAAAATTGCAGAAATGAAAGCACACTACGAACGCGGGGGATTGGGTGATGTTACCTGCAAAAAATATTTGAATGAAGTTATGCAAGAATTTTTAGCGCCAATTAGAGAGCGAAGAAAACAATTAGAAAAAGATTTTGATAAAGTGCAAGAAGCATTTAAAGTTGGTTCTTGTTATGCTAGAAAAGTAGCTGGGCAAACCATTCAAAGAGTTAGAAATGCAATGGGGCTTAATTATTTTTCAAATTAACATAAAGTGAAAATTAAGATAGTAAATTTTTAAAGGGGATACCATTATGAAAAATTATATAATACTTTCTGGCAGTGCAAATACGCCTTATGACAATTGGTATAAATGGGTAAAAGATGAAATTGAAGCAAAAGGTTTTAATGCTTGTGTTCCTTATTTGCCACAAGGGGAATATTGCAATTATAAGGCGTGGGAAAAAATATTAATTGCATATAAGAATGCGGGTATGATTGGAAAGGAAACAACAATCATTTGTCATGATGTCAGTTGTGTTTTTGCAACAAGGTTTATTATTCAAAATAAAATTCAAATTGAAGGCATTATTGCTGTTGCACCATTTAATACTATGCTTGGAATGGAGCAAGACCAACTGAATAAATCTTTTATTATAAGAACCGATAAATTGCAAAAAATTGAGAGATTTGTAAAATTTTATCATTGTATGTGTTCTTCAAATGATCCATTTGTTAGTGATGAAATTTTTGATAATTTTTGTGAAAGTGTGGGAGCTAAAAAACATGAAATTGAAGGAGCAGGGCATTTTGATGCCGAATCTGGATATGTTAAGTTTCCTGAACTTATAACACTTATTGACAATATTAATAAAATAATTTAAACTAATCATATTTAGGAGAGATACATGAGATATAGTAAATTTTTATTACCAACACAAAAAGAAACACCAAACGATTGTGATAGTACTGCTATGAGTTATATGGTTCGTGCGGGAATGATTAAAAAAGTTAGTTCTGGGTTGTTTTATTATTTGCCTTATTTTAATATGATTTTAAGAAAAGTTAGTTACATATTAAGGCGTGGAATGGATAAGGTTAGTTGCAATGAAATGAAATTCCCAATTTTAGTTAGCCGTGATATTTTAGAACAAAGCGAAAGATGGAAAGCTTTTGGGAAAGAAATGTTTAAGGTTTGCGATAGAAATGGCAATGATTATGCAATAAGCCCAACGAATGAAGAATATGCAACTTTAGTTGCTGGTAGTTATGTTAAAAGTTATAATGATTTACCATTTAGCATTTATCAAATTCAACAAAAACACCGTGATGAAATCCGCCCAAGGAATGGACTTGTTAGAGCAAGAGAATTTACAATGAAAGATGCTTATAGTTTTCATGCAAACACACAAGATTTAGATAAATATTATGCTCAAATGGTTCAAGTTTATAATGAAATGTTTGAAAAAATGGGAATTAAAACGGTGCCTGTTGTTGCAGATATGGGCGTTATGGGTGGAAGATATTGCCATGAATTTATGGCAGTAACAAATGAAGGCGAAGCTGAAATTGCATTTTGTAATCATTGCAAATTTGGGGCAAATCTTGAAACTGTTGCAATTGTAGATAATTATGTAGAAAATACCACTTTCAAAGGCAACTTTAAAGAAGTTTATACTCCTAATGTTCATTCAATTTCAGAACTTTGCAAATATTTATCTACTTCTGCTAACAATTTTTTAAAAAGCATGGTTTACAAAGCAGATGGTAACCTTGTTATGGCTGTTGTTCGTGGGGATAGGCAGGTAAATGAGGTGAAATTAAAAAATTTACTACATGCAGTTGAATTTGACCTTGCAGATGAAAAAGACATAAAAAACATAGGTTCTATTATGGGCTTTGTTGGTCCAATAGGAAATTTAAGTAATGTTAAGATTGTTATAGATAACGAAGTTAAGGCAATGCAAAATTTTGTTATTGGTGCAAATAAAAAAGATTATCATTTAATTGATGTTAATGTTAGTGATTTATTAAAACATGATTGGGCAGATATAAGATTTGCGGATGGGAATGATATTTGCCCAGTTTGCGGAAACAAACTTAATGTGGCTATGGGTAATGAATTAGGCCATGTTTTTGCCTTGGGTCAAAGATACACTTCTAAATTTAACACAACTTTTGTTGATGCCGATGGTAAGAGCAAATTAATGGAAATGGGCTGTTATGGAATTGGGCTTGAAAGATGTGTTGCTTCAATTATTGACCAACATCATGATGAAAAAGGTTTGGTTTTGCCTATGAATATTGCACCTTTTAAAGTTGATGTTATTATTATAGATAATAAGAAAGAAGAGCAAGTTAAATTTGCAGAGCAAATATATAATAGTCTTGAAGAAGAGGGGATACCAGTTTTACTTGACGACAGAAATGTTAGGGCAGGTGTCAAATTTAATGACTTTGAACTTATCGGCGTTCCGCTAAGAGTTACTGTTGGAAGGACTCTTGAACAAGGCGAAGTAGAGATTGAGATTAGAAAAACTGGTGAAAAAATTATTTGCAAATGCGATGATACAATTAAAGTTCTTAAAAAATTAATAAAAAATATTCAATAAATATAATTACATTAAAAATAAAACTTTACTATTTATTGTTACACTATATTACTAAAATATAAAAAGACCTATACTATATTAGGTCTTTTTAATTATTATTCTTTATATTTAATATTACTAGTTTGATTTTTTAAATTTTTAATGCCAGTAGACAAAAAATATTCGAGTTCTTTAATCCCTAATGGAAAAGAAACAAAACCATTGTCAGTATCATATCCTAGTCTTTTATTAATTTCCATTATTTCTTTTGCTATTATATTATTATTATTATTATCATAAGATTTAAGAAAGATAAAATCTTTTTGATTTGCAGTTAAAAGGATTGCATTTTCAACTGTTGCTTCTGCCATAATGTAACTATCATTACAAGGGCAATATCTATTAAATTCTGCAACATATCTAACATCAAAAGGATACCTTCTAAACTTGCTTGAATTATTGTCATTTATTCCACAATATGTATATGCTAAATTTCTTATATTGTTTATATAAATTTCATCTTCAAGGTTTTCACTATTTGGGAAATAACAATTTCTTTCAATAAAATCAACAACTTCGGGAATATGTTTAACTTCATGATAAACAGTTGATGTAACTAATAATCGCAAAACATCTGCTTGTGATTTGTTGAGTAATTTGCATAAAATGGGGCCATACTTTTGAATAGTGGGATTTTTTGGTAAAACTGGTAGGTTTTTTAATTTAGCATAAGGTTCTAAAATCGTTAAAGTGCGCACTATGTCTGAATCTAATGCGATATAAATTTTATCCATATTTTTTACACCTTAACCTTTAAATTTTTTTCTTTGATATTTTTTGCAAGTTCACAAGATTTTTTATAGTATTCATTAAATTCATTATCAGGCAGATTTTTATGTTCCATTGGTTTACTCCTTTTATTAGTTAATGATAGCAAAATTTAGTTGAGTTGTAAAGAATATTAATAATTGTAGTGTAAAAGATTAAATAAAAATCAATTCTAAGTTTATGAAATAATGATAATTGGTTAATTAACATAATATTTAAGCAATATTAAATTTTTAAAAGGCTTGAAATTTATTTTTTATTATGGTATTATTTAATCACGCAAACCGCATTAAAGCACTTTTTGTTAGATTTTTTCTAATATTATCGAAGATTGCTGAAATCTTAAAAAATTTTTTAAAAATTTTTAAAAAAAGTGTTGACTTATTTTATACGGTGTGCTAATATATAGTCGTTGTCACCCAATGTGATAACAAAATGTTCTTTGACAAGTGAATAGTTGAAATTGTACAAGGTTTTTTATTAACATATTAAACGATTTCTTGTTAATTTCTTTAAAGTGTAAAAACACATAAAGTAGAAACTTTACTAATTTTTACGTCAGTATAAAGTTAGTTCTTAGTTAGATTATAAACATTAGAGTTTGATTCTGGCTCAGGACGAACGCTGGCGGCGTGCTTAACACATGCAAGTCGAACGGAGAACAAAGGGGCTTGCCCCTGAGTTCTTAGTGGCGGACTGGTGAGTAACGCGTGAGCAACCTGCCCTATACATTGGGATAACAGTTGGAAACGGCTGCTAATACCGAATATGACCACAGCACCGCATGGTGCAGGGGTGAAAGGGTTTACTGGTATAGGATGGGCTCGCGTCTGATTAGCTAGTTGGTGATGTAATGGACCACCAAGGCAACGATCAGTAGCCGACCTGAGAGGGTGATCGGCCACACTGGAACTGAGATACGGTCCAGACTCCTACGGGAGGCAGCAGTGGGGAATATTGGGCAATGGAGGAAACTCTGACCCAGCAACGCCGCGTGAAGGATGAAGGCCCTCGGGTTGTAAACTTCTGTTCTAAGGGAAGAAACAAATGACGGTACCTTAGAAGAAAGCCCCGGCAAACTACGTGCCAGCAGCCGCGGTGATACGTAGGGGGCAAGCGTTGTCCGGAATGACTGGGCGTAAAGGGAGTGTAGGCGGTTTTTTAAGTTAAATGTGAAAGCCCGGGGCTTAACTCCGGAATTGCATTTAATACTGGAAGACTAGAGTGTGGGAGAGGAAAGTGGAATTCCTAGTGTAGCGGTGAAATGCGTAGATATTAGGAGGAACATCAGTGGCGAAGGCGACTTTCTGGAACATAACTGACGCTGAGGCTCGAAAGCGTGGGGAGCAAACAGGATTAGATACCCTGGTAGTCCACGCGGTAAACGATGAATGCTAGGTGTCGGGTGACAAAGTCATTCGGTGCCGCCGCAAACGCATTAAGCATTCCACCTGGGGAGTACGTTCGCAAGAATGAAACTCAAAGGAATTGACGGGGACCCGCACAAGCGGTGGAGCATGTGGTTTAATTCGAAG